>CAJQHM010000001.1 GCA_905478195.1 uncultured Pseudomonadales bacterium
CTGCCCAATGGCTCAAAGGCCCAGCTGAACATGATGAGAGATGGCGCCACACCAAAGGAGACCATGTCGGACAAACTATCGAATTGGGCGCCGAAGGCGCTCTGCGTATTCGTCAGTCGGGCAATCCTCCCGTCTAGGCCATCTAATACACCGGCTATCAGAATAGCCCAGCCAGCCTCATTAAAATCGCCAGACATGCCAGCTATCACGGCATAGAAGCCGGAAAACAAAGCACCCAGAGTCAGCATATTCGGGAGTAAGTAGATTCCACGTCGACGCACCTTACGGCCATCTTCGGATACGATCTCCTCATGCTCATCGATTGGCAGCAGGCCCTCGGCCGCTTGGTCTTGCTCTTCTTCGCTCATGCTATCCCGCTGATCTATCAGTATTTACGAAACTTTGTGATTATACAGGCCTATTTGCGCGCCTGCGGGACTAATTCCGGTCAAAAGATAACATTTTACGCAAGATTGCGGATGCTATATGATCGCGCCTCACTGAAATTAAGTCTTTAGCTCGCTTAAACAGCATCACAAACAGTACATTTAACTAATACGATGAACAGATCGGAGTGGATTCATGAATTACTTTAATACCTTGCCCCTGCGCCTGCAGTTAGACCAACTGGGCAAATGCCGTTTTATGGACCGTGGCGAGTTTAGCGATGGCGTGAACAAGCTAAATGGCAAAAAGGTAGTTATCGTGGGTTGCGGCGCTCAGGGCCTTAATCAGGGCCTGAACATGCGCGATAGCGGCTTGGATGTTTCCTTCACCTTGCGAGCAGCCGCCATTACCGAAAAGCGTGATTCCTGGAAGAATGCCACTGAAAACGGTTTCACCGTTGGCACCTACGAAGAACTAATCCCCAGCGCCGACCTGGTACTAAATCTAACGCCGGACAAGCAGCACAGCCCCGTTGTCAGCCAGGTGATGCCTCTTATGAAGGAAGGCGCCTGTCTGGCCTACTCCCACGGCTTCAACATCGTCGAGGAAGGCATGCAGATTCGAGACGACCTTACAGTCGTGATGGTTGCACCGAAGTGCCCAGGCACGGAAGTACGTGAAGAATACAAGCGCGGCTTTGGTGTTCCCACACTAATCGCCGTGCACGCCGAGAACGATCCGAAGGGTGAGGGCATGGATATCGCCAAGGCCTATGCGGCGGCAACCGGCGGACATCGCGCAGGCGTACTTGAGTCCTCATTCATCGCAGAAGTGAAATCCGACCTAATGGGTGAACAGACTATCCTATGCGGCATGTTGCAGACCGGATCTATCGTCTGTTACGAGAAGATGATCGAGAAAGGTATCGACCCCGGCTATGCTTCGAAGCTAATGCAACATGGCTGGGAAGTAGTTGCCGAAGGCCTGAAGCATGGCGGCATTACAAACATGATGGATCGTCTCTCGAATCCCGCAAAACTGGTAGCAAATTCTCTAGCGGAAGAACTTAAAACCATTATGGCCCCGCTCTACCAAAAGCACATGGACGATATCATCACTGGAAGCTTTTCCACCGGCATGATGGAAGACTGGGCTAATGACGACGCGAAGCTCTTGGGATGGCGCGAAGCGACAACAGAATCCGAATTCGAAAAGTCGGTAGCTGGAGACATGGATATTCCTGAGCAGGAATACTATGACAATGGCATCCTTATGGTGGCGATGGTTAAGGCCGGTGTAGAACTTGCTTTTGAAACAATGACCGCAAGCGGCATTATCGAAGAGTCTGCCTACTACGAATCACTTCACGAAGTACCCCTGATAGCCAACCTGATCGGTCGCAAGAAACTATACGAGATGAACAAGGTGATTTCTGACACCGCCGAATACGGTTGCTACTTGTTCTCCCACGCCTGCGTTCCTCTGCTGGAAGACTTCATGAAGACCGTCGACACCGACGTCATTGGCAAGGGTCTGCAGACTACGGACATGAGCGTTGATAATGCTGAACTGATCAGTGTTAACGATGCAATTCGCTCTCACCCCATCGAGGTTGTTGGCAAGCAGCTACGTAAATACATGACGGCAATGAAGAAATTGGTTTGAGGCCAATATTGCTTTGAGCTTAAAAAAGCCAGACACAAAAAAAGGGCCTAGGCCCTTTTTTTGTGTCTGGAATAAACCCCATTAAACAAACCTAGAGAGTCAACACCTTCTCGCCTCTGGAAATTCCGGAGACTCCCGTCCTAGCCACTTCTAACACAATACTTTCACCAAGCGCTGTAATAAACGCATCGAGCTTATCGCTTGTACCTGTTAGCTGTATGCTAAATACACTGTTTGTTAAATCTACAACCTGTCCACGAAATATCTCCGTGGTTCGAGTTACTTCGGCGCGCTGGGCACCGGTAGCCTTAACCTTTATTAGCATTAGTTCCCGCTCGATATGAGCGCCTTCAGTAAGATCGACCAGTTTGACCACATCAACCAGCTTATTCAGATGCTTGGTTATCTGCTCGATTCTTCTCTCATCACCGGTTGTGGTCAGCGTGAGTCGCGAAAGCGATTGATCTTCGGTAGGCGCAACAGTTAGAGAATCGATGTTGTAATTACGCTGCGAAAACAAACCAACGACTCTCGAGAGAGCGCCCGGTTCGTTTTCCATCAGAACTGAAATTATATGTCTCATTAGGTTCGCTCCGATTTGCTCAATATCATATCTTTCATTGCGCCGCCCTTGATGGCCATTGGATACACATGCTCTTCCGGGTCTACCAAGACATCTACAAATACCAATCTATCTTTCAGGGCAAATGCCTCTTCAAGTTTTGCATTCAACTCTGATTTGTTTTCGATCCTGATACCAACATGGCCATAAGATTCCGCCAGTTTGATAAAATCAGGCAATGATTCGGCATAGGTACTGTGCGAATGTCTACCTCCGTACTGCATGTCCTGCCACTGTTTCACCATGCCCAGAGCACGATTGTTAAGGCAGATTATCTTTATCGGCAATTGGTATTGCATGCAGGTAGCAAGCTCCTGCAGATTCATCTGAAAACTGCCCTCTCCGGTAACACAAACGGAAATGGCATCAGGAAACGCAAACTGAATTCCCATAGCCGCCGGGAAGCCAAAACCCATAGTTCCGAGACCTCCTGAGTTAATCCAGCGACGCGGCTTGTCGAAGCCATAGTATTGAGCCGCAAACATCTGGTGCTGACCCACATCCGAGGAGACGTAGGCATCGCCCTCGGTTATTGCATGCACAGCCTGAATGACTTCCTGTGGCTTGATCGTGATGCCGTCTTCGGAAGGCGTGACACCGAGACTGTCCTTCTCTCGCCATTGCGCGATCTGATCCCACCAAACTTTTAAGGATTTCTCATCAACCTTCTGCTTCGATGCCTTTACTTGTGCAAGCATCTCTTCTAGAACCGAGATCACGGAACCCACGATAGGAACGTCTGCGGAAACAGTCTTCGAAATAGAGGCTGGATCGATATCAACGTGCAATATAGTTGCATCGGGACAGAATTTCGTCACATCTGAGTTCGTAACACGATCATCAAAACGCACGCCTATAGCCAACAAGGCATCGCAATAATGCATCGACATATTCGCCTCGTAGGTACCATGCATACCCAACATACCAACGAACTGCTTATCCGATGCAGGGTAGGCGCCAAGACCCATCAGTGTGTTAGTAATAGGAAAGCCCAATTCCCGCGTAAGCTCGGTGAGCATTTGGGCGCCTTCACCCTGAATAACCCCGCCACCGGCATAGATCATCGGGCGCTTTGCAGCCATTAATACATCTACAGCCTTCTTTATCTGGCCCGAGTGTCCCTTTGCAGGTACTGCATAGGACCTCATTTTGATATCGACCGGGTAGGCGTAATCGAACTTAACTTTCGGATCGGTTACGTCTTTAGGTAAATCAATAACAACGGGGCCAGGTCGCCCAGTTGAAGCAATATGAAAAGCCTTCTTGACGATAAGTGGTATGTCCGCCGCATTCTGCACCATAAAGCTGTGCTTTACGACGGGACGAGAAACACCCACCATATCTGTCTCCTGAAAGCCGTCGGAACCGATCAGACGGCTCTCAACCTGCCCGGAGATAACTACCATAGGAATAGAATCCATATAGGCTGTCGCTATACCCGTAATCGCATTCGTCGCACCAGGACCGGAGGTCACTAGCACCACACCAGGCTTGCCTGTGCCACGCGCATAGCCATCGGCAGCATGGGTAGCCGCCTGCTCGTGTCTAACTAATATGTGTTCGATCTTGTCTTGATTAAAGATCGCATCGTAGATGTGCAATACGGCTCCACCCGGGTAGCCGAATATGATATCTACGCCTTCATCATGCAGAGCACGTATGAGCGCCTCACCACCAGATAATTGATCCACTTTTCATTGCCTCTAAAACGTAAGTCGTCGTAATCCTGCCAATCAAAGACAGGAAAATAATGTAATAGCACAACCGGCCAGAGGGCCCGCTGTGTCTCGAATATTATTATGGTTTTGTATAAACAATCCGCATGACGCAGGAAAACCTGTCGATTCTTGCTTCTTGTCGGCCCCGTGCGCGATAACGTGATAGGGGCTCTTAGGTGGAGGTTTTCTGACACCTAGCTGGCAATCTGCCGATGTGCCGGTTGCGGCGTTTGCAGATTACTGCAGTAAGACTAGCGGTTGGCCGAATCTCTCTGCTGGAACAAGGCGGGATTTTGCCATTAATTCAAGGAAAGTCAAGCTCTTATGCAGGCGACAGCAAGGCATCTAGCGGCCTTGCGGTGCCTGACAAGGAGTAAATAGCGGCTATAGCTGTGCTACAGCCGCACTATCGGTGGGGCTGGATTCGCTCTTGGAGAAGCCCAACTCCCCCTCCGCATTCAGATCTATGGCGATTACATCGCCATCGACGAAGCTTCCCTGCAGCATCTGCTGTGCAAGCGGGTTCTCGATACGGTTCTGAATGGTACGCTTCAAGGGGCGCGCTCCGTAGACAGGGTCGTAACCGAGCTCTGCTATCTTGTCGAGCACAGCCTCCGTAACGGTCAGACTTAGATCGTTGTCGTGAAGACGTCGATTCAGCAATTCGATCTGTATCTCTGCAATTCCGCGAATCTGTGCTTTCAACAGCGGATGGAACACCACGGTCTCATCGATTCGGTTAACGAACTCGGGAGAGAAGTGCTTTACCACCCGCTCCATAACCGCCACCTTTACCGACTCATAAACCTCTTTATCTATAGTTCCCTCTGTAGCGCCATCGGCCATCATGTCCTGAATTCGGTCAGACCCAAGATTAGATGTCATGACAATGACCGTATTTCTAAAATCTACAGTCCTGCCATGACCATCCGTTAGGCGACCGTCATCTAATACCTGAAGCAATATATTAAACACATCGGTATGGGCCTTTTCCACTTCGTCTAGCAGCAACACCGAATACGGTCGTCTACGCACCGCTTCGGTGAGATAGCCACCCTCTTCATAACCTACATAACCCGGAGGCGCGCCGATTAGTCTCGCAACGGAATGTTGCTCCATAAATTCGGACATATCGATACGCACCATGGCCTCTTCCGTGTCGAACAGGAATTCAGCCAGCGCCTTACACAGCTCGGTCTTACCTACGCCCGTTGGCCCAAGAAACAAGAAGGATCCATTAGGTCGATTCGGGTCTGACAATCCAGATCTGGATCTGCGCACCGCATTGGCAACCGCTTTAATCGCCTCATTCTGACCGATGACACGCTTGTGCAACGCATCCTCCATCTCTAACAAACGAAGTTTGTCACCCCGTAACATCTTGCTCACAGGGATACCAGTGGCACGAGAGACCACATCGGCAATCTCTTCTTCGGTCACGCGGTTACGCAGTAGCTGCTTCTCGCTCGTCTCGACCTCTGCTGCTTCCTCGAGCTTTTTCTCGAGGCCAGGGATCACACCGTATTGAATCTCTGACATGCGTGCAAGATCACCCGCTCTTTGAGCGAGTTCCATATCGTTGCGGGCCTTCTCAAGATTGCTCTTGATAGCTTGTGAACCCTGCAACGATGCCTTCTCGGATTTCCAGATATCCTCCAGGTCGGAAAATTCTTTTTCCAATTCTGCGATATCTTCTTCCAGCTTCTCTTTACGCTTTTTGGAAGCAGCATCCTCGTCCTTCTTCAAGGCCTCGCGTTCCATCTTTAATTGGATCAGTCTTCTCTCCAGGGTATCCATCTCTTCCGGCTTGGAATCGATCTCCATGCGGATCATACTCGCCGCCTCATCAATAAGGTCGATAGCTTTATCGGGCAATTGCCGATCTGTAATATAGCGTTGCGAGAGTTTGGCCGCGGCGATGATCGCCCCGTCTGAAATATCGACACCGTGGTGAACCTCATATCTTTCTTTTAGGCCACGCAGGATAGCAATCGTATCTTCTTCGCTAGGTTCCTCAACTAACACCTTTTGAAACCGACGTTCCAGAGCTGCATCCTTCTCTATATTCTGTCTATACTCGTCGAGTGTCGTCGCTCCGACGCAGTGTAGCTCTCCCCGAGCCAGAGCTGGCTTCAGCATATTGCCGGCATCCATGGCTCCTTCGCCCTTTCCTGCTCCCACCATGGTATGTAGCTCATCGATAAATAAAATTACCGAGCCCCCGAGTTTGGAAAGTTCATTGAGAACGCCCTTGAGACGCTCTTCAAATTCTCCCCTAAATTTTGCACCGGCTATCAACGCGCCCATGTCCAGAGATAGCACCTTCTTGTCTTTTAATCCCTCTGGTACTTCACCGTTTACGATGCGCTGAGCGAGCCCCTCTAGGATCGCGGTCTTACCTACGCCAGGCTCGCCGATAAGAACCGGGTTATTCTTTGTGCGGCGCTGCAAAACCTGTATGGTGCGCCTGATTTCTGCATCTCGACCGATAACCGGATCCAGCTCGCCTTTTTCAGCGCGCTCGGTTAAATCAACACAATATTTTCCCAACGCCTGCCAGGAATCTTCAGCCCCAGCATCGTCAACACTCGCTCCGCCTCGTAAATTAACGATGGCGTTTTCCAGAGCCTGCGCAGAAACCCCATAGGAATTGAGCAGCTTGCCCACGGCGCCTGAGTCTTTCATGGCAACGAGCAATATAGTCTCGCTAGAAACAAAAGAATCACCTTTTTGTTGAGCAATCTTATCGGCCTGATTTAGCATCTTTGCCAAATCACTAGACACGGAAATTTCACCGGAACTGTCCGTCAGCTTCGGTAAATCTTCGACCAAATTTTGTAGTTTGGTGCGCAGATCGGCCACATCAAAGCCCGTCTGCGAGAGCAGAGGACGCACAGAGCCCCCCTTCTGATCTATCAAAGTCAGGAGCAGATGTGAGGGCGCAATAAAATTATTATCGGCGCCCACAGCCATAGATTGCGCGTCGGCCAGAGCCAACTGCAGCTTGCTAGTTAATTTATCGATTCGCATAACGATCCCATATTTGGGCCACCAAGGCAGGCGCAACTAATAATCTATTCTCTAGGCTAAATAATTGGGTCGCCATGCAGAAATTCAACGGCTGGAAAGAAGTTTTTTACTAGGCTCTATTTGCCCGGAAGGACCTGATATAACCGGCTATAGAGCCAGTCTAGATGATAATTAGAAGCTGGGATATAAGAATTGGAACTAGCCTTCAATATATATAGCATTGAGCATGCGGCCGGTCACGCCATCGCGCCGATAGGAGAAAAATCGATCCTCATCGCAGTAGGTACAATGAGTGCCGCCGCTAATATTACTATAGCTAATGCCGAGACGAGATAGCTTGATCCGAGCAATGCCATAGAGATCCGCCATGAATTTCCCATGAGATTTAGCGGGAGAGAAACAACGCTCCAACTCATGCTGGCTCGACTCTGAAGTTTCGGCGGCAAGAAAACACTCTCTCACCTCTGCCCCAACCTCAAAATGACAGGAGGCTATTGCAGGCCCCAACCAGACGGCCAAGTCCTCGCCTGAATTTTCCATAGCCCAAATGGTATTTTCAATGACACCTGACGCCAACCCCTTCCAACCGGCATGAGTCATCGCAACTTCAGTGCCGTCCAATGCTGCCACGAAAACGGGCAAACAATCAGCCGTCTGCACGCAGCAGATTAGATTCTTCTCTCTCGTTAACAGTCCATCCGCAGTAAGCGTTGATCCCGGGGCTACGACCTCGAGCACGTCTGCACCATGAACCTGATCCAGCCACTGCCAGCGTAAATCAGGAGGAAGTTCGCTTTGTAGTATTGCTCGGTTCGCATCTACACGAGCTAACTCGTCGCCAACATGGGCGCCGACGTTAAAAGAGGCATAGGGCGCAGCACTACTACCGCCTTTTCTTGTGGTAGACAATGCCACCACCGTACTTGGTGCATTCCAATCAGCGAAAATTAGCTGATCCTCTATCATGCACCGTCCTGTCGAAGTTGCTCAATAAGCTCAACCATGTCCGTTGGAGTGCTTGCCTGCCAACTCATGCGCTCACCACTTGCAGGATGATCCAATTCTAGCTTTCTAGCATGCAGGGCCTGGCGCTTGAATCCACGCAGGCAGTCGACCATCTTTTTCGAGCAAGCTGACGGCAACTGAAAGCGCCCTCCATATAACTGATCGCCGACGAGGGCGTGATTCAGATATGCCATGTGCACACGAATCTGATGCGTCCGCCCGGTCTCCAAATTCACCTGTACATGGGTATGACCACGAAACCGCTCTATTACGCGGTAGTGAGTCACCGCCTCTTGCCCCATCTCCACTACGGCTCTTTTCTTGCGGTTTACCGGGTGCCTGCCAAGCTCTTTCTCAATAGTCCCACCGCCAGTGAGCACGCCTTGAACTACCGCCTCATACTCTCTACTTACGGATCGCTGTTGCAGCTGATCAACCAAATTCGCATGTGCTATCAAACTCTTGGCAACAACCATGAGACCAGTAGTATCCTTATCGAGTCGATGCACTATACCTGCGCGAGGCAGCTCTTTCTGACTCGGACAGTGATAAAGAAGACCGTTGAGCAATGTCCCCTGCTGATGCCCGGCGGCTGGGTGCACCACTACATCGGTTGCCTTGTTAATAACCAGCAGATGCTCATCCTCATACACAATACTTAGCGGCATCTCCTGAGCTACCCAGGTTTCTGCGCTTTCCAATTCTGCCTCTACGATCAGGCAATCCCCTTCCTCCAACTTGTCCCGGGGCCGCAATTGCTTGCCGTTCACCAGCAAGGCACCCTCCCTAATCCAGCTTTGTAGGCGCGCTCGTGAATATTCGGGAAACAATTTAGCCGCAATTTGGTCTAAGCGATTGCCGGACAACCCTTCGGTGACTTCTGCTTTAAGTGATATATGACTTACCATGCGCCATGATACTTGATTACGCCGCTGTACACAGCACAGTCCGCTTTCCGCGTGATGGCGAGACATAGCAAAGATTGGGATTGAGACCGGCGCTGTGGTTAAATAGCGTTTTTACGGCTAGCTACTTGCTGAGCCTCAAAAATACATAATTACATCGAAAAACAGGAAAGGCCGTGCGCGTTATAGCTGTAAAACTACCCCTGACTCTCATGATCTGCCTTTTCCTTGCCGGCTGTGGCTGGTTCAGTAACGAGGAAAGAGATCAATTCGCAGGTCTGACAACCGAAGAGCAATTTTACCGCCGCGCGCTGGAACAACTTAATTCCTCAAACTTTATAGGCTCGATCGCAACCTATCAGGCATTGGAGTCGCGTTTCCCCTTTGGCCGCTTCGCCGAGCAGGCCCAGATCGAAATTGTTTATGCCTATTATGGCAATGGGGACGCCGAGGCCTCCAGAGCCGCAGCCGATCGTTTCATTCGACTGCACCCCGACAGTGAAAATATAGACTACGCCTATTACATGAAGGGCTTGTCCTCGTTTACTGATGACCGCGGATTGATCAATCGATTTCTGCCTGTAGATCCAACCAAACGAGACCCGGGTCGCGCACGGGAGTCGTTTTCAGATTTCTCCCAACTACTCGCCCTATACCCCGACAGCCCCTATGCCGGAGATGCCAGGGCGCGCATGGTATTCCTGCGTAACAATCTCGCAGGCTATGAAGTACACGTAGCAAATTATTATCTGGATCGTCGCGCTTACATTGCAGCGCTGCGGCGCGGTCAGTATGTAGTCGAAAATTTTCAAGGCACACCGGCGGTAGCTGATGGCGTAGCAATCATGGTCGAATGCTACCTGCGGCTTGGACTGAATGATCTCGCGGATACCTCACTGGCGCTGTTGAGAGAAAACTATCCCGATCATGCCTCTATCGACGATGATGGCGAGTTTGTCATTCGCACCGAGATAACTAATCCTTCGCTGCTTTACACCGTCTCTTTCGGTCTGGTGGGCGACAATCGGATAGAACCTCCTCTAGCTCCAGCTACCAGACCACAGAATTCTGGCAGTCAGCAGATCATCAATACTCAGGTGCAGCCCGGGCAAGAACGCCGCTCATGGCTCAGCATACTTAGCCTTGGCATTTTCAACTAGGCCAGTGAATTTGCCCGGTCTAGCTATCTGATGCAGACCGCTATTCCAAGAAATATTCAGATTTCCACACTTTTCACGTAAATCGAATCCTCAGTCCCGCGTTTCTATAAGAAAGAATGGGTAATAATGGTCATTTATTAGCCGATATACAGCAGTAGACCGCCAAAACTTAGCGAACCAAAGACTATGAATATGGCGGTTTCTGGAGGGTTAGTTCTGAATAGCTCGGCATTATTGGATAAGTTCCTTCAAGGCGTGCAGTCTCGCGCCTTTCGCATTGCTCAGATCGCGACTGGCAGTTCCGAGGATGCATTGGATTTGGTGCAGGATGCTATGTTTAAGCTGGTGGAAAAATACTCGGAGCGTCCCGAGCCGCAGTGGGAAAATCTTAGCGTTGAGAGGCAGCAACGCCTGCGGCTTGGGGCGAATCGCTTTCAACAGATGCAACCACAAGAACGCGAGCGGGCCAAGAACCAACAGCAACGATTTCAGAGTCTTTCGCAGCAACAACAGCGCATAATCAACCAGCGCTTCCAACGTTTCAACAGTCTTAGCCGACCACAGCAACGCCGACTAAGAAACGTACAAAGACGCTTCCAGAATATGCCCCAAGTTGAACGAGAAAGACTTCGCGAACAGTTTGAGCAGCAGCGACAGAGAAATCCTCGCCCAGAGCAGAACAACGGCGCCCGCAGCAGCACCCCAGAGCAGCGCATTCGCCAGGTGATTCGTCAGAATCGGAACGTGCTGCGACCCAATAGGGCGCAATCACCGCAGCGCCCAAATGACACCAGGCCTCCAAACAGATAGCATCCTAGAACTAGTCGCCTATAGGCCAGGCATTGGTAATAGGATAGCGTCGATCTCGACCAAAACCCCTCTGAGTAAGTCGCACGCCTACGGGGCTCTGCCGCCTCTTGTATTCGTTCAAATCCACGAGTCGAAGCACGCGCCTTACGATCTGCTCATCGAAACCATGGGCAATAATCGATGTGGCGCTCTGATCCTGCTCTACGTAAAGTTCCAGTATCCGATCGAGCACATCGTAGGGAGGCAAGCTATCCTGATCCACCTGATCCGGTGCCAGTTCCGCCGATGGAGGCCTATCGATTACACGTTGCGGTATCACTTCGTCTGGAGTGTGGGAATACTCAGAATTTCGGTAAGTAGCTAAACTGTAGACCATTGTCTTAGACACATCTTTCAAAACGTCGAAGCCACCGGCCATATCCCCATAGAGAGTTGAATAACCCACCGCAATCTCGCTCTTGTTACCAGTGGTTAAAACCAGCAAACCCTTCTTATTTGAAATTGCCATCAGCAATACCCCCCTGCATCTGGCCTGAATATTTTGCTCACTAACGTCAGCCTCGGTATCGGCAAATTGCTCCTCAAGCGCTTCTATAAAAGCTGAATAAACCCCCCCGATCGATATAGACTGATAGTCGACGCCGATTTTCTTAGCTTGCTCCGCTGCAACATCGAGACTCAACTGAGATGTATAGGCAAAAGGCATCATCACTGCCTGAACCCGGTCACTGCCCAATGCATCCACAGCTATTGCAAGAGTAAGCGCAGAATCGATGCCCCCGGACAAACCTAAAACTACCCCCTTGAATCCATTCTTGTTCACATAGTCGCGAACCCCTAAAACCAGGCTATGGTAGACCTGAGCTTCTAGAGATAAGCTCGCTGCGAGCTGCTGCATGGGTATCGTGCATGGCGCTCCGCTTTGCGTTGGCTCACGCACGACCACGGGCTGCAAAGTTTCAACATAGCTAGGGGCTAGGCAACGGCATTCTCCAGCAGCACTTACCGCCATAGATCCACCATCGAAAACAAGTTCGTCCTGCCCCCCCACCATGTTTACATAAATAATTGGAAAGCCACCTTCCGTACTTCTCGCTCGCAGCAGCTCCTGCCGATCACTCAATTTATTCATGTGGAAAGGAGACGCGTTGATATTGATCATCAACTGGGCTCCAGCCGCTCTGGCCTGCAGCACCGGCTCGTGCTCCCACATATCTTCACAAATTGTAAACGCTACTTTCTGACCGCCAATTTCCAACACACAGGCTTCGCTACCCTTCTCGAAATAACGCTGCTCGTCGAATACTTGATAATTTGGTAGATGCTGCTTGCGGTAATTCGCGAGGCTTTCTCCATAGCCAACAATCGCCAAGGAGTTATATAACTTTGTGGCCTCTCGTTCCGGATAGCCGATGACCAGATGCGCGGACAGTTTTTCATCCCGAATCCGCTGTAGCGCCTTTTCAATTCGAATAGATAAACTGGCGCGAAGCAGCAAATCCTCAGGCGGATAGCCAGTTAATGCCAACTCTGGAAAGACAACCACATCTGCAGAATACTCCTGAATCGCTTGCTTCGCCTTCTCAATTATAAGGGAAGTATTAAAATCAATATCACCGACTAAAAAATTGAGTTGAGCCATCACAACGTTAATTTGCTGCTCCATACCTATCTCTTTACTGTTATCCTTAAATTCATATTCAGACATACCCTGAAAAACCACGATCAATAAGCTTTACTGTCCAAACTTATTGGTATAATCACCGCCTACAGAATGCTCAGAATAGCCAGTGATACCAGCAACTCGATCAGAGAGTAACCCTTGTTTTGATCACATTTTTTCAATTTGATGGAATCCGTATAGCATGAAATTTCCGTTTCAAAGCAAACCTTCTGCACAGCCACTACCAAGAACCTCTGAAAACCCTTAAAGCCAGGGCTAGAATCCCGAATTTTCAGGCTAAATAACGTATTTGTACAAGTAGTTTGTCGGTTAAGCCGGCTACAATTGAATAGCTATCGGTAGTTCTACCTAGGTTAACCCTATAGAATCCTCTAGGAAAGACTGTGATTTGGCTAAAAGAACTAATAATTTCAGACTCTTAATTGATTATACTGTGACAGAATTCACATCACACTGGTCTATAGGACAAAGAAGGGTCACGACCCCAATTCACACGGGTCGCGCCTATGCGAAGGCTACAGCTCACATTGTACCTTTTTTGAGCCCTAATCACGTAGACTCTGCTGTTTGAGCCACGCTAGGAATTATCTTGGAAATTACCCTTAGCTCAGTCCTTCTGCTTGGCATTACCGGATTCTTTGCGGGCGGCATTAATACTGTTGCTGGTGGCGGCTCGAACCTCGCTCTGCCGGCGCTGATGGTATTAGGCCTCCCCGCGGATATTGCCAACGCCACTAACCGCGTCGCTGTTACTATGCAGTGTTTAGTCGGACTGGCAGGATATGACAAGCACGAAACCCTGGACCGACCGGCTGTTATTCCAATCCTCATCCCAACCGTAATTGGCGGCATGGGCGGCGCTATTGCGGCGGCACTGATACCCAATCTTTTCTTGAAACCAATACTGCTAGGTACGATTTTGCTGATGGCGCTGGTCATTTTACTCAGACCCACGGTCATCGCTCCCCCTCCCGGCACGCAGAACATCTCCCCTAGTGAAAGTCGAGGCGCCTGGTGGGGGCTGTTCGCCGCTGGAGTCTATGGTGGCTTCGTTCAGGCGGGGGTTGGATTCATTCTTCTCGCCGCTCTAGCCGGTGGACTTCGCTATGACTTGCTTCGCGCTAATGCACTGAAAACAGCCTGCGCACTGGCATTTACGAGTGTCGCACTGGTGATATTCATAGCGTTCGATCAGGTCTGGTGGATACCCGGCCTGATTCTCGCCACCGGCTCAATGGCCGGCGCTCATCTCGCTGTAAAAGTCGCCGTTCGCACCTCGCAGGAAAGCATGAAATGGTTTCTCTTTCTAATGACGCTCTTTGCTGTCATCGCTGGACTCGTGTTCTAGCTACCTTGCCTAGTCGAAACGAAGCGCATGGTGATTTTTGCACCACCTAAGTTACTGGAGCCAACCTCTATGGTGCCCCCATAACTCCCGACAATGTCAGTAACAACCGCCAGCCCAATTCCCTGCCCCTGTACTAGGGTATCGGCTCTGGCTCCGCGTTGCAGCACATACTCCTGTTTCTCAATACTAATACCAGGGCCGTTATCCTCGATGACAATCTGTAAGCCAGAGGAATCATGGTTTTCAACACTCGCCCGAATACTGACCTTACCCCTGCCGTACTTGAACGCATTATCCAGAACATTACCGAGCAGCTCTAGTAGATCACGCTCATCTCCGTAGAACACAGCGTTCTCGTCCAACAATCTGACTAACGACACCGGCTTGTCTGCGTACACCTTGGCGAGGGCATCAAGAACTTTCTCCGCTACGGGCTTTACCTGCACCTGTCTCGCTAGCGCAGAACGGTTATTGGTTTGCACCGCCCGTTGCAACTGATAACTAACTATTTGATTCATTCGGGTAAGCTGCTCATCTACCGCATCGAGCTGCTCCTTGTCGTCTGCCTTACTCCTTGAGAGCGTCTGCATAGTGCCCGCGATCACCGCCAGCGGCGTTTTCAGACTGTGCGCAAGATCACCGAGCGTAGTTCGATATCTCTGCTGTTGTTTTCGTTCTGTCTCAATTAACACATTGAGATTATTCGTTACGCGCTGTAACTCTCGGGGATAATTTCCGGCGAGTTGATTCTTATCTCCAGACTCAATCTGTTTGAGATCTCTTGCCATCCTATGCAATGGCGACAAGCCCCAACGCATCAGAAAAAACTGAATCAACAGCAGCAGCAGTGCAACCCCGCCCAACCACGACCAAAGACTCGTTCTGAAATTAGATATTTCTGAATAGTACGGAGCGGCATCTTCGATTACAGTAAAACTGTACTCGCTAATACCATCCTCCCAGAGAATACCGTAGCTCAGCACGAAGTACTCTTCTCCTTCTGCGCTTAGTGTTTTTGAGGACTGTGTCTCACCGACTTGAACCGGCTGACGCAGTACTTGAGGGTCGGCTAGAGAAAAGGCAAGCGCCGAGTCACTGCGCCATAATTCACCAAGGCTAGGCCGACTGATAAACCCATAGAGACCCGAATTGAGCTGGCTAAACTTTGGCTCACGCAAGTCTTCCAGGAAATAAAACTCGCCATCAGACACTTCCGCCGCTCCCAGCAGAAGATAGATTTGCACCTGCAAGCGTTCGGCAGCTCCCGCTTCAACGCTGTTTCTAAACGCTCGATCCAATACCACGCCGGTAAGACCTAAAAACACGAACAAAAGAATACTAAACGAGATGACGAGTCGCGTCTGTATAGAATAATTTGATGTTTTTTCAGAAGTGGTCATGCAGTGGTGACCATACTAACTCGAATTGCCTGACTAAGATTCTTCAAGGCTGAATCGATAGCCCTGACCGCGAACCGTTTCGATAGGCTTAAGGGTCTGATCTGGATCCAACTTTTGCCTGAGGCGACGAACGAAGACTTCAAGGACATTGCTATCACGGTCATAATCTTGCGCGTAGAGGTGTTCTGTCAATTCAGTCTTCGAAATCACCTGCCCGGGATGCAGCATCAAATACTCAAGCATCTTGTATTCGTAAGCAGTTAGGTCGACAGCTTTTTCATTTACCAATAAGCGCTTCGCTGAAATATCGAGACTAAGCTGACCGAATTCGAGCTTTGGTTTGGCAAAGCCTGCCGCGCGTCTCAGTAACGCATTTAGCCTGGCTAGGATTTCTTCCAGCTGGAAGGGTTTGACGACATAGTCGTCGGCCCCGGCATCGAGGCCGGCAACCTTGTCTTGCCAGTCACCGCGCGCGGTAAGTATCAAAATTGGATATTCCTTGCCTGCCGCACGAACCTGCTGAATGAGGGAGATCCCATCAATCTCTGGCAAACCCAGATCGATGATGGCAGCGTCGAAGTCGTATTCGGTCGCATAATAAAGACCAGACTTCCCGTCTTCGGCCACATCAACCACATAACCTTGCTTCGAAAGCCCCTGTTGCAATTGCTGACGCAACAAACTTTCATCTTCAACCACTAATAATCGCATTCTGAACTACCTCAATTTCTGCCTAGAGAGCGATCAGAGAGTTGTTCAGAGACTCTCCAATTCTCATGCGAAGGCTTAGCCGCCACCGCTTATTCTGCCCGTTATGACGTTCACGAAAACAGTAAATACCTTGCCTTCGTTCTCCATACGAATCTGATAACGCTGGTTAGCACCAACTCCGATCAGGCTAATTCGTAGAATATTGCCGGCGAAACGCTGCCTTGCAATCTCCACCGCCTGTCTTTCCGTTACGCGTGGTCTGGCCTGTGTGGCGTTTCCAGTGTTATCGCTACGGTTAATGTCGAGCTGTGCAGGTTGCGCGGGAATATTCTGGGCATGCGCCACCTCGAACACTCCAAAGAGTAGTGCGACTAGCAAACTTAGTATCGATGTCTTGCTCAAAATATTCCTCGTTATCCGAGAACCCCATAATCAGATTAAACAGTCGGCCTGACTATAAAACCGGTTGAATGCTCACCCTCACTCGAATCTCTTCGCCTGGGTCTGTATTGGTTCTTACAGAATACTCCTGCCCGTTATAAAGATAGGTAACCTGATAGCCTGCCAGCCTCTCTTCTTCGTGCTGCTGATATACGGTCTCACAGCGCTGTACTGTCTGATATTCACGGCTACTGGGTCGTTCGTTGCGATCCATAATATCACGTCCTATAGAGTGTCCCAACATGGCGCCGAGAACCGCGCCAACACGCTGGTTTGACTTGTTATGCCCTCCAGCGTTGCCTATCGCTCCACCCAAGATAGTACTCACTAGCACCGGTGTATTTGAACGATTTCCATTCCCATAGCGATCTATCGCTGTTTTCTCTTCCCAACACTGCTCCTGAGGGCTTGAAATCTCGACGAGTTCATAGATCGCGCGCGATTCAATCACCGGTGCAGTGGCGTAAGTGGTTTCCGCGAATGCCTGCGTGGATAGCAATACCAATGCCGCCAATATGCCTACTAGTCTAGTGTTCATGTCCCATCCTCACTAATCAGAGCCTCATTTACCGCCTGGCTCGAGATGTTTGAGCCACATCTTGACACCAGCCTGGGTTGCTAACCTAACAAGTAGAAGCTGAATTGAAGCTGAAGCGAGCATAAGGCATAGCGGGTATTGTGGAGTACTCATGGGCTATTTTATTTGTCGCAGCAGTAGTGTATTTTGTTGCTAGACTTTCTTGAGAGACTCTCGCTTATAAGACGCTTGGGGGAGAGAAGGTCGATAATGGTCAGAACGGCTCGTAAGCTGCCTCTGCCCGGTCATATTGTTAGCTGTCCCATAGAGGAGCCCGCGACCCACAGCAGCCTTTCCCCAGCCAGCGTATTAACTATAAAACCAATAAGAGTATGAACATGTTCAAAAAGCCATTTATTATTTCAGCTATTGTCACGCTTCTAGCCTGCATTCCGCTCTACCTTCTTAGCTCGCAGGAATATTCACTAACAACTGCCAACTTGCCATTATTCGCGCTTCCTCTATTCGTTATTATATTAATTAGTAGCTTCTGGGCTGCGCAAGGCTCTGCTTTCAGCGGATATGACTACGATGAAAATGAATCGCATTCGCCTAGAGAGCAAGGCAGTGTGAAGTGGTTTAACGCAAGCAAGGGGTTCGGTTTTATTACTCGCGACAGCGGCGATGACGTATTCGTTCACTTCCGTTCAATTCGGGGTGAGGGACACCGCGTTCTGCACGATGGACAGCGCGTGGAGTTTGAAGTCAGCGAAGGCGATAAGGGCTTAAAGGCTGACGATGTGGCAGTGGCGGGCTAGGGCTTGAGGCTTAGTACAACCCTCTCAGTAGTGAGGGGGTTTTTCATTTTGATCTAGCTCCCCTCCCTCACCAGGCACTCTCTCGATCGCTTCTTGCAATTGCTCCTTTACCGCAGACATCTGCCTGAGCAATTCATCAAGTTGACGCTGCTGTCTAATAACAACTTCGTTTAACGCTGACAGCAGATCCTCTTGATAACTAAATTTAGTTTCCAGTTCGACTAGTTTTTCTTCCATTTTCCCACCTCTAAACTACTGTCCCTATAAAAAATTTCACCAATATTAGCAATGATTACGCTACCGGTTGCAGCTGCGCCTAATTCTGTTAATACTACGCTCTATCATGTCGAGTTTTACAGCTAATTCAACCTAGCCCCTATAAGCTACTCTTGCAGGAACCGGAATAATGGAAAAAGCCCCGATCAACTGGATGAATATGCTGCTATTCAGCCTAACGCCGGCATTCGCCATAGTCCTGGTCCCCCTATACGGTTATTTTTATGGCTACGACCTTTATGAATGGGCCGTTTTCCTACTTCTCATGGGCTTTTGCGGCATATCCATTACCGCCGGCTATCACCGCCTCTGGTCCCACAAAGCCTATAAGGCACATCCAATTGTTCGCTCAATCTTCGCATTGGGAGGCGCCTGCGCACTTCAAAACGATATTTTAACCTGGGCATCGGCACATAGACGCCACCATCAATACGTTGATAACAATGAACGGGACCCGTACTCCGCAAGTCGAGGGTTTTGGTTTTCTCATATAGGCTGGATTCTGCGAAATTATGAGAGCGGTCAAGATGATTTTTCTAACGCCAAGGACCTCATGAATGACCCAATCGTCATGTGGCAGAGAAAGCACTATCTAAGCTTACTTCTGATTATGAATATTGGCCTGCCCGCATTCCTTGGGTATATCCACGGAGATATTCTCGCTGGAATCTTACTGGGTGGATTACTGCGCCTAGTTTTAAGCCAGCATGTTACCTACCTTATAAACTCCATAGCACACATGTGGGGGCGACAGCCGTATAGCGAGAATAGCTCTGCGAGAGACAATACCCTGTTAGCCTTCTTTACCTATGGTGAGGGCTATCATAATTATCACCACACATTTCAATGGGACTACAGAAATGGTATTCGGTGGTGGCAGTTCGATCCAACGAAATGGATCATAAGCCTGCTTGCACTGATTGGTCTGACCCACGATCTAAAGCGCTGCAATACAGCACAGATCGAGAAGGCTCGCCTGGAACTCCAATACCGTAAAGCGACGGAGAAATGCGAACGCTTCGACATTTCTGAAACCTGGAGACTTCGCCTGGAGTCAGAATACGAACAGTTTCTGCATACCCTGCAACTGTGGACCGAACACAGACAAGCCTGGTACGAAACTAGAGGCAAGCAGCTACAGGAAAGCCTTCATTCATTAGATCAACTCCAGCTCAAGCATGGCTACCGTGAGATGCAATTTCGACTAAAGACTCAGAAACGGCGCTGGCAGCATCTATTACGCAGCCTCGCAGAGCCCAATCCGCAGCTTACATAATTATTACTGCTGACCGTGTAAACGGAAGTATCCGTAGCGCGTTCTACTCTACAGAGTTAAGCCACTCAGCTTGCAATTAAGGACGAGGCCCATAATCCAACTCTCATGCGCCTATCGTAATTATAGAGATTCTGGCAGAATTGACCTAAAGCGGTGTTCAAGTTTGAGAATGGCAACTAACTCACAAGATAGGGAACAACATGAAATTTAAGCAAAAATCACAGATATTAGCTTTTCTAGCACTTAGCGCAGCGAGCATGCTCGCCTCGGCTGTAGAAGAAGGTGATACCGCACCAATTTTCGACCTACCTTCGATTTACAGCGATCAGCCCGCAATTAGCACAGCCAGCCTAGAGGGAAAGACTGTTTATGTCGACTTCTGGGCCTCCTGGTGTGCTCCCTGCCTCACCTCGCTGCCTCTGTATAACGACATGTATCACAAGTACAAGGATCAGGGCCTTGAAATAGTCGCCATCAATGTAGACAACCCAATCGAAGATGGCTTGGACTTCCTGGAAGATACGCCGCTAGACTTCTTGATTCCAGCAGATCCAGATGGTGATGCGGCCGAGTTGTTTGAGGTGATAGGCATGCCGACTTCCTACCTTATTCAACCCGATGGCACAGTGACCTTGGTCCATATGGGCTTTCGATCTGGCGATATCGACATGATAGAGGAAGCAATTAAGGCCTCGCTGGCTGGCAACTAGTCAGCTGAGGCCGCAGAGCGGGAGGTAGTTTTCATCAAACAACTGCGTACGGCCTTACTGCTGCTATCTTGCAGCATTATTCCTATCTCCTGCGCTGACGTGCGAGCATGGGAGCGCGGCTATCTCGCCAGGGACGAAATGACTTGGGATCCAGACCCTCTGGAGAGCGCCCTAAATGACCATATCTTCTTCAGTAAAGAAGCCTCCTCTGGCGGCAACAGCGCAGCTGGTGGCGGCTGCGGTTGCAACTAGCCGCTCACGCAACCTTGAAGAATAGCGACTCTGCTAATATCATCGCCCTGTCTAGCACTGCTCTGGCACTGCCGGGCATAGCTCTGGCAGATGCGCCTCCTACACAAAGCACAGCCTCTTATAAGTTATCCAACTATCAGGAAGACGATCTCTCACGCTCCGAGGTACCCTCTGGGGAATTGAATCGCTACGACATTGACGTACACCAGTTTCAGCTGGTCGCGCCTATGGGGCGCAATATGTCTGTGCACGTTGATGCCAATTATGAATCATTGAGCGGTGCATCGCCCTGGTTTACTAGTGTAGGCCTTGATGGAAAGCCCGTGGTGAATCTAAGCGGTGCTAGCGGCATCAGCGACAGCCGCTCGGAGCTCAGCGTGGGAACTCGTTACTATCTGGACAATGGCAGCTTCGCAGGCAACATCGGTTATTCCGAAGAAAACGACTACCGAGCCGTCTATTTCGGCCTCAACGGCGAGAGACACTATAACGACGACCTAACTACACTCGCCGGGGGCTTCAGTTACTCATCAGACGACATCTTTCCCACAGATGCCGCACTCTTCAATCGAGTCCGTGATGAAGACAAACGCAGCAGTTCTGTTTTTGTGTCTCTCACGCAAATCATTAACCAGGTATCCAGCTTTCAAACCGCCCTCAGCTTTACCGAACAATCGGGATTTCTAAGCGACCCGTATAAATTAAGAGACGTACGTCCCGAAGACAAAACACAAATAGCCTGGAGCAATTCCTATAGAAGGTTTTTTGTAGCGGCGAATGCTGCACTGCACGTTAACTACCGTTTCTACCATGATGATTTTGGCATTAAGTCTCACACCAGCGACGTTTCCTGGCACCAAAATCTAGGACGTCAGTTTCAAATTGTTCCCCAGTTGCGTTACTACAGCCAATCTGCCGCAGACTTCTTCACCAATGTCGACGATTTCCTGAATCCTCTAAGCGAATATCAGTCTAGCGATTACCGACTCTCAGCGTTCGGGGCTATTAGTGGTGGCTTTAGCCTTATTGCCGACATGGGCTCTTGGAAGGCAACACTCACAGCGGAACGCTATTTAGCTAACGATAAGTATTCCGCCTATGATATTTCACAGCCAAGTACCGCCCTTGTTAAATATAATCGACTCTCTCTTGGCGTTGATTTTAGTTTCTAGGCACTGCGCCGCCTTTACGCAGCCGCTCCCCTCTAACAAACTAATTCGCTTCACTATTCGGCCATGCACCTTTCTTTAAAAAGTTCCTCGTTCAAGGCTATGGGAAGTTTCTGTGAGATCCAAATCTTTGCAGAATCGCGCATCGACGCGAAGAAAATATTGAGCCGATTGACTGAGGAAGTTGCTCGTCTGGAAAAGAAATATTCTCGCTTCAGAAACGATAGTTTTCTAACTGAGATAAATCGATCAGCAGGTCGAAAACACGGTATTGAGATAGATAGTGAAACACAATCGCTGCTCGATCATGCAAAGAATTGCTATGAGACAAGCGACGGCCTATTCGATGTTACCGCAGCCACTCTAAGCCAAATCTGGGATTTTAAGAATGCACAGATACCGACCCAAGCGCAGATAGATGCCGCTCAAACAACGCTCGGCTTTCACAAGATCTCCTGGTCGGATTCACGCCTGCGCCTACCCCCAAACATGCAGATAGATTTTGGTGGAATCGTAAAAGAATATGCGGCGGATTCAGTTGCCCGGTTGGCTCGCAATCTAGGTGTGAATAATGGCCTGGTGAACCTCGGTGGCGATTTCAGTGTTATCGGAGCGCAGCCGGACAACAGACCATGGAGTACAGGCATCATCGCCCCCGACCGCGAACGCGACATCATGGCCAAAATAGATCTCTTGCAGGGAGGGCTCGCGAGCAGCGGCGACTACGAGCGCTTCTTCATGCATAAAGGCAAACGCTACAGCCATATAATGAACCCCTTTACAGGCTGGCCCTGCGCAGGACTAAGAGCCGTAAGTGTTGCTGCAAACTTGTGCACGGTTGCAGGTTCGGTTGCGACCATCGCCATGCTCAAAGATGAGATCGTCGCGAAACAATGGTTGTTGGATTCCGGGCTGCCTCATGTCTATATGGACAGCAGACAAACTGTTGGCGGGACGGGAATAAATGCAAATAGCTAGATAAGGCGTAAGGCTGGCTCATCTAGCAGAGAGAACTGCTCTCTCAGCTCGAGTATGTGCTCCGCCCAATAGCGCTCGGTATTGAACCAGGGAAAGCTCATCGGAAAAGCTGGATCTTCCCAGCGGCGCGCAAGCCAGGCGCTATAGTGCATCAGACGCAAGGTGCGCAAAGACTCTATCAGCTCAAGCTCCGACGCCCTGAAATCATAGAACTCGTTATAACCTTCCACCAGCTCCAGCAACTGCGCCTGTCGCTGATTACGATCACCTGACAACATCATCCAGAGATCCTGAATGCCTGGACCCATTACCGTGTCGTCAAAATCTACAAAATTTGGCGTCTCGTCTTTCCACAACACGTTTCCGGGGTGACAGTCCCCGTGTATGCGTAATTTGCGCAACTCACCATGAGCCGAAAACCGTTGCTGAATTTTATCGATCAAATCTTGAGATAGAGATTCATAGGCGGGCCGCAAGTCTTTAGGTAAGAAATTATTTTCCAGCAAGAACTGTCTGCTGTGCACTGCCAAACGCTCCACCGTAAGCTCAACTCGATGCTCGAAATCACGCAGTGCCCCAACGGCATGTATGCGACCAACAAAACGCCCCATCACTAGCAGGTTGTCCAAATTGTCTAACTCGGGAGGGCGTCCTAGGAACTGTTCGAAAACTGAAAACTGGAAATTTTTGTAGCCTAGAAGCGTGCCCGCGCTGCCGAACGCTATGGGTGGTACCACGGGAATTTCCAGCTCGACTAGCTCAAGCGTATAGCTATGCTCTTCGAGTATCTGCGCAGTTGTCCAACGCCCTGGCCTGTAAAATTTTACGATTATTGAGGGCTTGCCGATTAAGCCTACCTGATAGACCCGGTTCTCATAACTATTGAGGGGAAATATACGCGCGTCGGTCTCAAAGCCAAGGCTCTCAACAGCTTCCAATACAGCGACAGGAGATAAATCGGCATAGGGATGGCTAGAAGACTCCATCTATTGGGATACCACTAGGGGGTGTTTCAGACGAGCCGCACAGCTCAGGTGTAGGCCAGTTAACATCAAGAATCTTTTCGGTCGGCCTTAGCACCCACAATCGAAACTGGAAAAGGAGAGACATTATCACCGCTGGAAATCTTGCTAACGCCGGTCTTCTCGACTTCATCGATTCGAATTATTGCCTGAATGGGAATAAAGCTTCTCTTAACGCCAGCAAATTCTGATTTAAGCTTCTCTTCTGAAGGATCTACCACCAATTGTGATCTTTCATCGAACACATAATCCTCAATCTCGATGAAGCCATACAGGTCGCTCTGATAAACCTGTTTTACAAAAACTTCATACACCTTGCCCTTGTTGAGGAAGGTTATTTTGTAGATTTCTGAAGAATTTCCCATTGATATCAATCTCTTATCCTAAAACTACATAGTATTCGATGGGCTGCACCACTGTCTGTTCAGTGTTTGCTTTGCAGCGGGTATGAACGCGTAGAGCTAATATCAGGCTGCAACCGTGAATTTCAAGTCATTATGCGTCAAATCGTGGTTAAGTACTGCTGATTTTTGCTGTTATAATTCGCCCCCTTTTGAAAATAGCCTTCTAAACGGAATTACTGTGAAATTTGAACAGAACAGCATCGAGCCGGAAACAGCAAAAAGCTCTCCAAGCCAGACCAAGAAAGTCTTTATCAAGACCCATGGCTGCCAGATGAACGAGTACGATTCCGATCGCATGCTCGACCTACTCAAAGAATCACAGCATGCAGAACTTGTCGATGATCCCGCGGATGCTGACCTGTTGCTGCTCAATACCTGCTCTATTCGCGAGAAGGCACAGGAGAAAGTGTTTCACCAATTGGGCCGCTGGCGCAGCCTGAAGGAAGCCAAGCCCGGCATGAAGATCGCCGTCGGTGGCTGCGTGGCAAGTCAGGAAGGCGCAGCTATTGGCAAACGAGCACCTTATGTCGACGTGGTCTTCGGTCCCCAAACCCTGCACAAGCTGCCTGAAATGCTCGATGCCAGCGGCAATGGCCAACCAGTAGTAGACATCAGCTTTCCTGAGATTGAAAAGTTCGACCACCTTCCACAACCTGACGCGAGCTCCTGCCAGGCATTCCTAACGATCATGGAAGGTTGTAGCAAGTACTGTAGCTTCTGTGTAGTGCCCTACACCAGAGGTGAAGAGGTTAGCCGACCATTAGATGATGTCTTAGCGGAAGCTGTACATC
Source organism: uncultured Pseudomonadales bacterium (assembly GCA_905478195.1). Classification (GTDB taxonomy): domain Bacteria; phylum Pseudomonadota; class Gammaproteobacteria; order Pseudomonadales; family Pseudohongiellaceae; genus UBA9145. The sequence continues at coordinate 25,100 of CAJQHM010000001.1, forward strand.
TCGCCGATCAGGGCGTACGCGAGATCAATCTCCTGGGACAGAATGTAAATGCCTATAGGGGCCTAAGCCACGAGGGCGAGATTGTCGACCTGGCCACGCTTATTCAGTATATCTCTAGTATCGAAGGCATAGACCGCATTCGCTTCACCACGTCACATCCTATCGAGTTTTCGAGTTCTCTAATTAATGTCTACTCTCAGATTCCCGAGCTGGTCGATCATCTGCATCTTCCCGTTCAGAGTGGTTCTGACAGAATTCTGGCGGCCATGAAACGCGGCCATACGGCACTGGAGTACAAATCCATAATTAGAAAGATTCGGGCTATCAGGCCAAACATCAGCCTCTCTTCCGATTTCATAGTGGGGTTTCCAGGGGAGTCAAACGCAGATTTCGAAGACACCATGAAGCTTATTATCGAAATAGGTTTTGATACCTCGTTCAGCTTCATCTATAGCGCCAGACCCGGCACTCCGGCGGCCGATCTAGTCGACCTCGTCCCTGCTCAGGAGAAGAAACACCGACTAGCCACACTGCAATCTCAGATAGTCAGTCACGCCAATGCGATCAGTGCCGCCATGGTAGGGACAGATCAACGCATCCTGGTAACTGGCAAGTCTAAAAAACATGCCGGAGACCTTCAGGGGCGTACCGAAAACAACAGAGTAGTAAATTTCAAGAGTGACGATCATTCACTGATCGGCAACTTCGTTAGCTGCCGGATATCTGACGCACTACCAAACTCTCTACTCGGCAGCATTTAGCCGCTTGAGATAGAGCGAGTGCTTGCTATACTGAATACTCTCAACTTGCTACTTAGAGGTCTTTTTCCAACTGCATGACAAATCACACCCTCAGTTTGACCCTGATTCCAGACAATGCGCAGCGACTCTCCAATCTTTGCGGGCGCCTGAATGAACACATACACCAAATAGAAAGCTTCCTTACGCTCAATATTCAACAGCGCGGCAATGTATTCCAGCTATCGGGAAGCGAGTCGGCGATTGCCGATGGAGGCCATATTCTTGAGTCTCTTTACCAGGATACTGCCCATGGCAATTTGTTGAACCCGAGCATGGTTCATCTAGCGCTGCAGGAAACCATGCCCTCAGAAGCCGACGGCAACGATGGCGAAGTAGAGCAACTTTTTATAAAGACTCCGAAATCCTCGGTTAAGCCTAGGGGCAAACACCAAAGTGAATATGTGCGCAGCATTCACCAGCATGATATCAATTTTGGCATAGGGCCTGCCGGCACCGGCAAGACTTACCTCGCCGTCGCCTGTGCGGTCGAAGCACTTCTCAAAGAGGAAGTTAACCGAGTATTACTGGTCAGGCCGGCCGTGGAAGCGGGTGAAAAGCTTGGCTTTCTCCCCGGCGATCTGGCGCAGAAAATCGACCCCTATCTGCGCCCTCTATATGATGCACTCTATGAAATGCTCGGTTTCGAAAAGGTAGCCAGGCTCATAGAAAAGAACGTAATCGAAGTCGCTCCACTAGCCTATATGCGCGGACGAACCCTAAACAACTCCTTTATCATTTTGGATGAGAGCCAGAACACTACGAGCTCACAAATGAAGATGTTCCTTACACGTATCGGCTTTGGCTCTACCGCGGTGATAACCGGCGATGTTACTCAGATAGATTTACCAAAGGGAACCCGTTCCGGTTTAATCCATGTGAGTAAGGTGTTAGCTGGAATCAATGGAATAGGATTTACTTACTTCGAAGCAAAAGACGTAGTGCGTCATCGCCTCGTGCAGAAAATCGTCGAGGCCTACGACGAGTTCGATCGCAGCTCTGTTTCCACGCTTAACAGCAAGGATTCCGCACAAGATCAATGAACGTGACAGTTGATATCAGCAACGACTGCGGGCAGCACTGGGTACCAAGCCAGCAACAATGCGAGCAGTGGCTCAATTGCGGCCTCGAGGCTGCAGGCCATGGAGAACAATGCAGTATCAGCGTCAGCTTCATAGACTCTGCCGCCTCGCGGGCGCTCAATAATGATTACCGAGGCAATGACAAGCCAACCAACGTTCTGTCCTTCCCCGCCGACTTTCCTGTCCAGCTACGCGATCAAGTGGAGACTTTCCCATTGGGCGATATCGTTATATGCGCAGCCATTGTCGAGCTGGAAGCCAAGGCACAGAGCAAGGAACTCCTGGCGCACTGGATGCACCTGACCGTTCATGGCTTATTCCATCTATTGGGCTATCAGCACGACGACGATACGAATGCGACTGAAATGGAAAAGCTAGAAATTAATACACTGGAAAGGCTTGGAATCTCCAACCCTTATTTGTTAGTGTGATCACCAAGAGACAGCACAGGTTACTGGTTTCATTGGCAATCCTAAACCAGCCCAACTCAGAAAAAGAGAACGTAGAGAATGCCTGACGACCAATCTAGTATCGATCCTCGGCCCAGGTCTTGGATCGATAAAATTGCGCAAGTCTTTTCAGACGAGCCCACCGACACAAAAAGCCTTCTCGAACTAATTCGAAATGCAGAGCAGGATCAAGTGCTCGATGCCGATGCGCTCAGCATCATCGAGGGCGCACTTCAGGTCTCCAGCATGCAGGTGCGCGATATCATGATCCCAAGATCACAGGTGGTCACGGTTCCTGCGGTTCTCGCTGCAAATGACATCATAGAACTCATCATCAAGGCCTCGCACTCCAGATTTCCGGTTATCGGGGACAATGTAGACAATGTCATAGGCATACTTCTGGCCAAGGACCTGTTGCCATTGGCACTCAATACCGCAGCCGACAAATTCAAGATTAAAGATGTAATCCGCCCGGCTACCTTCGTGCCTGAAAGTAAGCGCCTCAACGTCTTGCTTAAAGAGTTTCGCGAGACGCGCCAGCATATGGCAATTGTGATCGATGAATACGGAAGCGTCTGCGGTGCAGTCACGATCGAAGACGTGCTAGAACAAATTGTCGGCGAGATAGAAGACGAATACGATGTAGACGACGACAGCTACATTAAGAAATTCGATGAGCAGAACCATATCGTCAAGGCTCTGACTCCAGTCGACGAATTCAATGAATACTTTTCTACAGACTTTAGTGATCAGGAATTCACCACGGTAGGAGGACTAATACTGCAGCAGTTCGGACATATTCCCGAGCGCGGCGAGACAATCAGAATAGGTCCATTTCTAGTCACAATCTTGAATGCCGATAGCCGCCAGATAAAGCTAATCAAGGTCACTTCGACCACAACGTCAGACCTAGGATAAGTATTTCTATAGAGTTTTTTAGCCCTCGCCACTACCTGTTAGCAGCGGTCTGCGGTATGCTTGCAGACCTCGCGACACCTTAAATAAATCCAGTTAATTCACATAGTTAGAGATCAGATGAGCAGCATCGACCCACAATATCCCCCGCAGGCAGTTGAAGCCGAAGCACAGTCCTATTGGCAAGAACACGAAAGCTTTAAAGTAAGCGAAGATTACTCTCGCGATAAGTTTTATTGCCTCTCAATGTTTCCCTATCCTAGCGGTCACCTGCATATGGGTCATGTGCGTAACTACTCCATTGGCGACGCCATCTCCCGCTACCAACGCATGCTGGGGAAAAACGTACTGCAGCCCATGGGCTGGGACGCTTTCGGACTGCCAGCTGAAAATGCAGCCATACAGAATGAAGTGCCTCCGGCGAAGTGGACCTATGGCAATATCGACTACATGCGCGAGCAGCTGCAGAGACTGGGCTATGCCTACGATTGGAGCAGAGAAATCGCTACCTGCCATCCCGACTATTACCGTTGGGAGCAATGGTTCTTCACCCGCCTTTTCGCAAAGGGGCTAGTCTATAAGAAATCATCAGAGGTCAATTGGGACCCGGTGGACCAGACCGTTCTGGCCAATGAGCAGGTAGTCGATGGTCGCGGCTGGCGCTCTGGTGCCCTCGTCGAACGTCGCGAGATCCCACAGTGGTTCATCAAAATAACCGACTTTGCTCAGGAACTGCTAGATGACCTGGATGGCATGGATGGCTGGCCAGAAAAAGTCCGCACCATGCAGGCTAACTGGATCGGGCGCTCGGAAGGTGTCGAACTAAATTTTGAAGTCGCCGGCGAGAATGACGCCGATCTGAAGCAGCTGAGTGTCTATACTACGAGACCAGATACACTGATGGGCGTTACCTATGTTGCACTCGCCGTTCAGCACCCGCTGGCGAGCAAGGCCGCCCTATCCAACCCTAACGTCGCGAAGTACATAGAACAGCAGAGCAACACGAAAGTAGCCGAAGCGGATATGGCTACGATGGAGAAGACCGGCATAGATACAGGTCTAAAGGCGATCCACCCCATCAGCGGTGAAACACTGCCCATCTATCTCGCTAATTTTGTACTAATGAGCTATGGCTCGGGTGCGGTGATGGCGGTACCTGCCCACGACCAGAGAGACTGGGAGTTCGCTAAAAAATACCAGCTGCCTATCAAACAGGTCGTTCAACCTGCCAGCCCTGACGAAAGCTGTGACTTAGAAAAAGAAGCCTTTGTCGCCAAGGGCAAACTCATCAATTCTGGCGACTTTGATGGGCTCGATTTTATCGAAGCCTTCACCGCCATCGAGAAGCACCTGCGCGAGCGTGACCAGGGTCAGAAGAAGATCAATTTCCGCCTTCGTGACTGGGGCGTTTCCAGACAACGCTACTGGGGCGCGCCGATTCCCATAATAAATTGTGACAATTGCGGTTCTGTTGCAGTACCCGATGAAGACCTACCCGTGTTACTGCCTACCGACGTAGAAATTGATGCTAGCGGCTCGCCTCTAGGTAAGCTCAAGGATTTTTATGAGGTCGACTGCCCCAAATGCAACGCCAAGGCAAAACGTGAGACTGACACTTTTGACACCTTCATGGAGTCTTCATGGTATTACGCACGCTATGCCTCGCGAGACCAAACCAATAGCATGCTGGACGAGAGAGCTGACTACTGGCTTCCTGTAGATCAATACATTGGTGGTATCGAACACGCGATACTGCATTTGCTCTATGCACGCTTCTTTCACAAACTCATGCGCAATGAAGGACTGGTAAGCTCGGACGAACCGTTCACCCACCTACTTACTCAAGGAATGGTTCTAAAAGACGGTAGCAAGATGTCCAAGTCGAAGGGCAACACCGTCGATCCTCTATCACTGATCCAGAAGTACGGAGCAGATACGGTTCGCATGTTTACCATGTTTGCATCGCCTCCGGACCAGTCACTAGAATGGTCCGATAGTGGAGTTGAAGGAAGTTATCGGTTCCTGAAGAGACTCTGGAAGATCGTCGCCAGACATGAAGCCGTCGCGTTGCAAGACTTCGGCTCGATAGAGCTTAGTGTCGACCAGGCTCAACTGCGCCGCAAAACTCATCAGACTCTGGAGAAGGTTAGCGATGACTATGGCCGGCGACACACTTTTAATACAGCAATAGCTGCCACCATGGAACTACTGAATACCGTTACCCGTTTTGCCGATACTCACAACGACAATAACGATCGGCTGGCCATACAAGAGGCATTGGAGACTGCTATTTTGATGCTCGCTCCAATAGTGCCGCACTTTTGCCATGCCCTTTGGATACACTTAGGTCATGACGAAGCAGTAATGAATGCCTCATGGCCCCAAGTAGACCAATCGGCACTTACTGAAACTTCGATAACTGTAGTACTTCAGGTCAATGGCAAGCTGCGCGACACGGTAGAAGTGGCGAAGGACATCGGTAAGGACGAACTCGAAAAACTGGCTCTGGGCAATGAAGCGGTAAAACGTTTCACCGCAGATGGCACCATCAGAAAAGTTATTGTCGTCCCTGGCCGCCTGGTTAATATAGTCGTCAACTAAACAATGGGAAAGCCATGACATTTTTGAGATCTCTCAGTTTGTTCGCCCTATTGCTGAGCGTCAGCAGTTGCGGATTCAACCTGCGTGGAAGCGATACTCTCTCAGCCAACTTCAGCAGTCTTCAATTCTTTAGTGAGCAACCCACTAGTGAGCTAACTCGCTTATTGCGCCGCAGTCTTGAGGGTGCCGATGTCAATCTTATCCCTGTGACTATAGACGCGGCAGATAGCGAGACGCCCATGCTGGGAATTGCCAGCGAGCAGCTTGTATCCAGACCTGTCACTATCAACCCTCGGGCTAGAGCAGCTCAGATAGAGTTGCGGCTCTCGATCGACATAGGCCTCACCTTGGGTGAACGGGTACTCATAGCTCCAGAGACCCTATTCGTTGAAAGAACCTACTTTCAAGATGTCGAAAATATCAGTGGCAATCAAGAAGAGGCTGAGATCATCTCCACGGAGATGCGCCGCGAATTAATCAATCAAATGATGAGACGACTCGCCGCCACCGGCCCCCTATAGACATTCAAGCCTAAATGAAAATCAAACCAGAACAGCTTTCTCGAACTCTCAACAATGACGAACTGCCATTGTACTGGTTGACTGGCGATGAACCCCTGCTTATGCAGGAGGCCGCCGACGCGATTCGCAAACACTACAAAGAGAAAGGGTTCGCGGAGAGAGAAGTGTTCAATGTCGACAAGAGTTTCGACTGGAGCCTCTTTTCACAATCCACTGGCAACCTCTCACTATTCTCTGACAAAAAAATCATCGAGTTACGACTCTCAACAGCCAAGTTAGATGACCCCGGCAAGAAGGCGCTTCGGCACTATCTAAGCGATCTAAATCCTGACTTCGTCATCTTGATTAGCGGGCCGAAGCTGGGTGCTCAAACACTGAAGACCAATTGGTTCACCGAGATCGAAAGACATGGTGCCGTTGTACAAATCTGGCCAATCAATAGAGACAATTTGGCCACCTGGCTGGTGCAGAGGCTGTTAAGAGATGGCATTCGAGCGGACACCGACGCCCTACACCTTCTTGTCGACAAAGTTGAGGGGAACCTGCTCGCGGCCATGCAGGAGATTGAGAAACTAAAACTGCTGGCAGGAGAAGAGCGCAACGAGACTATTCATCTGGATGCGAAAACAGTACTGCAGGTGATAGCCGATAGCTCGCGCTACAGCGTCTATCAGTTGGTTGATTCAGCACTGCTCGGCGACATTGCCCGCACCCAGAAGATGCTGGCAGGCTTGAAGAATGAAGGGCTCTTCCCGCTGATTATCCTCTCCGCAATCTTCCATGAGTTGAGATCGCTTCTACCCATGTTGGAGAAGAAGCAGCAGGGCCAGGGTGTAAACGCAATCATTCAGTCCGCGCGAGTATGGTCTAATCGCAAGCAGCCTGTTGCCGCCGCATTGGCGAGACTAGACACACAAACCGTCTGGGAACTCCTGGACCATAGCCGCATTATCGACCAGAGCATCAAGGGAATGTTCCAGGCAAACACCTGGGACGAGCTCAGCCAGCTGCTCCTGCGATTGAGTGGCGTTGAACTTCTTGCAGCCCAAAAAATTGCAGCAAAAAAGCTTTTTTAGTTTAATCCCCTGCGCTCTAACAAGGGAGCGATCTCGGCATCACGCCCTCGAAAATTTCTAAATAAGGCCATCGCCTCTTCACTTCCGCCTCGCGAAAGCAATGTCTCTCTAAAATGGTCGCCATTTTCTCGTAGTAGGCCGCCATTGCCTTTAAACCATTCAACGGTGTCTGCGTCTAGAACCTCACTCCAGATATAGGAGTAGTAGCCCGCAGAATAGCCGCCCATAATATGTGAGAAATACGTACTCCGATATCTTGGTCGCACCGACTCTAAAGCAATGCCCGCGTTCTCCAGCGCCCGATACTCAAAATCAACCATCCCATCCGCCGAGGGAATTTCCTCAGGGGTAAGTTGGTGTAGCGCCTGATCTAAAATGGATGCGGCAAGATACTCCGTAGTAGCGAAGCCCTGATTAAACTTTTCCGTCGCGATCACCTTGTCTAGCAATTCTCGTGGCATCTGCTCGCCAGTTTCGAAGTGAATCGCATAATTCTCTAGCACCTCGGGCCACGTGGCCCACATTTCGTTCACCTGAGAAGGATATTCCACGAAATCTCTTGGCACTCGAGTCCCCGAAAAGTAAGGATATTCAACGTCTGAAAACATACCATGCAAGGCATGACCGAACTCGTGAAACATCGTGGTAACTTCATCAAAAGTAAGAAGTGTGGGATCACCGGACTGAGGCTCTGTAATATTCAGATGATTAGCTACGATGGGGGTTGTGTCCATAACGGCACTCTGAGAGATGTACGAGTTCATCCAGGCACCCCCCCGCTTCGTTGGTCGCGCGTAGGGATCCATCAAGAACAGCGCTAGAGTCTGACCACCTATATCAAAGACTTCAAATACGCGCACATCTTCTTGGTAAACCGGCAGGTCAAATCGCTCCTGAAATGTAATTCCGAAGAGTTTCTCTGCAGCAAAAAATACTCCTCGCTGCAAGACATTGTCGATCTCAAAATAGGGCTGCAACTGACTCTCATCGAATTGGTATCTCGCGGTACGCAGCCTCTCTGTATAGAACGACCAGTCCCAAGCTCTAAGCTCAAAATCAAGCCCATCATCCTCTATCATCTGCTGGAGGTCAGCGGCCTCCGCCTGAGCATTCGCCACTGCTGGTGGAGCGAGTTCAACCAACCGCTGATTCACGGCTTCAACCGTACCCGCTGTAGCATCATCAAGAACGAATGCTGCGTGATTGGAATATCCTAAAAGTTGCGCTCTTTCGGCACGAAGGCGAAGCACGTCGGATAGAATCTGTGTATTTTCATAGGGCCCGCCTCGACTTCCGCGAGATAGAGACGTCGAATAAATACGCTCTCGCAGAGCTCTATTTTGTAAACTAGCAAGACTAGGTTGACCGCTGGTATTTAATAGAGGAATAACAAACTTACCCGGAAGTTCGCGTGCTTCTGCCTCGTTCTCTGCCGCAGCTATGAGAGCCTCACTCATCCCCGTAAGTTCTTCGCGCGAATCAACTACTATCGCTAGCTCGTTTACCTCACTTAACACATTTTGTCTGTATTCGGTTTGCAACACAGCTATTTGGCTATTTAAGCTTCTCATCTGCTCCTGCTGATCAACTGTGAGCCCCGCACCCGCTCTCACATAGTCGACATCGTATTGCTCCAACAATCGCAAGGACTGAGCGTCCAATTGCAGCTGCCCTCGCCGCTCGTGGAGAAAGCTTATGCGCTCATAGAGAGCTGGATTGAGAAGTATCTTGTCGTTGTGAGCAGCTAAGCGCGGAGCCAGTTCTTGCTCCAATTCGCGAATTGCGTCGTTCGTATGAGCGCCAGCAAGACTGAAAAAAACTCTCGATACCCTACTCAACAATTGGCCACTTACCTCCATAGGTAAGATAGTATTTTCAAAGGTAGGCTCATTTACTTGATTTACGATCGCATCGAGCTCCTCCAGCTGCTCGACCATTCCTTGCTCAAAGGCAGGCAGATAGTCGCTGTTCTCTATCAGATCGAAAGGCGGATAGTTTAGGTAGAGCTGACTTTCCTGAAAAAAAGGATTGATAGCAGACTGATCGGCATTGGCGATGGATTGATTGTTTGAGCTATCCAAATCTGCAACGGGGTAACTATCCCCCGGATCTGAGCAGGCAGATTGCACTGATAGAGTAATCATTAGCGTAAAACATTTCCCAAAGCTCGATTGCGTAACCATACATACTCCCTCAGATTTCAGGGTAATTGAATTAATAGAGTAAAAACGTCACCTAGATCTAAATTTCAGTCAACAATTGTTGAAATTTGCCCATAACAGCCTGATCTTACCCCTATCGGCTGCTCGGTTATCATATACTAATTCGCAAATATGCGCGTAGACGCTTAAAGAAATACAGAGTCAATTTTTTAAATTCCCAGCCCAAGACTCTCAAATCGATTCACACTTCGAAGACCGGCCTCCTCCTTACAGTTGCAATGTTACGGCCCTGCACAGACGCCTGGGCTGCCGAGCTGAATATTACGCAGAATCAACTAACGGTAAATCTGGGCCCTTACCTCGACAGCTTTGAAGACCCGGAGCGCGCGTTCACTACTGAGCAGATGACATCTGAATCGATTTAATGACAACGCTCCACGCAATTCATCCCTATGATGGGCCTGAGCAAATCTGCGCATTGGTTCAGCATAGTGATTAGCGGCGAGAATATGATGGACGAGGACTTGGTGCTTTCGCCGGACACCCCAACCGTAGACCGTATTGAGTTTTATTTTGTTAACGGTGACGAGGTAGTTCGTACCTCGGTGACGGGCGATACCATTCCCCTGTCGCAGCTAGACTATCCCTACCGAATACCCGTGATTCCTTTCGAGATCACTGCGCAGGGCCGATGCACAAAGATCATCCTTCGCGCAACATCGTCTGTTGGCGTGGAGATACCGCTAACGCTTACTACCGCTTCGCTTCTAGCAGAAAGCCAGCAATCGGTACTGGTTTTTGACGGCGCATTGCTGATGATTTTCCTTTTCTGTTTCGGCATCTCAGTGGTCCTTTTTGCCTATAAGCGAGACACTCTATTCCTCGGCGTAACCTTTTTCTTTCGCGGTACCACCATCTTCCTGCTTACCCAAACTGGCCTTGGCAGAATTTGGTTCTGGCCCGGGAGTATAGACGCCAACACCCGTATCTCTTTGGTATCCGCAACAGCGTTAATTGCCAGCCTGTGCCTGATCGGCCGTTCGCTGCATTTCGAGAATAGATATCGCAGCTCGGCGAACATAGTGCTACGGTTTCTCATCTACGGAATGATCTCCCTAGGCCTGGACTACATAATAATTCCCTTCCATCAGATGAACAGCGACAATGTAGTACCTATTATGGTTATAGCTCTATTGGTCGCGATTACGGTATTAATCATGGCTTCAATTACTGCCGCTCAGGATTCCAAAGCCGCCATATATCTCGTAACTTACTGGTCACTGATTATTCTCGCCTAAAGCTCGAGTTGATCTATAAATTTAAACTCGTGGAAAGATTCGCCTCTTCCCCAATCGTAGGTCAGGCTCTGGTGATCACGGCTGGACTATTTCTTTTAATGTTCATGGCTGAATTTGTTCGCTCGAAGAGTGGTGAACTCATCGAGGCTCGCATGGACACCAAGGCTAAGGCTGACTTCCTCAAGAATGTCTCCAGAGAGTTCTTAACGCCTGTACATCTCATACTTGCAAACTCGAAGCGATTAATGGCCTCGCAGTCGGACAAATTAGACGAGCCTGCAAAAAGACACGTGACGACCGTCATAAAACAGAGCGATCGCTTACACAATCTGATAAACGATTTACTGGAGATGGCAGAACTGGAATCCGATAGCTTCGAACCGGAATTCGAATTAGTTGAAATGACAAATTTCCTTGGTGAAATAAAAAACCTGATGTCGCCACCTGTTATGGAAAAAGGATTAGAACTAAGGTCAGAATTCGCGTCTGCGAACCTGTTAGTACAGACAGACAAATCGCGGCTGCAGCACATTCTGATAAACATCATTACTAATGCAATTAAACACACAGAGAAAGGCAGCATACTCCTCGCCTACAAGGCCGTGTATTTTCAGCGTAGGCTAGGCATCGAGATTTCGATCGAAGATACCGGTCGCGGCATGAGCGAAGAGTTTCAAAAAGTACTGTTTCGAGTGTTTTCACGCGAGGAAAGCAATCTGGAGAAAGATCAGCAGGGGTCGGGCTTAGGCATGGTCATAGTGAAGCGCATGATAGAAAAGCTAGGTGGAGAGATTACTTTTGAGTCACAGCGCGATGCAGGCAGCCGGTTCATTATTCGATTACCGCTACGCGCTGTTAAGGAATAACTTACTGACCCTGACACCCTGCCTAGTCAGTCTTCTTCTCCAATTGATAGACCGCATCAGTCACATCTTCCATCTTCACTTCAAAGCTTTGCAAGGCATCTGCCAAGCCCTGATTGTAGTAATATCCCCCCACTTCCTTCGAGAAAAAATCTATCAGAAATTCCGCGTCGAAGCTGCCTAGTTCCTGATGCAGTTCATCTTGAAAATATTTCTGAATTTTCGCCACTATATCAATCTTAACGGTACTATTGAGCTCGATATCCGCCAACTCAGGCCCCCAGCTGTCGCGCTAGGTCGTTGAAGTCCTCGGCCGTATAGTCGAACTCACCATCCGGATTTCTGTTTACCGGCCGCCCAGGGCCTCGCTCTAGTGGGCGGATAACATAGGCTGTCTTCAGGCCAGTACGAGCTGCCGCTCGCAGATCGCCAGGATGTGCTGCCACCATCATTACCTGCTCTGGCTTCAAGCTGAGCAAATCAGCAGCCTTGAGATAAGCTTCGGGATCGGGCTTATAGTGCCCGGACAGTTCTGCAGAGAGAATCGCATCCCAAGGCAAGCCACCATTTTTCGCCATATGCGTCAGCAGAGAAACATTGCCATTGGAGAGTGTTGTAATCACATACTTGGTCTTAAGCTTATTCAACCCCGAGACTGTATCGGGCCATGGAGAGAGGCGATGCCACGCTTCATTGAAATGCACGAGTTCTGGCTCACTCATGCCGGTAAGACCGTACTCTTCAACCAATTCATCTAGAATCATACGATGAAGGTCGTCTATCTTGGTCCAGGGCATCTCGCCAGAACGAACCTTATTCATGGCAGGGCCGTAGCCTGCACGCCAACTCAGCGTAAATGCTGCCCAGTCGACATCGTAGCCTTTCTTCGCCGCTAGTAATTGACCTTCCCGAATAATGGAGCCATACCAATCGACGACCGTTCCGAACACATCAAAGGTCAGCGCTTTCACATTATTCGCTACAGAGCTATCCGCCGCCTGCGAGGCTAGAGGCAACAGGCCAATGCCCGTTCCTAGAGGAAGCACAGAAAGCGCGCGCAGAAATTGTCGCCTACTAGGCGTATCTAATGGAAGCGAGCGTATCGATTTTGCGGGGACATTCGTCATGGCAGTTCTCCGAGCAGGGCGCCGCCTGCAGCTCTTTTTTAATCTACGTTAGCATACTGGATGTTCTAAAAGAAACTCTACTGGAAATAAACTGCGAGGATCGCGATGGGGCAAATGAACTTAACGTAGAAGGGCCAGATCTTCCAGAAGAGCCCATGCTCTGCCCCTGGGCTGCCATGACGAATCTCATCAAGGATCTCGTTACGACGCCAGATCCAGGCCACAAAAAAACAGATGAATAGACTTAATAGTGGCTGACTTCTCTCCGTGGTGAAGTTCACCACCCAGTCGAAAAGAGGATCGAAATTAAAAACGATAAGCAGAGAGGCAAGCGTGATAATAATACCGATAATGATTGCCGCCTTCGGCCTGGGCATACCCCTATTCTCAACACTATAAGCTACCGGCACTTCAAGCATGGAAATCGACGAGGTGAGTGACGCTATTGTCATCAATGCGAAGAACGCTAGCGCTACTAGAATACCTATTGCACCCATGTTATTAAAAAGTGCCGGGAGAACCGAAACGATCAAACCAGGGCCCGCAATTAGGCCGCCCGTGTCATCGAAAATTTCCACACCGCTAGCTAACGCTACGTACATCGCCGGCAATATCAGCAAACCCGCCAGAACCGCAATTCCAACATCTAATAAGGCCACCAGACTGCCCACTACGGGAAGATTCTCATCCTTGCTGATGTAGGATCCATAGACCAGCATAGTCCCGACGCCAAGAGAGAGGGAGAAGAAAGCCTGCCCCATGGCATTGATCAACAACTGAGGATCGGTAACTCGTGAAAAATCCGGCACTAAATAGGCACGCAAACCATCCATTGCACCTGGAAGGGTAAACACATACAAAATCAGGAGTACTAATATTCCGATCAGCGATGGCATCAGCCTGGTGGCCCATTTCTCTATACCATCCTTCACGCCGGCAGTAATAATGAAAACAGTGAACGCCATGAATATAACGACGAAGATTGCATTGCGAATCTCCGTATCAGTAGTCAGCCACTCGGAGAAACCCGTCAGACCGAGAATTCTGGCAATGGGATCTAAAAAGAAAGCCACCATCCAGCCACTGACTATGGCATAGAAGCTAAGTATCAGGCTGACCGTCACGATACCAACGAGACCGATACCGAGGGCAAGAATCTGACTCTTCCTGCCGGTGGAAATGCTATTGAGCGCGGCCACAGCATTGGAACGCGTATGTCTGCCGATAATGAGCTCAGCCATAAGAGCCGGGTAGCCCAAAGCAAAGGCAAGAATAAGGTAGGTAAACAGAAATGCGGCACCGCCATTAGAAGCAGTATTTGTGGGAAAGCCCCAGATATTGCCGAGGCCAACTGCCGAACCCGAAGCGGCCATGAGAAAGCCGAACCTGGATGAAAACTCCCCGCGCGCCGCTGACACTATTTCCCCTACCTCTCCAAATTACTGATCAAACGATTCCAGTGTAAAGCTACCGGTTGCCTGGTCAGTAAGAACGAAAACCACGTTATTAACTATGCTCACCGCGCCATTTAAATTTACTTCCAACGCGGGAATTCTAAGGCGCCCGTCTATGGTCGAGTATTCGGCTATGCCATCGAAGCTCTCTTTGCGCGGAATGACACTCTCCGCGTTTGCGCGAATTACCACATTTGGCGAGGAGCTCACTGCATTAAAATTCATGCTAATCAAATCGGCACCCGAGTCGATACTTACCGAGGTTATTAACAGCCCAGTCGCCGACTCGAGCACATGGGGTGCAGCACTAAAGCGCTGCATGACTTCAGCATTAATATAGAGAAAGTCTTTCGGGTCATTATATACAGGAGTTATGTAGGGCGCCTCGGAGGCTTTCACTCCTAGCGAGGCAAAAGGTAAGGCATCGATAGCGTCCACGGTAATCATGCCATCACCCAATACGACGCCAAAGACTGTGAATCCGCCATTACTGTCATCCAGTGACGCGCTATTGTCCACCAGATTCACAAACCACTGATTTGTGGCACTGTTTGGATCACCATCGACTTTAGCCATCGCCACCGTGCCGCGGGTATTAGATACATTGAATTCATTCTGAATCGGGTCATCGGAGGGCACATCGATAGGGCCTTCGAACGGGCGAAAACGGTACCCGCCTCCCTGCACTACAAAATTATCGACGGCGCGATGGATATAAGTACCGTTATAGTCGTTACGATTAACGTAATTGAGGAAATTCTGGACTGTGATTGGAGCCTCGTCATCCAGCAATTCTATGGAATAATCGCCGATACCGGTGCTAATACGGACTATGGTTCCAGCCATAGCGGACGGGACGGGAACGAGCACGAAACACAGAACAAGTCGAATTGAGGCACAGCTAAGATTCCTGCCAAGGCTGCGCCAACTAACTACGGTCATGAATACTCCTAAAACTGCGATATTGCCTTTGTTATACCTATCTAACCGAGGCAGCATAGGGTAAGTTCCGATAAGATTCAACTCTCATTCGGACCTTGCTTTTGGTCAAGCTCCTCGCCTCTAAGTAGGTAGGACAAACGTCCAGAAGAGTCCGTCTCAGCCCCAATTTCCGGCGTCCGCAGTCGTCCCTCAGGGAAATATTCACTGGCGACCAATAGCCAGAATGTGATCTAATACGCGACTTTTCACGCAGCTCTATTAATGCAAATGCGCAGCAACATTGCAATTGCACCCAATCACGGATTCGATGCAAAGTTTTTGTCTAATCGTTCAGAAAAATCAACAGGTCTGCCCAGCTAGTGCCAAATCATCAAAATTCACTCCCCGGCTTCGATGTTCCTAACCAGAATTCTTTTTCATACAACAAAGAAAGCTCGCAATCGCATTCTCAACACATCGTTGGCATCGGTATTGATTACGGCACCAGCAATAGCGCGGCTGCGATCTTCGATGGCAGCAGGGTGCACCTCGTTCAACTAGAACAGCTTTCGGCTATCATGCCATCGGCCACTTATATAGATAGAGACTTCCAGATCAGCACCGGCCAGGCTGCGATCAACAACTACATCCAGAGCAATACAGGTCGGAAAGTCGAGCTTAGCGCCGAAATTCTTGGCGAAGCCAGAACCACTACCGGCCAAACCGGTGATAAGGGCCTGCCTGAAGAAGCCAATACCCAGACTCTATACGGTCAGTCTTTTGTAGACGGCGGTCAACAGGGACGGCTCTTTAGAGGCATTAAACGACTGTTAGGCAGTGCAGATGCCCCACGTCTTATGGTTTTCGAAAGAGCCTTTCGATTAGTAGCTCTAATCACTCCACTGCTTCTAAGGGTCAGAAAAAGCATAGACTTATTGGTGTCTAAGCAGTTCGCCGACCGTGTCCCAACTAACCATGCCTGTATTGGCCATCCTGTGAATTTCGAGGGCAGCGCCGACAATCGAAATCATGCGGCACTAGACATGCTATCCGAAGCCTATGGATACGCAGAGTTTGTCCAGCAATCCTATTACCCCGAACCCATAGCAGCTGCCCTGAGTTACCTGCACACAAATCAGGAACAGCCCGCACAATCACAGATCTTATTAGCTGTGGATTTCGGCGGCGGCACGCTCGACCTCTGCTTGATTCGTCGCGAGCAATCCAACTTTGAAGTCGTGGCGACACATGGAATAGGATTGGGTGGCGACCATATCGATCAGGTGTTGTTCAAGAAATTGTTATTTCCCCTTCTCGGCAAGGGTGAACGCTGGAAACGTGCCGGAGAAGATCGCGAAATAGAAACCCTGTTTCCGTTTGAGGAATATGAGGATCTGCTTCTGAACTGGGCCATCAGCTACATGCTCAATCAGAACAAGTTTACGACGCCGCTAATGCAGAGAATCAATGAGAAGGACGAGGCTTCAATAAAATTCCAGCGCCTATACGATATGATCAAGAGCAACTACAGCTACCTTGTATTCCAATGCATCAAAGATTTAAAGGCCGAGCTTTCCGACAAAGAAACCGCAAAACTGGACATACCCGAACTCGATATCGAGTTTGACGTGAGCCGCGATCAGTTCGAAGTGATGATCGCCGATCTGCTCGATCGTTTCAGTCAGTCGATATCTGATCTATTGGATAGCGTAGATTTGCGCAGTAACGATATAGACCTAGTCATAAGAACTGGGGGGTCTTCACTCATACCTGCCGTTAAGCGAATACTAGAAGCCCAGTTCCCAGGCAAGGTCATCGAGCACGATCCTTTCACCAGCGTTGCTGCGGGCCTAGCCATAGCAGACTTTCAAGGACTAGGACAAAAAAAGGAAGATACCTAGCGACGAAGCTGAGCAATGAGAGGCCCGACTAGCCTTAGAGTTCGACGCGCAGCGACTCTATAGAGTCAGAGAATGACATGGAGAGAATTTGTCCCTCTTTCTCAACATTCACCAAGTTCACCTGATCCGGCCACACATCTCGAAGCGCCACATTCACAACACTCAGCGCTTTCACATCATCTAGCTGTTCGGCCTCCTGATAGACCCAGAGAAACTGGCCATCTATCTCTGCGCCCACATAGTTCAGGCTCAGCTCATTACTCTTGCCGAGGGAATCCTCGGCGGTAACTGCAAAGCGATTCATTACGTAATTACTAAACAGTTCCCGCGAGGCATCTGATTCCATTAGATTCTGCGACTCACCAAACACTACGCCCGCTGCATGCTCAGCATCGTGAATGAAAAATCTGTGCATGATTTCAATATTGCCCGTATTCGCATTGAACAGAATACGAGTAACGGCCATTTTTTGCTGATGGGCAGCGCTGTAAGCTGATAGCAGACTAAGGAAAACAAACAGAAGACCAAGAGCAAACGCTCTTGGTCTATCTCGCAAAGATAACTGGCTCTGTTTAGTCTTCAGGCTCATCATCTTCATCAGTCTTAAGCTCTGTCTTAATATCTTGCATGATATCTCTACCGATCAGGCTACCACCACCTTCAGATTTAAAACTTTCTATGCGCGAAGGAATTATTCGGCGCGGATAGTAGTTATTCTCAATATCCGCGTCGGCAGTTTCCTGCATGGGGTCGATAACAATACTGAGCAATTCCTTCTCACTCACCATTAGTTTCTTAACCTGGCGCGCATTTCTTCGCCATATCTCGGCTGGCAGACGCACCTCTTCCTTACTCCCGTCGGCATATTCCATTTCCAAAATTACCGGCATTACCAAACCACCGGCATTGGAGAACTCGAAGATATAGTAGTTCAGGTCTTGTGAGACTGCGCGTTCGAGAACAGCACGCTCCCAGTCTTCAAGGCCCTCCAGGAAACTGTTATAGCTATTGCGCTCCTTGTTTGTGACCGTGAATTGATCGTTGTCGTCGTAGAAGTCACGAACATCTGCATTACGCTCAACCCAGGTCAACCTGCCTTCCTCACGATTTCTCTCGATGTAGACGGAGGGCGGCAAGGCTTTCTCGATCTCACGCTGACGAGAATAATCAATATCTGGATTCTCCGTATCCATGCGCATCTGGTAGACACGATCGAGGGAGATATCCACATGATCGGTCGTGTAGAACCAGCCACGCCAGAACCAGTCTAAATCTATACCAGACGCCTCTTCCATAGTTCGAAAGAAGTCCGCCGGTGTAGGTCGCTTGAACTCCCATTGACGCGAGTATTCTTTAAATGCGAAATCGAAAAGCTCACGCCCCATAATTGTTTCGCGCAGAATATTGATTGCAGTAGCTGGCTTCGCATAGGCGTTGGGCCCCAAGCGCAGCACGCTGTCAGACTGCGTCATGATAGGAACCTGATTCTGTGAAACCATATAATCGACAATATATCTTGGCTCAACACCCCAGGGTATCTCCGCATCCCATTCCCGCCCTGCAACCGAATCAAGATAGCTGTTGATACCCTCATCCATCCAGGTCCATTGAC
Organism: uncultured Pseudomonadales bacterium; assembly: GCA_905478195.1. Classification (GTDB taxonomy): domain Bacteria; phylum Pseudomonadota; class Gammaproteobacteria; order Pseudomonadales; family Pseudohongiellaceae; genus UBA9145. The sequence goes on from CAJQHM010000001.1 coordinate 43,879, forward strand.
GCTCGTCAGAGTTTACTATCATGGGGAAATAGAAGTGCCCCACCTCATGAATCACCACCCCTATCAGAAAACGCTTTTCCGCCAGGGAATAGGTACGACTGCCATCGTCCTGCAGCGTGGTTCGCGGGCCGTTAAATGTGATCATCGGATATTCCATACCACCGACAAAACCTGCATTCAATGAAATGGCCGTAGGGTAAGGGAAATCGAATGAGAAACGGCTGTACACTTCCAGCGTATGAATGACAACTTCAGTAGACAGATCTGACCACAGTGTGCCGCCTTCCTTAGGATAGTAGGACATCGCCATTACCAGCTCTTGCTCGGCACCTTCCTGACGATACCCCTTGGCATCCCAAATAAATTTTCTTGAAGAACCCCAGGCGAAGTCACGAACGTTTTCCGCGGCGAAGCGCCATGTCTTCGTATCGCTCACCCCTTCTCTCTCGTTCTCTAGAGCTTCTTCGGGCGTAACGATGAATACCGGACGTGCGGCCGTCTCCGCTTCCTGCAGACGATCGCGCTGAACTCGGGTTAACACCTGGTTCGCATTCTGCAGCTCGCCAGTAGCGGCCACGACGTGATCCGAAGGAACGGTCAGTGAAACTTCGTAGTCACCAAACTCCAGAGTAAACTCACCTGAACCTAGGAATTCCTTATTAGTCCAACCCTCGTAGTCAGTGTAGGCAACCAGGCGCGGGAACCATTGGGAAATCGCAAACAGATAATTACCGTCCTCATTCTCGTCATCCGGAAAATACTCGTAACCACCGCGAGGCCGAAGCACATCACCATTGACGATGTGATAGGCATAGTCTATTTCAAATTCGATGTCTTGACCCGGGCTTAAGGGACGCGCCAGATCTATACGCATTAGCGTACCGACTATCGTATGGGGCAGATCATTGCCCGAACTATCACGGACAGAGTTTATTTCGTAGCCGTGGTCCACGTCTTCCATGTATTGGATACTGCGTAGCTGGCCCAGGCTTAGGCGGGCTGGCGAATCCGAGTCCGGGCTACTCCCATTAAAGGTAGAGCTCATATTGCCAATGGAGTCATTGCGAAAACGGTTCTGATCTAGCTGCAACCAGAGATAGCCCAGGGTGTCTGGAGAGTTGTTCTGATAACTAATGGTTTCGGTGCCGGAGATTCGCTGCGACTCCTCATCCAGAGCGACATCGATCTCGTAATCGACTTCCTGCTGCCAATACTGATGGCCCGGCTGGCCAGAGGCGTTTCTATAAACATTCGGAGTCGGTAAAACTTCGTCCAGCTGACGAAACTTGTCTTGAAACGATCCCTTGGTTTGTTGAATGCCTTGTGCGAAAACTAAGGAATTACTGAGTAACACGGTAATCGCAGCTGCTAGCAAGACGATTCTCTTCATAAAGACCGATCTCCTGAATTATGCTTTTCCTAGGCCTGTGCTAGGGAGGTATATGCAAAGTGGGTTTGAGCTAGGCTGTGGCTGCGAATAATACCGCGTTTTGCAGAAATTGTAGCCATCCATTTAATATCCAGCCCTATTCTAAGGTAGACTAAAGCCCATGGACCTCATTCTGGCAGCCATTCCGTTTTTCTTTCTGCTAATTTTCATCGAGTTAGCCTATGGGGTCGTGCGCGGCAAAAACACCTACAGACTCAACGATAGCATTAACAGCATCTCTATGGGCAGTCTAAGCCGCCTGCAAGGCCTTGTTATTCTTGGCTTTTCGGGAACGATCTACGAAATTATAGTTGCCAGATATCAACTCGCACAGCTGCCGGATCAAGCACTCTGGGTTTGGATCAGTTGTTTCCTGCTGTATGACTTTGCCTACTACTGGAAGCATCGCCTGGGTCATGAAGTGGCCTTATTCTGGGGCTCCCATGTCGCACATCACCAAAGCGAAGACTTCAACCTGAGCACAGCGCTGCGTCAAACCAGCATCGATTTCTATGGCTTTCTGTTCTACCTGCCTTTTTTCTTCCTAGGTTTTCCAGCGGAAATTCTATTCACCGTCGTGAGTCTGAATTTAATCTATCAGTTCTGGGTGCATACCGAGCATGTCCCCAAGCTCGGTCCCTTTGAATGGGTATTCGTTTCGCCCTCGAATCATAGAGTTCATCATGGCCGCAACAAGATCTATGTAGACAAAAACTACGGCGGCGTCTTCATTCTTTGGGATAGGATTTTTGGGAGCTTCCAGGAGGAACTGGCAGAAGAGCCGGTTGCCTTCGGTTTACGCAAACCGTTGAATAGCTGGAACCCCGTGTGGGCAAATGTACACGTTTACTGGCGTCTCATTCTGGACTTCTACGCCATGCCCGGGGCACTCAATAAGCTAAAACTACTAGTCAAGCGGCCGGGATGGCGTGCAGACACACAGCAGAGTCATTGCAAACTCGAGGGCATGCCGGTCGACCTTACTCAGAAATTCGATCCGGAAATCTCCCGCTTCAGCCAGGTCTATACGGCAATCCAGTTCACGCTCACCGTTGCACTCAGCCTTGCAGTTTTACTCAGCGCAGGATCTCTCAATTACTTGCTGCTAAGCACAGTCGTAACGTATCTTTTCTTCTCGTTCTTCGTACATGGATCTTTTCTAGAGGGACGAGAGTTTGCACTGACCTTGGAAATAGTCAGGTTGGTATTTCTATTGCCCTTTCTGCTGTTGCTTGATCTAGGCCCGGTAATGACGGCACTACTGATTGGCAATTCGGCGCTAGCGCTACCCCTGCTTCTTATCGCAGGCTCTAAGCGCACTCAAAGTCTTGCATTGAACTAGATCGGATTGAGAGGAAACTCAAGAAGCAACTCTCCTGTTTCCGGGTCGCGCAGCTCAAATTGGGCTTGGGTCGCTGTGCGCAGGGCATCGGTAAAATTGGACCCGTTGTCGAGATTACTGATGATGAAAGCAACGCGCGTGGTAATGCTGCTGGCCGGAGGTATCTGCAAGGGAATAAACCCATAGCCATCAGATTCACTCAACATGCCCTGCACCGTAGATTCGACGCTAAGGCTTGAGCCCGGGATACGAGTTCTCACCGCTCTAAACAAGGCCGCCTCACCGTTGGCGTCCGTCATTCTCATAAACACATTAACCTGCTTGGTAAACAGCTCAAGATTGCTAACCCGCAGAGCTGGCGTATAGATCGGGTAGCTAAACCCCACCTCGATAATTCCATTACTTGAGCTATCGGTAATCATTTCACTAGTTACCTGCTCTGCACTAATTCCCACTCCTGCTTGCTGGGGCAGTAGAACAAAATAGTAGACCAGAACCGGCACAATAGCTGGCATGCAGACAGCGGCGGCATAGATGCCGGGCTTGTCCAAAAACAGAGGATTGAAGGGGTAGACCGCAATGAGTGCCGCAATGATCGCTAGTGACAGGAGCGCGGCGCGAATGAATAGGGGCTCACTGCCAATTAGCGCAGGATTCTGCGCAATAAACACAACTATTGCCACAGCAACGAGAAGCGCTGCAATGCAGATTATTATTCTTCTTATGTTGGTATTCATAACTGCCTAAGAGCAATACTGAACGGCGCTGACGAATCTAAATTTGCTCGCCGTGAGCCTGTTTATCCGCATGATAAGAAGATCTTACCAAAGGTCCACTGGCCACATGTTTAAACCCCAGGCTCTCACCATAGACGCGCAGCTCTTCGAATTCATCGGGATGGACGAAGCGCTCTACCTTAAGATGGTCTCTAGATGGCTGCAGGTACTGACCGAGAGTTACCATGTCAATGTTGTGCTCATAAAGATCGACCATGACTTGTTTCACTTCATCTAAAGTCTCGCCCAGCCCTAGCATCAAGCCAGACTTCGTTGTTACCTCTGGCTTCAGCGCTTTATATCTCTTAAGCAGTTCTAGCGACCAGGCATAATCTGCTCCCGGCCTGGCCTGCTTATATAATCTGGGTACGGTTTCAAGATTATGATTGAATACGTCAGGCGGACTGTCTTTGAGGATATCCAGTGCAATTTCCATCCTGCCACGAAAATCAGGCACTAGCACCTCAACCTTGATTTCAGGGTTTAATCTGCGTGTCTCGCTTATGCAATTAGCGAAATGCTGCGCCCCACTGTCTTTCAGGTCATCACGGTCTACCGAGGTGATCACCACATAACTCAGACCCATCTCACTGATGGCTGCAGCGAGTTCTGTCGGTTCATTCTCATACAGAGGCTTGGGTTTTCCATGAGCCACGTCGCAAAATGGGCAACGCCGAGTGCAGATGTCTCCCATAATCATAAATGTCGCGGTGCCGTTACTAAAACATTCCCCAAGATTTGGACAGGAGGCTTCTTCACAGACCGATGCCAGTTTGTGCTCTCTTAGCTTCTGTTTAATGTGGTTTATTTTAGATGAGGCTGGGATTTTTACACGAATCCAATCTGGCTTAGTGAGAAGCTCAGTAGTCGGTATCACCTTCACCGGGATGCGACGAACTTTGTCAGCGCCTCGAAGCTTCTCACCTTCAACTAAAACGTTTCTTCGCTCTCTGTCAGCCATGTAGATAAATTCCCACTCAATCGGATTCGTTGTATTCGAGATAGCCTAGCGCATTTAATAATTTGTTGCTGAGCACCCTGCTCACCCTCTGCATTAACATCTCAGTATCAGACACATAATCGGCAATCTGTGTAACCGCTAGGTTTTCAAAACCGCAGGGATTGATACGCGAAAATGGCTCCAAGTCCATCTGCACATTGAGGCTAAGCCCGTGATAGCTCCAGCCTCTGCGTATACGCAAACCCAAGGCAGCTATTTTAGCATCATTAACATAGACACCGGGAGCCTTCGCTTTGCCACTCGCCGCTATTCCAAATTCCTGCAAAGTCTGAATGATCGCCAGCTCAATGAGGTCAACGAGATCGCGCACGCCCATATTCCGGCGCCTGACATTCAGTAGCAGGTACACAACCAACTGGCCTGGGCCATGATAGGTTACCTGACCACCTCGATCTATTTGAACTACGGGAATGGGAGCCGGATTTAAGACATGTTCAGCCTTTCCTGCCTGGCCCTGAGTAAAAACCGGCTTGTGACTCAGCAACCAGACTTCGTCAGCGCGATCCTTAGCAGCCTGCTCCACCAGATAACGCATAGACTTCCAGATAGGCTGATATTCTTGCAAACCCAGCCTGCGAACGACTAAGGGTGGCTGCGCCTTATCTTCGCCCGACTTGGTTTCGGCTTTGAAGTGCTTATAGTCAGAGAGCAGCACCCTATAGGACCATCTTCACACTTTCGATGGTTTTGAGGTCATTGAAGATGTTTTGCAGCTGATCTACGCCGGTAGCGGCGATCGTGATTCTTACAGAGACATACGTGCTTTTCTTACTGGGCTGTAATTCTATGAGATCTTCGGAGATCTTGCCGGTGTGCTTCTCAACTGTGGTAACAACTTCTTTATGAAATTCGATACTCGCCACACCAATAATTTTAATTGGGTATAGGCAAGGGAACTCTATTTTTGGCGCTTCTTGCTCTTCAGGTACATCTGGCTCTTGTGACATATGACTAGCCCGAGAACATATTGCTGAATAGCAAGGTGATCCAGTCGACGAAACGTTTGAGTATACCGCCCTGCTCAACCGCCTGCATGGAGACCACATCCCCCTGATAGAGAATGTTATTGTCTAACACTACCCGCACTTCCCCCATGATCTGTCTATCACTCAGCGGTGCTCTAATAATCTCGTCGACATCTACGGTTGCCGTCATCGATTCCGCCTGCCCTCGGGGGATAGTAATATAGACCTCATCTTCGATCCCCAGATCTACCGCGTTTAACGCGCCGGAGTAAACCGGCACATTAGTTAGCACCTGATTGGAGTCATACAGCTTATGGGTCTCGTAGTAACGAAACCCATAAGTCAGCAATTTTTGTGTCTCTATCGCTCTCGCTTCTTCACTTGCGGTTCCCATGACAACAGAAATCAGACGCATACCGTCACGCTCGGCGGAGGCTACCAGACAGTAACCGGCGGCATCGGTCCACCCTGTCTTCATGCCATCGACGTTGCGGTCACGAAACAACAGTGTATTTCGATTCGATTGGCGGATATCGTTATAGGTAAACTCGCGCTCCGAATACATTGGATAGAACTGGGCATGTCGAGAGATCGTAGCCTGAGCCAGTTTCGCCAAATCTCGCGCGGACATAGTGTTGTAGTAGAGTTCGGTGTCCAGGCCGCTGGCATTCATAAAAAAAGTTTGCGACAGACCGAGAACCTCGGCGTACTGATTCATCATGTCGGCAAAGGCTTCTTCACTACCGGCGATATGCTCCGCCATAGCTACGCTGGCATCGTTGCCAGACTGAATTATGATGCCGCGCAGCAAGTCTTCTACCTCAACCTGAGTATCCACACCAACGAACATCTTGGACCCTTCCATGCGCCAGGCTTTCTCACTGATGTGCACCTCGTCGGAGAGCGCAAGATTGCCACTTAAAATTTCTTCCGTGACTACGTAGGCGGTCATTATTTTAGTAAGGCTGGCAGGGGGAAGCGCTTCATCCGCATTCTCTTCAATAAGAACCTGGCCGGTCTTTGCATCCAAGAGAATATAGCTAGTAGCAGCGATCTCCGGCGGCCTTGGAATTATAGCCGGGGCCGCAACACTGAAATTACTGGCAAGCATGAAGACCACTAAAAGTAGCGTGAGCGCTCTCGATTGTGGCTGATTATTTTTAGGTAATGTTGCAATAGAAAAAGATGACATAAAAAATCCGTCTCGATTTAAAGTGTATTGAGTTGAGAAATGACGAATCAATTGATGAAACTGGTCGCGGCTGTAACTAAGGTATAGCGTAAGATTTATAGCTATTCAGTCACAGTGTACGGACTTCCCAGGTTAGCAGCAACAACACTTTGGCTAACTCGTTGAATTTGACCAGGGTCAGAAATTGGGCCGACTCTAACTCGATGTAGTACTTTGTTATTCGATGTATTCACGGTACGAATAAACACGGGCAAACTGGTTATTTCTTCCACTTGGTTTGAGACTTTTTGCGCCGCACTTAGTTCCGAAAATGCTCCTACCTGCAGATATTTACTTGCGGTAGAACTTAACTGCAATGTCTCGACTGCGTTAGAGCTAGCGCCGCTGGTTCCACGGTCACGAGAGATTCCACTTGCGACTACCGATTCTAATTGGACGCGGGCTGTTCCTCTATCCGCATAACCAAGCTTTAATGCCGCCGCGTAAGAGAGATCGACAATCCTGTCTCCGTGAAAAGGGCCTCTGTCATTCACCCTGACTATAATACTCCTGTTATTGTCCAGGTTTGTTACGCGCAAGAAACTGGGAATCGGCAAAGACTTGTGTGCGGCAGATACTTGATACATATCGAATACCTCACCATTGGACGTCTTGTGTCCGTGAAACTTTTCGCCATACCACGACGCTACACCCCTCTCGGAATATCCTTCTTCGGTGGGCAGAACACGGTAACTCTTACCCAGCACCGAATACGGACTGCGGTTGCCCGCCATTGTGCGGTTGAGAGGTTCTGGCACTACATCCGGAATTGCCGAGAGATCAACGTTTCGTGTCGGCGCCCGATCCTGCTGTATGCTGTAACGGCCCTTATTTGGCGATTCAGGAGCCGGCGCAGGCGCCGAGCTGCAGGCCCATAAGGCCAACAAAACCGGAGTGACAATCGACACCTTTAGTAAATTCGCATTCATTTGTTATTCCGTATGGATGTAATCACTAAATTGGCAGAATAACTGCCCTGCCAAAATAGCCTGAAAAATCAGTGACACCTGAAGGATAGCGTCCGATCTGACAATTCATTTAACCACTTCCGCGGATCTGAGCCGTTGATTAGCTTATATATAGTCTTTAAATTCCATTTCATCTACGCAAAAATTATTTAAACCCAATTATATCAGAGGCTTAGATAGATTTGCTGCGGCCATGAGTCTGAATTGACATTAATAGACCAAATCCGATAAAAAGCGTGACAACCGACGTGCCCCCTCGACTCATTAGCGGCAGTGGTAGCCCGATGACAGGCAGCAGGCCCGAGACCATCGCCATATTAACGAACACATAGAAGAAGAAGGTAAGCGTGATGCTACCGGCAAGCAGGCGGCTAAACATGTCGTTTGCAGCATAGGCGATGTAACTGCCTCGGATGAGCACGAACAAGTACATCGAAATCAGAAACAATATACCCAGCAGGCCAAACTCCTCCGCCAACACCGCGAGAATGAAGTCAGTATTACTCTCAGGAATAAAGTCCAGATGAGACTGCGCGCCCTCACCGTAGCCCTTGCCATAGATACCGCCCGAGCCTATAGCGATCTGCGATTGAATAATATTGTAGCCGGCACCGGTAGGGTCTCTATAGGGATCCCAAAAAGTCAGTATCCTGTTCTTCTGGTGCCCCTGTGCCAGAAAGATGTACCAAGCAGGAGACGCTAGAAGCAGCGCTATAAACCCTGCGATCACAATACGCCAGCGTATGCCTGCAAGTAATACCACAAAGATTCCCGACATAGTGACCATGATCGCCGTGCCGGTATCGTTCTGAACTATTATCAAACCCGCCGGAACCAATATCATCACGGCAGACCAAAACAGATGCTTGAACCTCGGCGGCAGTGGCCGACTCGCGAGATACCAAGCCATCAGCATGGGCACTACGAATTTCATTAGCTCCGAAGGTTGGAAACTAGGCAGGCCAGGTAGGTCCAGCCAACTCTTCGCCCCATTTGCCTCTACCCCAACTACCAATACCAGAGCCAGGAGCGCAAGACCCGCAGCATAAAGCGTAGGCGCCCACTGTCGGAAGAAATGCACATTGAATTGCGCGACAATAAACATGACTACCAAACCGACGATCATCGTTAGCGCCTGTCTTTGCACTACGGGGACATCGCCACCGCTTGCACTAAACAAGACTAAAAGACCGAACCCGCAGAGCAGGGAAATTCCAACTAGAAGCGGAGGGTCGGTATGGATGGTTCGCCAGATAGATTTATGGTATCTGGTCTTGGAATCGAGGCCATCGGATCGTCGTATGAAGTCTTGGCTATTCATCGACCAGTGAAAGCAGTTCATCGCCGCCGGAATTCAGGGCTTCGAAGTCAATTTGAAGAATATCCAGTAGGTAGGCATCTGTAACTGCCTTCGCAATGGGGCCAGCCACACTACTGCCGTGCTCGCCATTCTCTACGAATACAGCGATAGCGATCTGTGGCTTAATACTTGGGTTTTCTGCAGGCGCATAGGATATGAACAAGGCGTGATCCTTGTTTAGGTCTGACACATTGATGTCTTCACTCTGCATTATTGCCTGACTTATACCAACCACCTGCGCAGAGCCCGATTTACCCGCCATCTTATAAGGCATCTCTCTATCAGCCATAGCTATGGCTTCATAGGCTGTTCCGTATTCACGAAACACGTCGTTATATGCGCGGTGCACAACCATAGACATAGACTCTTCGATATAGCGCCAGTAGTCCGGATCATTCACCACGACATCGGCAACAGGGTCATTGATTACCGGCTCATAGGGCACACCGTCTACTGCTTTTAACATTCTTGGCTGAATCACCTTGCCTTTATTAGCCATAATCGAGGCAGCCGTCGCAAGCTGCAACGGTGTTGCCCACATATAACCCTGCCCTATAGACGAATTAATTGTGTCACCCGGATACCAGGGCTCGCCTCTTGTCTCTCTCTTCCAGTCACGGGATGGCAGTACGCCGGTTCTTGCATAATTTATATCAACTGCAAAATTCTGGCCGAAACCAAACTGCGACATAAAACCGTGCATGGTATCAATGCCCATGCGGTTACCTAGATCGTAAAAGAATGTGTCACAAGATTGATAGATTGCCTTCTGCAGATCTGTGTGACCATGCCCTCCTCCGATCGCAGTTCTCAGAGTGTAATCACCCCAGCGATAACTCACACCTGGTAAACGAAAATAGCCTGGATCCTCAATAGTAAACTCATAGTCAACCAGTTCATGATGCAGGCCACCCAATCCTAAAAACGGTTTAACAGTTGAGCCCGGTGGGTAGGGATTCGTCGACCTATCGAAGAGCGGAGTGTTTATATTATCCGTAACCAGAACGCCATAGTTCTTGCTGCTTATTCCCGTCACGAAAAGGTTCGGGTCGAAGCCCGGCTTGCTAACCATCGCCAGGATACCGCCGGTGTTGGGGTCGATGGCAACCACAGCACCGCGAAAATCACCAAGCGCCGCCTCGGCTGCAGTTTGCAGCTGACTGTCTAAATACAAAGATATATTTTTACCCGCGATAGGGTCGGTACGATCAAGTCTACGCATGACCTGACCCCTATTGTTCTTCTCTACGATTTCATAACCAACGGTTCCGTGCAGCAAGTCTTCGTAAGTTCTTTCTATTCCAGTTTTGCCAATATGGTTTGTACCGCCATAGTTCTCTCGCTCTTCATCGTCGAGAGAATCCAATTCGGCTCGATTGATTTCCGACACATAGCCAACCGAATGCGCCGTGAGCTCGGCTAAGGGGTATTGCCGAACAAACTGCGGCTCGATCGCCACACCCGGCAACTTATAACTATTAACCGCAACCCTGGATTTTTCCGCATCGCTAAGCACGTACCGAAGTGGCACCGAGGAAAATGGCACACGGTTTCTTCGCAGTCGATTGGCAAACTGCTCTCTCTCGTCATCGGACAAGTCGATTAATGTATCCAGATAGTCGAGAGTTACTTCTAGATCTTCTACCTGTTCATGCACAATCGTTAAATTGAAAATCGGTTGGTTATCGGCAAGCAGCTTGCCTCTATTGTCGAAGATCAATCCTCGCGCCGGTGGCACATACTGAGAATGGAGTCGATTTCCATCAGATCTAGCGGAGAAATAGTCATACTGGGAGATCTGAAGATTGACTAATTTCATGATCAACGCAGCAAACAGCAACAGGACAAATACAGCAGCCACGACAAGACGGCGGCTGAACATCGCCCGCTCCGCCTCGTGATCTTTAAGCTGCCATTTTCCTGCCATAATTGGTTTACCTAGCTACGCGCAGTATCATCTAGTTTCATCGGCTAAGGAGTTCGCCGCTAAAGGTTTTGTCGCCCTTAGTTCTTCGACAACGCACAGTTAAAATAGTTTTGTTTTACGCGAAATTCACCCGTATCTGAACAGTCTACCGCGTTTCACAGGTGTTTTTTAGTGATGCCCGTTGGAATTTCGCGCGTTTGGCGAACGCTGCTTTAGCTTCGATGGTAGGGATGTCCATTGATGATGCTAATAGCACGATAGAACTGCTCGGTAATCACTACGCGAACCAGAGGATGGGGAAGGGTCAATGCCGATAGTGACCAGCGCTCATTCGACCTGGCCAGGCATGATGCCCCCAGTCCATCGGGCCCACCGACGAGCAAGCTTAGATTGTCTCCCTCCTGTCGGAATTTTACTATTTTCCGCGCCAGGCTCTCGGTACTGAATGATTTGCCATCCACATCTAGCGCTACCACATAGTCACTGGAGGGAATCGCCGCTAGCAGCGCATCGCTTTCCTTCTGTATACACTGGTCAATATTGCTGTTCTTGCTGCGCTTGGCCATGGGTATCTCAATCAGTGAAAAATCCAGATCGCTCTGCATTCGCTTCTCGTACTGCGCAACACCCTCTTGCACCCAGGCCGGCATCTTTGTGCCCACGCTAAGAACCCTTACCTTCACGCCGCAGGATCTTCCGGTTCAGCCCTGTCTTGAGGCTTGGACTCAAAGTTCCAAAGTTCTTCAAGGTTATAAAGCGCACGCACTGGAGCCAACATCAAATGTACGACCACGTTGCCAAGGTCGACTAACACCCAATCTGCAGCGAGTTTACCCTCTACTCCCACCACTTCCTGCCCTGCGTCCTTAACAGATTTACTCACCGATTCTGCCAATGCTTTTAGGTGTGTACTTGAGGTGCCAGTCACAATGACCATATAGTCCGTGATCGACGTCAATCTCTCGACATTAATACAGCGAATCGACTGACCTTTTACATCATCCAGTGCTTCTACAACCAATTCTGACAATTCTGTACTCTTCAAACTAAAGTCTCACTTATGTTTACTAATCTTGATAGAGATTATTCTCATGTATATATTCAATGACCGCTGGGTCTAACTGAGCAGTCACATCCTCGCCTCGTGCTAGCTTTTTCCTAATCTGACTTGACGCCATATCGAATTCAAAATTTTCACAGTAGATAAATCTGCCCTGCGAACTCGATAACATTTGCTCTGCCGTTTCGACCTTTCTCTCGCCACCTTGCACAGCCGCCAACGTTGCATCCGACAAGATCGCCCCGGGTCTCGCTAATACCAGCAGGTGACATAGCTCGAATATCTGTTGCCATTCATGCCACTGCGGCAGGCTATTAAACGAATCGACACCCAACACAAACACTATGGTTTCGTGCTGCTTTCTGTACTGAGTAAGCGTATCTACCGTGTAAGACACTCGATCTACTTGCAACTCGATAGTATCTATTTCTATTTGAGGATGGCCTGCCGTTGCTATCTCGAGCATCGCCAGTCGGTGCTCTGCTCGAGTATCAGGTATGGCCTTATGATTAGGCCTGTGACAGGGAACCATTTTTAGTCGGTGTGCGGACAAAAATTCCAGAGCATAATTCGCCGCACTCACATGTCCCTTGTGCACCGGGTCAAACATTCCTCCAAGCACTACTAACGGCGAACTCATTGTCGGATATGTCCGTCCCCCAACACGATATACTTTTGCGAAGTAAGACCTTCCAAACCAACCGGCCCACGCGCATGCAGCTTGTCCGTTGAAATGCCTATCTCCGCACCTAAGCCATACTCAAACCCGTCTGCGAATCGGGTAGAGGCGTTAATCATCACCGAACTTGAGTCGACTTCGCGAAGAAATTGTTGCGCGCGAGTATAGTCCTCAGTCACGATTGATTCTGTATGTTGCGAGCTATAGGTGTTGATGTGATGAATTGCCGCATCCACATCGGCAACGATATTAATCGACAAGATCGGTGCCAGATATTCTGTAGCCCAATCTTCCTCCGAAGCCACGTCGACTCCTGCCACCAATGCCCGAGTCTTCTCACAGCCACGAAGTTCTACGCCTTTCTCAAGCAATTGCGCGCACAGATCAGGCAGCACCTCGGGGGCTATCTTCTCGGCGACCAGAAGCGACTCCAATGTGCAGCAGGTGCCATAGCGCTGCGTCTTCGCGTTAATGACAATCAATGATGCTTTCTCGCAGTCGGCCTTGTCATCGATGTAGACATGACAGTTACCATCGAGATGCTTGATCACTGGCACTTTCGCATCAGCGCTAATTCTCGCAATCAGACCCTTGCCACCACGGGGCACAATGACGTCCACAAATTCGGGCATTGTAATCAACAGGCCAACCGCATCTCGATCGGGTCTATCCAGAACCTGAACTACGTGCTCACTCAGCCCTGCCGCTTCCAAGCCTGTCTTGATACAGGCCGCTATCGCTTGATTCGAATGTATTGCCTCGGAACCACCACGTAAAATAGTCGCGTTGCCGGATTTAAGGCAGAGACTTGCTGCCTCGCAGGTCACATTGGGCCTGGATTCATAGATAATCCCTATTACTCCCAGAGGCACTCGCATCTTACCGACCTGAATGCCGCTGGGGCGATATTTGAGATCGGAGATGGCTCCGACAGGATCATCCAGAGCCGCTACTTGCCGCAGCCCCTCGATCATAGTGTCAATGCGCGCTGCGTTCAGCTCCAAGCGGTCGAGCAAGGCCGCATCCAAGCCCTTTCCCCTTCCCGCCTGCATATCTTGCTCGTTCGCCAGCATGAGCTGCTCTCGACTGGAATCGATGGCCTCGGCGACGGCTAAAAGCGCTGCATTTTTCTGGGCTGTACTGGCCTTCGCTATCTGGCGCGATGCTTCCCGCGCCTGGCGGCCCAGCTTTAGCATATAGTTTTCGATATCAGTCATTTTTGCTTACTTCAAAATGGTATGTGCTCAAATTAATGGCCAAGAGAAGAAATTCATGGCCACTGACGCAGAAAGCTGCGAATTATAACCCAAATAACGCTGCTGGGGGTTGAATGCATGGATATAGCGTAGACAGGCGGCAACTCCAGCTATTATGCTCTATGGCTCAGTTTAAGCTCACAGTGGGTAGTACCAATGGAATCGCTACAAGAATCGGAATCTAAGGCCTCCCAGCGCCAGGCAACAGTCCAACAGGCGTTGGTACCGGTTCTCGTGTTAATCAGCCTGCTTTCCTTCTCAGTCTATCTGTTCGGCGAAGACGCGAGTTATGGACCAAACCAGATAGCACTGTGTATAGGTGCCGCTGTCGCCTCAGCCATAGGCTGGAGAAACGGGCAGCAATGGCAACAGATTGAAGAAAGCATCATCTCTGGTGTCACCATTGCGCTCAAGCCTATCCTCATCTTATTTAGCGTTGGCCTGCTGATAGGCAGCTGGATCCTCTCCGGTACCGTGCCGACCATGATCTACTACAGCCTACTCATGTTAGACCCATCAATCTTCTATGCTGCCAGCTGTCTCATCTGCGGCCTGATCGCACTGAGCATAGGCAGCTCATGGACGGTAGCAGGAACTGTTGGCATTGCCCTTATCGGTGCTGCCGCCGGCCTGGGTCTCTCAGTCGAGATTACCGCCGGTGCGATTATTTCCGGAGCCTACTTCGGAGACAAGATGTCTCCACTTTCCGAGACCACCAATTTAGCACCCGCCGTCGCTGGCACAGACCTGTTTTCCCACATCGGTCATATGGTGTGGACTACCATTCCCAGCATTGTCCTCGCACTAATCCTCTACGCCATAATAGGGCTTAGCATCGATACCGAAGCCAGCGCAAGCGACCTCGCCGTGACCATGCAACTCATCAATGACAACTTCACTATCAACCCATTTATGCTGCTGCCGGTGGCCGCACTACTTTTTATGGCACAGAAAAAGCTACCACCGATTCCAACTATCCTTGCCGGCGCACTGATCGGTGTAATACTGGCATTAATTTTTCAACAGAGCGCAGTACTGAGCCTGGCCGGTGATACCACAAATATTTTTCTCGGCTTATTCAAAGGAACCTGGCAAACACTATTTGATGGATTCGCTCTCTCCAGCGGAAACGAAACTCTGGACGACCTGATGACACGCGGCGGCATGAGCTCTATGTTAAACACGGTGTGGTTGATCCTATGCGCCATGGTATTCGGCGCAGTGATGGATCATACCGGCCTGCTGCAATGCCTCGTGAATTATGCACTGTCCTTCGTACACAGCACGGGAAGCTTGATAGCTACGACCATCGTTACCTGCATCGGTGCCAATATCATCACCTCTGACCAATACATATCGATAGTGCTTCCAGGGCGCATGTACAAACTGGAATATCAAAATAGAAATCTAGACCCGAAGAATTTGTCTCGCGCTCTGGAAGACGCAGGAACAATGACGTCTCCGTTAATTCCCTGGAATACCTGTGGCGCCTACATGGCAGGCACTTTGGGCGTGGCAACTTTCTCTTACCTGCCCTACTGTTTCTTCAACCTGATCTGCCCGGTTGTTGCAGTAATCTATGGCTTCCTAAACTTTAAGATCGCACCGCTGGTTGCCGAACCGGATTTAGCCAGCCAGCAAGCCTAGATATGATTTTGTAGACTCATCTCCTCGGGGTAGGGATTCATATACCAGGAGTTTGAGATGTACTCGTCCGGGTGTTTTCTAAAAAAATGATTCAGCAGAGTTATGGGCACTATTAGCGGCAGCTGTCCCAGGCGATATTTTTCCACTGTCTCGGTCAGCTCCAACTTGTCATCCTTGTCTAGCGGCTTCTTCAGATAGCCCTGTATGTGCTGCAATACATTGACGTGGTTGCCTCTAGTAGCCGGAATCTTTAGCGTACGCATCAACTTTACTATGTATTGGTCCGCCACCTCGTCGACATTGTCTTTGCGAGCAACAGCAAGTAGCTGCCCAAGCTCACGATTGTAATTCTGATTGTGACTCATGATGATGAGTTTGTGCCTGGCATGAAAGTCCAAAAGATCAGACAACTTCATTCCGTCCTCAACTAGTTGAAACCAGCGGCGCATTACGAAAACACGTTGAATAAAATTTTCACGTAGCACCGCGTCTCCCAGTCGGCCTTCCTCCTCGACAGGCAGGTACGGAAAATTTTGCATCATCTTCCCGGCATAGATGCCCACGCCTTCCCGAATCGGCATGACATCATCCCAAATCTTAACCCGCTCCATACCGCAGCTCGGAGAATCTTTCTTCAAAATATAACCACAAAGACTGCTATGCCACTGCTTCTTATCATCAGCAGACTTCGCTAGGGCCTCCGTAAAATCCGGCTCAGGGTTGTCTACAGGAATACAGCGAATCACATCTGAACCTTTTCGTGAGAGGCGAATCGGTTTGCGGGGAATACCAAGACCGATAGCCAGCTCAGGGCAGAATGCCTGAAATTCGAAATACTGCCCCAGAGTCTTCGCTATATAGGAATTATTCTTATGCCCACCATCAAAACGGACTTTCTCGCCCAGCAGACAACTACTAATACCTATCGGTATCTTCTTATAGTGCCCGCCTGCCATCTCATCTGTCACAACTGCCTCTTCGATTTTCATTCTTTCTCTCACCGCTTCGTCTGCAACCACGTTTCAAATTCCATTAACTCGGCATCCAGGCCGATCAGCTCTTCTTTCTGAGCCCTACTCAATTGTTTAACCTTGTACTCCAGTTTAAGCGCATCGGATTTATTTCCCACAACTATTTGAAAAACCAAGCGCAGTGGAGCCTTCCCACGCAGTGCTTTAGCGCCCTTATTCTTCTTGTCCTTGTTTTCATGCTCCGCGAATCTGCGCTGAACATCCGTGCTGATGCCGGTATAGAGACTGCCATCGGCAGTCCGAACAAGATAGAGCCACCAGAGCGTTGCTGCTTCTGTATTTTCACTCATGAAATATTATTGCTGCGCCTGCCATAATTCATTGTCTTCGCTGACTCGCCCTTCCTGCTGCAACTTAATCAAATGCGCCATCAGTGTCTTCTTTGCCCAGGGTATCAACTGCGGGGAAACATCGTCGTAAACCGTAACTACTAACTCATCCAGACTACAAGCGCCTAGACTATCGAGCCCGGCAAGCACCTTCTGCTCGCGCTTCAGCCTGTGAGCTATGAGCTTCTCAATTTCAGCATAGGGCTGGAACATCACATCGCCATGAGCTGGAGCGAGCAGCTTGAGCGGAATCGTTAAGAGACGCTCTAAAGCCTCTAGATAGGCTGCCATATCCCCATCTGGGGGCAGAATAACCGGGGTCGTGCCCTGCAACACATGATCGCCGGTGAATAACAGCTGCTCATCACGCAGCAGAAAGCAGATATGATTGGACACATGCCCGGGGGTAGCAATCAGCTGTATTTTGTACTCGCCACAATCGACAATATCCTCATCAGAAAACAGCCTGTCGGGAACGAAGGTCTTGTCGTGACCCGCCACATCGGGCGCTTTCAGCCCAATCAGTCTGGCACCGGTGGCTTCGTGCAAGGCCAACGCACCCGGCGAGTGGTCAGCGTGAGTGTGGGTAATGAGTATATTCTCCAGGGTGGCATCGCCAATGGCTTCCAGAAAGCTCTGCAGCTGGGCCTCATCACGCGGACCCGGGTCCACCAGAGAAAGCCTCTGCTTGCCTATAAGATAGCTATTTGTTCCCGGCCCCGTCATTGGCCCAGGGTTACGCCCGAGCAAACGCCGCACAGGCACATATTCGGTTGCAATTGAAACAGCAACCCCAGCTTCCGACTCTTTCATAGGCAAAATTCCCTCTAATTATTTCACGTCTAGGCTTTTGGCCTTAATACCGCTCAAGCCATCATCAATTTATGGAATTCCGGCTGGAGTTTTGCACCATTTAGCGACATAATTGCCCGCTTTATTTTTCAGGATTCCGCAGCACAAAAAGCCTATTTTATTGTCCAGCCGAATCGCCACAAATGATACACCCTCAACGTGAAAACCAACTAAATTCTATGCTTTTGGCGCTTTACTATCGGCGCGGCAAGAAATTACTGGTAAACGGCACAGCTCAGGAAACCAAATGTACAAAATCAAGACCTATAATGCGATCTCTGAGAAGGGACTGGTACGATTTCCCGTTAGCAACTATCAAGTCGACCCGGACCTCACTGATGCCGATGCTATCCTTCTGCGCAGTCATAAATTAGATGCCTCCGCTATCGATGACGGACTGAGAGCGGTAGCTCGAGCTGGCGCTGGCACCAATAATGTCCCGGTAGATGCCTGCACTGATGCGGGTGTTATAGTATTTAACACACCCGGCGCCAACGCCAATGCCGTTAAGGAATTGGTCTTATGCGGCCTGCTACTTGCCTCGCGCGGGATTGTTCCCGGTATTGAATTTGCCAGCACGCAGACAGAGATAACTGACGAGAGCGAACTGTCCAAGCTGATGGAACAGGAGAAGAAGCGCTTCAAGGGAAGTGAAATATCGGGCAAGACGCTGGGTGTTATTGGATTGGGCGCTATTGGCTCCCTCGTTGCCGAGATGGCTATCGATCTTGGCATGAAGGTACAGGGCTATGATCCAGCCCTATCGGTTGAAGCCGCCTGGCGTCTGCCGAGCAAGGTTAAGCGCAAAGAGAATATTGCCGCTCTGGTAGCCAGCTCTGATTTCATCTCATTGCACCTGCCGGTGCTAGATTCAACACGCGGCCTCATCAACGCCGAAGTTTTTTCTGCTATGCGCAAAGGTGCTTGCCTGGTGAATTTTGCCAGAGATGAGATCGTCGACTCCAAGGCCCTGCTTGCAGCACTCGAGGATGGCAAACTTGGCAAATATGTCAGCGATTTCCCACGCCCTGAATTGATAGGTAGAGATGATGTTATTTCCATGCCTCACATAGGCGCGAGCACGAATGAGGCCGAGGAAAACTGCGCAATCATGGCCGCTGACCAACTGACGGACTTCCTGGAAAACGGGAATATCAAGAACTCGGTAAATTTTCCGAATTTGTTTCTGGACCGAAGCTCGGACGCAGCTAGCTGCACCCGTTTAGCCATCTGCAATCGCAACGTTCCGAAGATACTCGGTCAAATTCTATCGGTGTTGGCAGATCAGAATATCAACGTGTTGGATATGCTGAACAAGAGTCGTAATGATGTTGCCTACAATCTGATCGATCTTGAGTCGCAACCCTCCGAGGATGCCTTGACCGCAATCGCACAGATAGACGATGTTATTAAGGTAACTCTTCTTTAGCTTATCCACTTAAGTGCAGTACAGCTTATTACTTCAACTAACAATACAACTGGAAATCAAACAATGACTCGAGTTTTCAATTTTGGCGCAGGACCGGCGATGCTTCCCACTTTTGTAATGGAGACAGCGCAGCGCGAATTCATGAACTTTCACGATATGGGCGCCGGCATCATTGAAATCAGCCATCGCTCGAAGGAATTCGACGCCGTATTAAATCGCTGCGACGAACTACTCAAAGAGCTCGCCGGAATTCCTGACAACTACAAGATACTCTATGTACACGGCGGCGCCCAGATGCAGTTTTCCGCCATCCCGTTAAACCTCCTCGGCCTAAGCCCGTCCAAGTCGGCGAGCTATATAGAAACAGGTACCTGGGGCGTCAAAGCCCGCAAGGAAGCAGCGCGCTATGGCAATGCAACGACAGCGGCAAGCAGCGCAGACACAGGCTTCGATCGCATTCCCGAATTCGATTGTGCGAGTCTGCCGGCGGACACAGCCTATCTGCACATTACCAGCAACAACACACTGTATGGGACGCGCTGGCATAGCTTCCCGCAGACAGGTGACATCCCGCTCGTCGCCGACATGACCTCGGAGTTTTTGTCGCGCGAAATCGACATCAGCCAATTCGGAATCATCTTTGCTGGCCTGCAGAAAAATCTGGGCCCCGCCGGTCTCGCCTGTGTAATTGTGCGTGAAGACCTGCTTGGCCATGCACTGAAAGAGACACCTGCACTGTTGGACTACAGCGTCTACGCAAAAAGCCATTCGCTCTCGAACACCAATAACACCTTCGCTATCTATATGATGGGGCTAGTGCTCGAGTGGATCAAAGAACAGGGCGGCGTAGCAAAGCTGGAGGAGCAGAACAACGCCAAAGCAAAACTACTGTATGACGTAGTCGACGCTAGTGACTTCTACCTGGGCGTAGCCGACCCAGCGCACCGCTCTATAATGAATGTTACCTTCAATCTTGCCAAACCCGATCTACTCGATGCATTTGTTGAGCAAGCACTCGAGGCAGGCCTCTATGCACTCAAGGGTCACCGCGATGTAGGTGGTGCACGTGCTTCGATTTACAACGCGATGCCAATAGCGGGCTGCGTAGCTTTGGCAGAGTTCATGGTCGAGTTCGAGAAGAATAACGCCTAACGAGACAGCAAAAAACCAGTATAAAACCATCGAATACGACAGCAGGCCCTGCAGCATTTACTTAGGACAGGCCCTGCTGTAGTTTTGGCAGACTTGCCAATTCAGAATTCGTTATGGACAGTTCCCGTAAAATTATTCACTGCGACTGCGATTGTTTCTATGCCTCGATAGAGATGCGGGACAACCCTGAGCTCGCAAATCTACCGATTGCTGTTGGCGGCTCACCGAACCGTCGCGGAGTAGTGGCAACGTGTAATTACGAGGCGCGAAGATTTGGTATTCACTCCGCCATGGCAGCAGCGACAGCCAGAAAACTCTGTCCCGATCTAATCATTATTCGCCCAGATATGGAGAAGTATCGTCAAGCCTCACTGCTGATACACCAAGTCTTTCAGAACTATACCCAATTAATAGAGCCACTCTCACTCGACGAAGCATTTCTCGATGTAAGTGAATGTAGCCAGTTTGACGGCAGCGCCACGCGTATAGCCACGGCGATTCGTACCGAGGTTCGAGACATAGTAGGCATAACAATCTCCGCTGGCATCGCGCCGAACAAGTTTCTCGCCAAGATTGCCAGCGATTGGGAGAAGCCGGATGGCCAATTTGTTATCCGCCCGGAACAAGTCTCCAGCTTCGTAGCTAAACTTCCAGTTAAGAAATTACACGGCGTGGGAAAAGTCACCGCCGCTAGAATGAAACGCCTGGGGCTAGAGAATTGCAGTGATCTAAAACAGTTAGGCCAAGAAAAACTCTGCGAATACTTCGGTAGTTTCGGCGAACGTCTGTACAATCTTAGCTTGGGTATCGACAACCGAGAAGTACAAACAGAGCGGATTAGAAAATCGGTAAGCGTAGAAAACACCTATGCCAAGGACCTGCCCTCACTCGAAAGCTGCCTTGACGCGCTTCCAGAGCTAGAACTGCAGCTCGCGAAGAGAATGGAAAACCTGAAGGGCAGCTATCAGGTTCAGAAGCAGTTTGTAAAAATAAAGTTTCATGACTTTGTCGGCACCACCGTTGAAATGATCTCACCAGAAACTGACCCCGACAATTACAGAGCGCTATGCGAACAAGGTTTCTCGCGAGGAGACAGGCCAGTGAGATTGCTCGGTATCGGCGTTCGATTAACACCCGCAGCAGATAGCAGCAATGCTGAAGTCGAGAAAGATCAACTAAGTCTTGGTCTGGAATATTGAGCCTATGAGCAGATACCGACCACCACAGCCACCCAAGGCGAAATACATCACCGCCGCAGGTGAGAAGATGCTGCGCGCAGAATTACATCAACTCTGGAAGGTAGAACGACCCGTGGTTACTCAATCCGTATCAGATGCCGCGGCCTTGGGAGATCGTTCCGAGAATGCGGAGTATATCTACGGGAAGAAACGCCTACGCGAGATAGATAGCAGAGTACGCTACCTTAGCAAACGACTGGAGGAGATGACGGTCGTATCCGAGCCACCCTCAAACCCAAACAGAATCTACTTTGGCGCCATAGTGACTCTGGAAGATCAAGATGGAAAAACTGTAAAGTACAAGATTGTAGGCCCCGATGAATTAGATCCGCAGAAGGGACATATCAGCATCGATGCGCCTCTAGGTCGCGCCTTACTTAGTAAGGAAATTGATACCGAGGTCGAGATCGATTCACCACAGGGCCACCACAGCTATACAATTCTCGCGATCGAATATTAGGCAACTGCAGCGCTAGAGCATAGCTTATGAAGCACGTAACTATCATCGCAGCACCAAAAGCACTGGGATCCACCGTCACGATTCCGTTAGAGATGCTCAGTGCCGCTAATGACATTGCCAGAGCAAGAAGGCAACTAGACAAGCTCGTCACTATAGAACTCGCCTCGGCTCTAAACAACAGGCAGGTGACTCTCAGCGGTGGACTGAATATCAGCTGTCAGAGAACACTGGAAAATATAAGCAAGAGCGACCTCATCTTTATACCTGGTATCTGGGGCAACCCTAGAACAACGCTTCCCAGACTAAAACCCATGCTTAAGTGGCTAAGAGAACAGAGTAACTCTGGCAGCACGCTTTGCTCAATGGTGACGGGCAGTTTCATCTTAGCGGAGGCGGGCCAGCTCGATGGAAAGCTTGCCACAACCCACTGGCGATTCTTCGATGAATTTGAACAACGCTACCCTGACGTAAAATTGGAGCGAAAGCGCTTTATTACCAATGATGAAAACATTTACTGCACCGGAAGCGTGAATGCTGTTCGCGATATCATGCTGCATTTTATAGAGAACCTGTATGGTGACTCCATCGCCAGAGAAATCGCGCGGCATTTCACTCATGAGCTAAAACGCTCCTACGAATCGCTTCTATTGAACGAAGATCAGAAACGCAGCCATCACGACGAAGTAATTATCAAAGTACAGGAATGGCTGGGGCAACATTATCAAGAGGAAATCGCCATCGCTGCCATTGCCAAGCAGTTCAAGCTAAGCGTCCGGTCGCTCAATCGACGATTTAAATACGCTACCAACTCCTCGCCTCTACAGTACTTGCAGAACCTAAGAATAGAACACGCCAAGGAATTACTAAAACAAAGTAACCTGGCAATATCAGAAGTCGCCGACATGGTCGGCTATCAGGACGCCAGCTACTTTACAAGTCTGTTCAAAAAAGTTACCGCAGTAACCCCTATCGAGTACCGCAGCTTGGTCAGGAATAAGTTATTCCTCGCCGAAAAGTCTGCTGAGGCTAAATAAAACAGGGAAGTCTCTAGCTAGAGACTTCCCTGTGTGTAACATTCAAGCAACTATTCAGTTGAACTGTGCCCTTAAACTATTTAGATAAACTATTCAGCCGAGCTGTCGTTGAATTTCTGCAGCTGTTCCGCGCTGGCCTCTGACTGATACTTAGCTTTCCAGTCAGAGTAAGGCATGCCATAAACTAATTCTCTCGCGGAGTCATAGTCTATATCCATCCCTCGCGTCTCAGCCTCTGCCATGTACCATTTCGACAAGCAGTTTCTGCAAAAACTTGCCAGATTCATCAGGTCAATATTTTGCACATCCTTGTTATCATCCAAATGTTGCAACAATCTTCTAAAGGTTGCGGCCTCAATTTCTTGCCTGCTTGCGTCATCCATGTATTTTCTACCGCCCTACGCAGCAGCCTCGCTATTGATATCTTCAAGGCTCTCTTCCATGCCCTCTTCTTCCAGAGCATCGGCCTCGAGAATATCTGTTTCCATCACCATCGGCTCTATTTCGTGTAAAGGAGTCGCTCGGTGCTTCTTATCGACAGATTTGAACTGGCGCTCGGCTACATTGAAGGCATCGCGAATTGCTACGTATAAATCTTCGTGGGCATGATTGTCATGTTGATCTTGATTCACACGGACTTCTAATGTTGGCGTATGAATCTCTAAAGTGACTGAATACACTTTGCCCTTGTGGTGATTGTTGTGTGGAGAATCCAATACTACTCGACCATTGATAATTTGATCACAATAACGCTCCAGCTTGTCTATACGCTTTTGAACCGCGTCGCTGATGGCTTCAGTTTGATCGATATTGTGATAAACAACTTGGAATTCATTAGTCATAAAATACTATCTCCTGATTTCATTCAAAATGGCGAATTGTAAAACAACTATTTGACTTAAATATTACCTCCTCTTGTGAATGTGAAATTGTTCTTGATCAAATTTCAAGCGGCACGAATCAATCAGAGCCTTGAAGACCATGACCATCATAGCTGCGTGTGAACCGCAATTGGATATTGGTGTCTGAAAGAGAGCAGAAATTTGAGTTTGAGTAAGGGAGCTAAATACAGAAGTATTCAGATTATGCGTCAGAAAACGCACTAGATAATGCCCAGGGTGGTGGTTCGCGAACATCCCCTCTCCTTAGTAATTCATCTATTAGACTACCCCTTTCATCAGCATTTGTCTAAGGAAGTTATTCGTCTTTATAGCACCAATGCCAGGGCTCGAAATCTATGCCAGAGGGGTTGCCGCGGGGATAGCTCAAGTAGAAATCGAAACTCGCTGCATTCGAAGCAAGCCATTGATATGCATCGGTATTTTCAAATTCTTCGCTCAAGGCGTCGCAGCCCAAGGTACCCAAATCTACGGCCCGACCACTGTGGTGCTCGCTGTAGCCGGGAGCGGCGTTCACACGCAGAATATCTGTAATAGTCCGCCCCTGTTGCAGCTTCTTTGCGATCAAATCGTGTTGATATTGATAGCCACGAAAGGCTGAAATAAGGAACAGCGAAATTTCCTGCCCCAATGCTGCCTCGCGCATCCGTGACCAGGCCAAGAATGCCGCGGGCGTGAGTCGCTGCTCACGCTGATAGAAATCCAATTCGGTGTTGACTAGCGTTTCGGGCTCTATGCATAGGGGAAGCTTACAGCTTTCTGCATAGTCGCTAGGTATACCTAGAGCCTGGTGCAGACGCGCTAGGATTGTTTTTGCATCATCAGTAGTAGTCATAAGAGACGAAACCTCGCCAGTCTATCCGACAAGGTCTACACCATAAGGCCAAAATAACGCTGCCTAGTATTCCCCAACTATCTCGGATAGCTAGCAAATACAGTCTCGATCCAGCGCTGCTCGTTGATAAACCCCTGCCCCCAAGAAGCATATTCACCGCCCAATCCTGCAGCAACTGCCTCTTCGACACTCATCTGCTGCGATTTCATTACACGGATCGCCGTCGATGTGTCTTTGACCACATTGTAGAATGCTAGCAGGTCCGCCTTGGTGCCTAGCGGTCCATGACCAGGAATAATAGCCGTATCATCGCCTATCCAGGATAGAGCCTTTTCCAGATTAACCAGGTACCCCTGAACTGTGCCGCCATTAGCGATATCTACAAACGGGAAACTCCCGTTAAAGAAGTGATCACCCATGTGAATTACGTTCGTGTCCTCAAACATGACGACACTATCCGTATCCGTGTGCCCCCTGGGCATGTGAATTAGCGTGATGTTCTCGCCATTGAAATGTACCGTGACATCGTCATCGAAAGTTACAACAGGCAACGCCGAACTTGGTGAATCCCCGGCTACCAGTCTACCCCTGACATTCTCATGAGCGATGATAATACTAGCCACACCAAAATCGGCATTGCTGCCGGTGTGATCTCCGTGAAAATGCGTGTTAAGGAGAAACTTCGGCGTGTCGGAACCCAGTTGCGAAAGCGCTGCCTTAATCTTTGCCGCCAGAGGTGCATATTGATCGTCGATGATAAGCAGACCGTCCGCGCCCGCTGAGACGCCAATATTGCCGCCGGAACCAATCAACATAGAAATATTGCCTCTGACGGGGACAGTCTCGATAGTTACATTAGCGAATCTATCATTCTGCGCCAGTGCTGACGTTGCGGCACTCATGCCACCTGCCAATAAGATTGCAGTGACTAGTCTTTTAATACCCATGATTCCTCCAGAGGAAAACTGATTTATTGATCCTAATCACGCCATGCTATGTGGGGTGCTGGCTTTATGCAAGCGCTTCAAATCTCGCAACTTAGCGCGCCTCTTCAGGGGCAGGCCCAGAATGATTGCTAAGCCAACAGGCCACTATGGCCAATATATCGCATCTACTGTCCAATCCGGCCTAAAGTTTTCGGTAAATAGCCCACTATAGTCCTTATAGCCTAATTGCGCAGATGACTACCAGACAAGGAATGGACAATGGCAAGACTACCGGTAATAACAGGATTCGGCGGAATCAATGCTGCCGGCCGCAGCTCGGGTCATCATGGTTACAGGCGCCTGGTCATCGACGCCCTGCCTAAGAGCCAGGCGCAGGCGACGTACCACAATCTGGCAGCGCTCACCGGGCAGCTCAAGAAGCAAGACGGGAAATGGCTGGACCGTGGCGGCAGTGAGATTCAATTGGATAGCTACCTGTCTCAACTCGCCCCAGCACTAAGACAGGGCTCACTCATTCGTGAACTGGAAAACAATTTATTTGACCCTAATCGATTGCCCTACAACCGCAATGTCTCCCTAGGCTCCGCATCCGATAAACCATTACAATTTGAAATGCGCAGAAAAGATTTGCCGTCGCCATTACCCGCGGGGTGGACTGTCAACGATGCCCAGAGCAAGGGTCAGGTTAGCGTAAGCGCATCTGAAAACTTAGAGATTGTCCTGCAATCTGCCCGCGAGACGGCCGTACATAGCGCGGGGCAACTACCCTCCGGTTTCGACCCGGCGCAATTGTACCCTGCGCGCAACCATCCACGCGGCTTACAGCTAACTGTATTCGCCGCATCCGATGCAATCAATTCCATGGGCATCGATTGGGAAGTTGTGAAACAGAAGGTTGCCGCCGACCAAATTGCTGTCTATGCGGGCAGCGGCATGGGTCAACTCGACTACAATGGCTCTGGTGGCATGCTGCAGGCCCGTCTCCTCGGCAAGAAAGTTTCCTCGAAACAACTCGCGCTTGGCTACGCGGAAATGCCAGCCGACTTTATCAATGCTTACCTACTCGGCAATCTGGGAACAACTGGCACCAACGTAGCGGCCTGTGCGACATTCCTCTACAACCTGCGCCAGGGTATTCGCGACATCCAATCCGGCACCCATAGAGTCGTGCTAGTTGGCACAAGTGAGGCACCTCTGGTGCCGGAGATATTCGATGGATTTGCAACCATGGGCGCGCTCGCAGACGATGCGTCTCTTCGTCAACTCGACAGACTCACAGATGAACAAAGCCCCGATTTCCGCCGAGCCTGTAGACCATTTGGAAACAACGCAGGATTCACCCTGGCCGAGTCGGCACAGTGCATCGTTCTATTTGACGATGAATTGGCCATGGAGCTAGGCGCAAATATTTATGGCGGGATCAATGATGTGTTTATCAATGCAGACGGGTTCAAGAAGTCTATTGCCAGCCCCGGGCTTGGCAACTACATCTCCATGGCAAAAGCAGCCGCCGCCACAAGAAACATTATCGGCCAGGAGGGCTTAGCCAAGCGCAGCTATGTGCAGGCTCACGGCACGGGGACCTTACAGAACCGGCAAACGGAATCTCATATCATAAACCAGATAGCTGAAAGCTTCGGCATTCAGCACTGGCCTGTCGCTGCAGTAAAATCCTATATAGGCCACTCTCTCGCCTCATCTTCGGGGGACCAAATCGCCGCGAGTCTCGGTGTCTGGGCAGAGGGAATTATACCCGGCATTCTTACAGTTGATGAGATAGCCGACGACGTTAGCCATAGCAATGTCGACTTTCTCTTGCAGCATAAAGACGTAGGCAAACAGTCTATGGACGCGGTAATCATAAATTCGAAAGGCTTCGGTGGAAATAACGCCAGCGCGTCTATGCTAGCCCCACACATTGTAGAAAAGATGTTGACGAGGCGACATGGTGAGAAGGCAATAAGTAAATACAAGTCGCGCAACGAATCTGTTGCTCAGGCATCGCTGGAATATGACACATCGACTCAGGAAGGCGAGAATCGCACCATCTATAAGTTCGATCATAATGTGCTAGGCAGCGAATCAATCGACCTGGCCGATGGCAAGCTCGCCGTAACTGGCCTGGCACCCCAGATATCCTTGGAACTTGAGAACCCCTACAGCGATATGTGTGAATAAGGGGATAAAAAAGAAAGCAGAAGTCGCTTTAGAGACATCTGCCTTCGTTCTTCTGCTACTGTTATTTAGCTACTATTATTTCACTTCAAGAGCATGCTCTTCGGCGATCTTCTTCTTCCAAAATGCAGGGCCGGTTTGATGCACCGACGTACCATTCACATCGACGGCCACGGTAACTGGCATTTCCTCTACTTCAAACTCGTGGATAGCCTCCATACCAAGATCTTCAAAGGCAACGATACGCGACTTGCGTATAGCCTTTGAAACCAGGTAAGCAGCACCGCCGACTGCCATAAGGTATACAGCCTTATGTTTCTTAATCGCATCAATACCCACCTTACCTCTCTCTGCTTTCCCTATCATGCCGATCAGACCGGTCTTTGCCAGAAGCTCCTCGGTAAACTTGTCCATGCGTGTTGCCGTGGTCGGGCCGGCGGGCCCAATGACTTCATCACGCACAGCATCTACCGGACCTACGTAGTATATAAACTTATTGGTAAAATCGACGCCCGCTGGAAGCGGCTCGCCATTCGCCAGCATTGAAAGCAGGCGTTTATGCGCAGCATCCCTCCCAGTTAACATCGTGCCTGTCAGCAGTAGAGTTTCACCTGGCTCCCACTTCGCTATCTCGTCAGAGGTGAGAGTATCGAGGTTCACTTTCCGCGCTCGTGGACCCACATCCCAGGCTATCTCTGGCCATTGATCCAGGCTAGGAGGTTCAAATTCCGCCACGCCGCTTCCATCGAGGGTGAAGTGCGCATGCCGAGTCGCGGCACAATTTGGAATCATCGCCACCGGCAACGAGGCTGCATGTGTTGGATAATCCGAAATCTTCACATCCAACACCGTGGTCAATCCGCCCAGGCCCTGCGCTCCAATACCGAGAGAATTTGCCCTGTCCATGATCTCCAGGCGCAACTCTTCGACACGATTCTTAGGCCCTCGCTCCCTTAGCTCATGAATATCGATGGGGTCCATCAGGGATTCTTTCGCGAGCACGGCAGCCTTCTCTGCGGTGCCGCCAATGCCTATTCCCAGCATACCCGGTGGACACCAGCCTGCCCCCATCGTGGGCAGTGTCTTCTCGACCCAATCCGCTATGCTGTCACTAGGGTTTAACATCACTAACTTCGACTTGTTCTCCGAGCCGCCACCCTTAGCCGCCACTTTCACGTCTAGCTTATTTCCAGGAACTACCTGCGTGTGTATGACCGCAGGTGTATTGTCTTTGGTATTTATTCTGGCCCCCGCCGGGTCGGACAGGATCGAAGCCCGCAGAACATTGTCAGGATGCAGGTAAGCGCGGCGCACGCCTTCGTTTACCATCTCTTCGAGAGCCATGTCTCCTTGCCATTGAACGTCCATGCCCACCTTCAGAAATACCGTAACTATGCCCGTATCTTGACAGATTGGCCGCTTGCCTTCGGCACATAGACGAGAGTTGATGAGAATCTGTGCCATCGCGTCTTTCGCGGCTGGCGACTCCTCTCTCTCGTAGGCCTCATTGACCGCCGTGATGAAATCGAGCGGATGGTAATAGGAAATATACTGCAGCGCATCTGCAACACTTTGAATTACATCTTCATTGCGAATTAGTGTCATGCCAAACTACACCTCGAATTGTGAACTATCAGCGCATTCTAACATCGAATAACACGCTAAGCGCCGGGTAACTTTTAATCTATTTCTCATCTCCGAAACCTTCGGCGAGGGAATCGCTTGCAGGAAAACTCGTCTTTCTCTCGAATGCCACGCCAAGAGCGGCCCCAGTCGCCGCCCATATTGCCGCAATTACTGCGCCTGTACCTGCCATCGCAGCCATACCCAGACCCACGCCGTCGGTGAGTAAAGCAAACGCCGACCCCCAAATAGCATCACCACCCCTGTAGATAGCGACGTCTACAACCGGCTTCGATTTGAAGCGACTCTCTCTGGGCACCGCCGTGAACAACATCTCCCTTGCCGGTCGGGTAATACCGTAGTTGCCTGCCTGTCTGGCGACCTGCAGAGCCAATAAAATAGTAAGCATCGGCGCGAAGGCCAGTACCACCAGGGCCGCACCCATAAATAACGGTATCAGGGCCAGAGTCACCGGCATACCCCACTTCGTAGCCAGCCTTCCGGTAGCTAAAAACCCCAGCAAGAAGGTTAGGACATTAACGACCAGCGCTAACAAAGCCAAAATCTCGGTGCGCCTATCCCTGTCGAAGCCCCTCAACAAATTAGTCTGCTCAAAATAGGCGAAGGAACTAATTGCCGTGTAGAGAAGCAGAAAGAGCGCAATCGCGAGCAAGAACGGACTGCTAAAGAAGGACTTGAATCCCTGCAGTGGATTGCCGCCTACCTTGTAATGAGTTAGGTCTACAGATTGATTCTCATTTCCAAGGGCAGTCACCTTCAGGGGCTGCAGATAGACAACTATCAGCAGAGGAAGCAGCATCATCAATGAGGCGGCGAACATCAAAGCGTCCGAGTCAAGCAGATTCACCGCGATAGCCGCAACCAAGGGGCCGACTATAGCGCCAGCACTGGCACCCATATAGATGAAGCCGAACAGCCTCTTTGACTGCTCCTTGCTAAACAAGTCAGCCATAAGACTCCAAAAAACAGAGACATGAAATAGACTAAATAGACTTACCCATAGATAGAAACTCTTATCTACTAGCCCCGGGCTGAAAACTAGCTGCGATGTAAAGTAGAAGATGAGGAAGCTAGCCGCAAAGAAACCGTAGACTAGAGGAACCAGATTTTTAAACTTAAAGAGAGACACCGCCGTGCCGTAGAGCGCTACAAATATCAGGCTTAGAAAAAACTGGATATTCCACAGCACACTAATCTCGGTATTGCTCCAGTCACTTGCCATTGCGTCTCTCACGGGACGCAACATGTAGTAGACTGCCATCAACAGGAAGATAAGGAGGAAAGACAGAAATACCGCTCTTTGCTCTGAAGCCTCTATCAGGGTAATCGACTTCAGCAGTCTCGTATACGCACGTCTATGCACCACAATAGGCACCTGTATTCTATGATCCCGTGAAGAGCACGGCCGCAAACCCAGCAAATTTTTTTATGCGATTTCCGAGGATATTAATACTCTACTTCGAATGTCATATCTACTAAAATGGGGTCTGAGAAAACATATTGAGATAAAAGGGAAAACCATGAAAGACTCCGCGGATGAAAATATCAGATACAGTATCGAAGGCAAGGTATTCATCATCGAGATTCACAGACCGGAAAAAAAGAATGCGCTGCTGCCCGGTATGTATGCCGCGCTAGCCGCTGGTCTAAGACAGGCCAACGAAACAGTAGATGTGAATGTAATCCTGATACGCGGCGTTGACGATTGCTTTACTAGCGGCAACGACGTGAGCGGCTTCATCGCTAGCGCCACGCCTTCGGCCGAGCGCCCTTCCGTGGCGTTTATGAATGCACTGAATGAATCTGCGAAACCCATCGTCGCTGCCATTAGCGGCCTTGCTATCGGCATCGGAACTACCCTGCTTTTTCATTGTGATCTAATCTACGCCTCAGACAGCTGTTTCTTGCAACTGCCATTCAGTCGCCTCGGCCTCTGCCCGGAGGCCGGTTCCAGCTATTTGCTACCCAAGCAGATTGGTCATGTCCGCGCAGCCGAATTATTATTATTAGGCGAAAGATTTTCCGCCAGCAAGGCTAAGGAGTACGGCATCATCAATGAAGTGCTGCCACAGGATCAATACCTCGAGTTCGCCATGAATAAAGCTCAGGAACTCGCCGCACTTCCCGCTGACTCGGTACAGACTAGCAAGGCGCTCATTAAGCGCGGGCAACAAAGCGCAGTATCGGAGATCATCGGCATAGAGTTAGATGAGTTTGCCCGGCTCTTAGAAACACCAGATGCACAGGCCATAGTGCAGGCTTTTTTCGACAAAAAGAAGAGCGCCTAGCTAGGAAATGTTGCAGAAGTATCCAAAACGATAACGGCTACAGCTTCTTGATCAGATAGTCTCTTGCCACGTTAATCTTCTGCGCAAGATAGTCACTACCGCCTCTGTCGGGATGCAACTTCTGCATTAGACCGCGGTGTGCTTTGATAACCTGTTGTTTATCAGCCGTTTCATCTAACCCCAATATCTCCAGCGCCAACGTCTGGGTCATTGCAGACCCACTCTCTGAGGCGGCGCCCTCATGATGATGCTCCTGGGCGTGCTCCCTCCAATCCGGAAAGGCACGATCGATATAGGCCTCTAACACCTGTGCCGAATCGGTATCCAGCCTGACCTCTTCATAGAGGTTTAGCAGATCTTGAAGCTGGAGACTGGAAAGTTTCTGCTGCGCAAAATTTCCACGCAACACGATACCTTCCATACTACCGTCGTCGTGTCGCAATTCCATATCAAAGTGGGCGGTACGGATAGTAGACACCTGCTCACCCTTAGACTTTGCCGCCGAAGTGGCGCGCCCTTTGAACAGATGCCACATAGGAAGCAAGCGCATTAGTGTGGGCAACATTCTTAGCAGAAATGTTGCGGCGATGCCGATTGGGGCAAGGATGAACTGCGCGGGCAGCCTGCCAATCGCGATTAATACGCCGACGACTAACAGACTAGCGACTACGAAGAATAACGCTGTGTTCTGACGAGCAGACAGCGAGTAGCGCTGACTTATCGATTTGACAAAGTAGTAAGCCATTAATGGAAGTAATACCAACAATAATAATCGAAAGATCATACAAACCTATCTAGGCAAACCGGCGACAACACAACTACTCCCCTATTTCCGCAACTGCTGTTCTATCAACTTCACACCGCTAGATGCGACAGCACTGAAATCCTGCAGAGCCTTAAGCCCACCCGCAGCATAGATGGCAACTGCCTTAAGAAGCTCCTTAAGCTGGTCTGCGCTTGCGCTATCAAATTGGCAATAGGCTCCGCCTGATAGACGGCTTAATTCTGTAAAGGCTGCCTTCGCCACAGGATCATGGCGCTCTTGGAACATGAACAAGGGTACATTGAGCAGCCCAAGCTTCCCTGCAAGCTGTGCCAGTACATCAATATTCTCTTCCATCGCGTCACCTATATAAATAAGACCTTTGATTTTCCTACTCTGGTTCTCTTCGATGGTATGTTGCAAAAGTCTGTGCAGCTGCGTGGCACCAGCCTGACACTGAATCGTGGACATGATGCGCAGAATTTCATCGGGATTACTCTGCCAGTCACTACTAAAGAACTCACCAAAGCCGCGGAAGTAACACAGCTGGACATTTAGCCCGCCTAGCGACTGAGTGCTCAGAAACATCTCATTCTGCAGCTGACTTGCAACATCCCAAGTGCCCTGCCTGCTCGCAGTGGCATCCAGAGAAAAGATGAGCCGCGCATCGCCGGCAGACTTCGGCAGTGACGCAACCTTGGATAGGAATTGCTCCACGTCGTTCTTACTGGAAACGGGATGCTGATCTTGAGATCCATCTCTCACTTTAGTCTTAGACTTTTTGAATAACTCTTTCATGACACTAATAGCCCAAAGGAATAGCTGTAACTGTATTCAACTCGTTATCGCTCGGCACTGCAACAGATA
>CAJQHM010000002.1 GCA_905478195.1 uncultured Pseudomonadales bacterium
ATTAGGCCACCGAAGAACCATAAGGAATCACCAAGTTTTTTAATGCCACCATAACCATCAGGGTCACTAGGGTCTAATGTGTACTGTAGACTAGGGGCAAACTTTAAGTAGAGAACTATCATCCAGCCCAATTCTACTGAAATGGCACTAGGATCTAGGCGGCATGCCATGAACCATAGTCAGACTCTTAAGCGTTGTGCCAGCGCGTCGAAATTCCGACAGGGCTTGGTATTCTTCGTCGTTGTACCACCGCTTCGCTATTTCTTCGGAGGGGAACTTGAAGATAATTACGCGCCCCTCAAGTGCGCAGTCGCCTTCCAGATTTTCATGGCTATCATCGAAGGTCACAAATTCACCACCGAATCGCTTCATTATGGGGAAGAAGCCCTTCTCATACTTACGATATTCATCTGCATCTGTAACCACCAGATTCGCAATCATATAAACCGCTGCATCAGGCATAGTGTCTCCTTGTTCTGACGTTTAAGGCGCTACCCTAATTTCTCTACATGGCGAGGTATCGACGCGCCGCTCTGGAACTAAGCGGCTGCGTTTACGATGCTTAGCCACATAACCAAGACGGAAAGATTACCTATCGCAAAGACTACCATTCTGTGCATGGGATTATTATAGCTAAGGTGGATAATGCTATGTAGTACCCTGGCGGCGACAAAAACCCACGCGCTAATCACAGCCGCCTGGCCAGTTTGATCCAGTGCGAGATAGACTGCGCCGCCGGCATAGAACAGAGTAGGCACCTCGAAGAGATTATTAAAATTGCGCGTAGTCTTCGCGACGAGTTCGGGTACCGCGTGCCCCTCCATCAGGTTGTAGTAGCTTTCTGGCACCGCCCCGCTCTTTACCGAGCCCATACGCACACGCGCCGTTAGCACCATTATTACTACAGTAAGTATTACCAACATAAACATCGCATATAGCATCTCTATTCGCCTGTAGATCGCCGCAACGATCTCTATTTGTTCACAGTCAATCCACAGTATAATTCCAACTCATTGCATTAGACAGCACTCAGAGGCATCGAAATTGACCAGTATCAACTACGCAAAACACACAGCCACTCTGTGCAGCAGCTATTCCAATGCACTGCAGCATATTAATGGGCCCTATAGGGCGGTATTAGTGCATAGTGGCGTGGAACATCACTACTTTGGTGACGATAGGGCGGTGTCTTTTCAGGCCTATGGCCACCTGCTGCACTGGATTCCTGTCAATCGGCCGAATCAGTTTGTCTATTTCCGCCCCAACGAGAAGCCTGTTTACTTCCAGATAGTCCCCAGTGATTTCTGGCACGAGCAGGACATAAACGTTGACCCCGCCTGGGATCAACAGTTCACTATTGTGCGTCTAGTCACTCTGGATGAGCTGGCTAAGCAGCTACAACAATTATCGAAATCCGATTTGGCCTATATCGGGGAGAGCCCTGCTGTCGCCTCTTCCCTTGGTATCGATAAGTCCCTAATAAACCCTCAAGCACTACTAGCCTATTTGGACTTCTCCCGCGCGATAAAGTCTGACTATGAGCTAGATCAATTACGGGCAGCCAATCAACTCGCGCTGCTAGGCCATAGGGCGGCTAAGGCTTGTTTTCTGGAAGGTGGTACAGAATTCGAGATACACCTGGCGTTTCTGCAAGCCACCGCGCATCTGGAAGATGAAAGCCCCTATACTAATATCGTTGCACTGAATGAGAAGGCTGCAATATTGCACTATCAGTTCAAGCGCAAGGCGAATGAAGATAAAGGCCAAGTCCTTTTAATCGATGCCGGTTGCCGAGTTAATGCCTATGGCTCAGACATCACCCGTACCTCGGTTAGCGAAGACGTGCATCCTAAGTTTCGATCTCTAGTTCAGGCAATGGAAGAATTGGAGCTCGCGCTAGTCGCTGAAGTATGTCCGGGGAAAACTTACCAATCACTGCATCAGTCTACGCTGACCAGATTGGCTCGCGTGTTAATCGATAACGATATCTGTAATGGCAGCGAAGAGAATCTTATAGCGCTGGATATTCCGCAACTGTTCATGCCCCATGGGGTAGGCCACCTTCTCGGAGTTCAGGTACATGATGTGGGCGGACATCAAGCTGACTCCATCGGTACGCTACTACCACCGCCTGCGAACTCTCCCGCACTGCGCAATACTCGTGTGATGGAAGCCGACATGGTATTTACAGTCGAGCCTGGACTGTACTTCATTCCATTGTTGTTAGAAGCACAGCGAAATTCTTCAAAGGGTAAACTAATTAACTGGAAGAACGTCGATGAGCTCTATTGTTGCGGGGGTATTCGTATAGAAGACAATATTCGCGTGACTGACGACGGCGCTGAAAATCTCACGCGCCAGTTCGAATAAGCGGCTCAATCAGATCTAGCAAGGCTGGCAAGGCATTCTGATTCTCTCGTATTAATTGTTTGCCGCGCCTCCCCATTTTCTGTTGCGCTTTCTCGTCTGTAAACAGGTCTGACAGTTTTTTAGCCAATTCGCCCTCATTCTGCACTGTAGTTAATGCGCCAGAGTGCTCTAGCTGTTTGCAGATCGTTGCGAAATTGAATTGCGATGGCCCGACCAATACCGGAATCCCCAGGGCAGCCGGCTCGAGAACATTCTGACAGCCCGTATTGACAAGGCTTCCTCCAACAAAGGCAATGTTCGCAACACTGTAGTAGTCCAACATCTCCCCCATACTGTCACCAATTACAACCTGGGTCTGTTGTGAGACATTTCCATTATCGCTTCGCCAAACCGTGACAAGCTGCCTGCCTTCACTAAGACGAAAAACTTTTGCAAATCTTTCCGGGTGTCTGGGAACGAGAATAAGTAACAATGAAGGAATCGTTTTAAGACATTCCTCAAAGGCAGTCAGCACCTTCTCTTCTTCACCGTCACGCGTGCTAGCAGCTACTAGTGTCGGTCGGTTGTTTCTCCGTATTGACGTGAAATATGCCTGCTCTGCTCTAGCTCCGGTTTCCACCATGAACTTTAAACTTCCAGTCACTTCTATCTGTGCCGGCTTCACCCCTAGATCGATGAAACGCTGTGCATCTGGCGACGCCTGTGCAGCTATTTTATCGATCTTCTCAAGCAGGCTGCGCGTGAATGTCCCAAGGCGGCCATAGCCTGCCGCGGATTTCTCAGAAAGCCTTGCATTTGCAAGTAGCACTTTGACCCCATTACGATGACAGGCATAGACCAGATTGGGCCATAGCTCGGTTTCCATCAAGATCAATAGGCTGGGCTGGTAATTTTCCAGGAATCTCTGGCAGGCACCGGGCAGATCGTAGGGAATATAGCGGTGGAATACCTTGTCGCCAAAGAGATCACGAACTCGGTCGGAGCCTGTGGGAGTCATTGTCGTAATTATGATCTGCATACCGGGATAGCGTTGCTGCAATGCAGTAACCAGCGGCGCAGAGGCAACTGTTTCACCCACAGAGACAGCATGAACCCAGATCGCTTGCTTCTGCCTGGTAAAATCTTGCGCAGGAGAAGAGAAGGCGAAGCGCTCCGCTAGGCGCTGCCGATAGGCTGGAACTTTGATAGAGCGAAGCAATAACCGTAGCAGAATTATAGGTATCGCAAGATAAAAAACGACACTGTAAATAATTCGATACATAGGGACTCAACCTGTGAACTTAATAGGCTACCAACAGTAAGCCGAAGTAATTGGGAAAAGCTCCCTTATGCCGATATAATTTGATTCTAGCAGTTAGAATGAATGCTGTTCCGGCTCTACTGGCATAGTCACACACGCACGAACGGCAGCAAAGCGCTAAGGTAACGAATGACATCAAGCTATTCAACCAACATCGTCATATTTGGCGGTGGAATTGCGGGGCTCTGGCTGCTAAATCGCCTGCGCGATGAAGGATATCAGGCGATATTGTTAGAAAGCGAGCAACTAGGCTGTGGCCAAACCCTGGCCTCTCAAGGCATCATTCACGGCGGCCTTAAATACGCACTAAACGGCGCCCTTAGTGGAGCGGCCAACGTCATATCCGATATGCCTGCTCGTTGGCGTGCCTGTCTCGCAGGTGAATCCGATATGGACCTGAGGGGTTGCCGGGTACTGAGCGAACACTACTATATGTGGTCCGACTCGGGGTTTCGTTCGAAGCTCAAGACTTTCCTGGGGAGCAAGAGTCTGAGCGGTCGCGTGTCGGCAGTAGACGAGAAACAGTATCCAGACTTCTTCAAACTAGCCACGGTTGAAGGAACACTCTATAAACTACCAGATTTTGTCTTGGATACTGCCTCCTTATTACAAGTGTTAGCTGGCAAACAGCGTGAACATATTTTTCGATTGGCTTCTGAAAGCTACAGTTTTGAACGAGATGACAAAAATCAGGTGAGCGCTATCGCAATTGCAGATGGCAAAAAGGAATTTTCAATCGAAGCGCAACGATTTATTTTTAGCGCGGGCAAAGGTAATAAACAGCTCATAAATGATGCCGGTTTAGAGAACGCTAAGTCTCAGTTACGCCCTCTTAATATGGTCTATGTGAAGGGAAAAAATCTTCCCAAAGTGTTCGTACATTGTATTGGTGACAGCTTCAGCTTAACACCCAAACTCACTATTACATCTCATGAAGATGTGGATGGAACAACTGTCTGGTATCTCGGTGGCGAGCTAGCAGAATCTGGCGTAGCTAAGGACAGAGAGTCTCAAATTAAAGCAGCACGCAGCCTTTTGCATAACTTGTTCCCGTGGATGGACTTTGAAGAAACAGAATTTAACTGCTTTACTATCGACAGGGCAGAGGCAAACATCAACAACAACTATCGACCGGAAGATGCCTTCTGCATAGAAGAGAGCAATGTGTTTGTTGCATGGCCAACGAAATTAACCCTTACTCCCAACCTGGCCGATAAGATTATTGAGCGTCTTTCAGTGAGCAATCTTACTCCAACGCCTACTGCCAACCATCGAGGTCTGAGCGATGTGCTCGAAGCCGCAGAAATCGCTACTTCACGCTGGGATTAAAATCGAATGAGCTTGGCGAAAAGAATGTTGGGTGCCACCGGCATACAGGTCTCCGTACTCGGATTAGGCACGGTAAAGATAGGCAGGAATCAGGCTGTTAAGTATCCGTCCGGTTTCTCGCTTCCTTCCGACGAGGAAGTCTACCTCTTGATTGCTCAGGCGAAGGAACTTGGTATCAATTTTATCGATACGGCCCCCGCTTATGGTAGCAGTGAACAGCGCTTAGGCCGGCTACTCGCAAATCGTGAAGACTGGGTCGTTTGCAGTAAGGTCGGCGAAGAGTTCACATCGGGTCAATCCTATTTCGATTTCTCCGCTGAACATACACGCCGTAGCATCGAGCGCAGCCTGCGCAGTTTAAAAACAGATTATCTGGATATTGTATTGATTCATTCCGATGGACAGGATTGTAGAATTTTGGAGCGAAGCGACTGCCCCGAAACACTGCTGCGTATGCAGAAAGAAGGCCTGATACGCGCCGTAGGGATGTCCACAAAGACCATAGAAGGCGGCATGAAAGCCGCCGAGATGCTTGATGTGGTAATGGTAACTTACAACCCTTCTATGCAAGACGAGGCGGTTGTGATCGATCATGCATACGCACTAGAGAAAGGAATTCTCGTAAAAAAAGCACTGAATAGTGGGCACGATTGCGTAGCAGGAGAAGGAGATGACAAGGCAGAAAGTGAAAGTCTTACGCAGAAAAATTTGCGCTTCGCCCTGGACAGGAAAGGCGTGACTAGCGTAATAGTCGGTACGATCAACCCCAAGCATCTTAAAGAAAATGTCGAGGCGGTTGAGCAGACATAAGCTTATCAGTTGTTTGTACAAGCCTTAACTGGAATCTTTCATTTTCTCCACGATGGCCGACGTAGAACAATCATCGAGAAATTCCAGAGCCTTAACCTCACCGCCATAAGATAGCACGTATTTACCACCTACGATTTGATCCAGGGAATAGTCTCCGCCTTTAACCAGTATGTCTGGCTGCAATGACTCTAGCAGCGATTCGGGCGTATCTTCGTCAAAACTTACTACCCAATCTACAGCCTCTAGCCCACCGAGGACTGTCATTCTTCTTTCAACAGGGTTTATTGGGCGACCTGCTCCCTTTAAGCGCAGAACGGAATCGTCGGCATTAATCGCGACCACGAGCCTGTCGCCAAGTTTTCTGGCCTCACTAAGATAACCTACATGCCCGGCATGAATAATATCGAAGCAACCGTTGGTGAATACAATCTTCTCTCCATGAGCCTTGGCATCGTGCACGGCAATACGAAGCTGCTCTGCCGTCATAACGCCCATGCCCGAATTCTGCTCTGACATTATTGCTCTTCTTAGCTCCGGACCGCTTATCGCCGCGGTTCCGAGCTTGCCTACAACCAGGCCTGCCGCAAGATTTGCGATGGCTGTTGCATCGGCAAGATCATCGCCAGCTGCTAGCGCCGAAGCGAGAACAGAGATAACAGTATCGCCCGCACCAGTGACATCGAATACTTCACGCGCTCGCGCTGGCAGATGCAATTCTTCTGAGTCTGGACGCAGCAGAGTCATGCCATGTTCACCTCGAGTAATGAGCATCGCCTGAAGGTCTAGCTCGCTCATGAGTGCAAGGCCCTTTCTTACAAGCTCCTTTTCATTGGCACAAGGTCCGACTACGGCTTCAAATTCACTCAGATTAGGTGTTAGTAAAGTCGCGCCGCGATACTTTTTAAAATCGGTTCCCTTCGGATCCACAATGATTGGAATATTCTGGTTTCTTGCAAGCGCTATAAGCGCGCTTACATCATTCAACGCGCCTTTGGCGTAGTCCGAAAGAACGAGCACCTGTGCACTCGGTATTAATGACTCGGCAAGGGTCTGTAACTCGGCAACATCTTGCTCATCGAACTGGTGTTCAAAGTCGAGTCGAATTAATTGCTGATGCTGACTAATTACCCGCAACTTGGTGATTGTAGGTTTGTCAGGCGAGCGCAAAAATTCACAGTAGACACCGGCAGCGGCGAGGCGAGATTCCAGATCCTTGGCGTTGTCGTCCTCACCCACTACTCCGATCAGAGTAGCCGCTGAACCCAGGGCCGCTATATTCAATGCCACGTTTCCCGCACCGCCCGGACGATCTTCCTGATTACCGACTTGCACGACGGGTACTGGCGCCTCGGGGGAGATACGCGAAGCGGTACCATGCCAATATCTATCCAGCATGACATCGCCGATAACTAGCAGCTTGGCCTGTTGAAAGGGTGGCATCTCAAGTTTCATTTAGGGGTTCCCACTACATTTTTACTGGATTCACTGGCGGCAAATCATATCACAAGCATAAATAGCAGGAATAATGCACGAAACGGATCAGATCCTCAGCGCTACACCAAGAATGTTGGCGAAAGGCTTGATACAGTGTCTATTGAATTCATCTCTGCAATAAGCCCGCAGTAAGGGGGATATTTCATCCGAACAATTAGGGCCGGAGGTCCGTAAGGAGGGAATTTCCCTCTTACTGCGGGCGATTAGGCATTCTAGACTGAGGTTCGTCAAAAATTCCGACATTTATTGCAATAAGTGGGAGATTTAGTCAATAATTCCTGTTTTTTTACCCTCTAAGTGGGGTTTTATATAAGCCTATGGCTTCTTTTCCATTCGCAGCCTCACAAACTGCAGCTATTCGCAGGCTTCTGCTACAATTCGCGCCAATAAGAGCGATAAACCTAATATTCTCCTACACTCCCAGCATCCATTCTGGTGCTAGCTGGCAAACCTAGTGGCTGAAGACTCACAAAAAAGAACACCTCTACGCCAGTTCGCGGGACCGCGCTACTGGCCGACCTGGCTGGGCCTCAGCGCTATGTGGCTAGCTGCACAGCTGCCCTACGCAGTGCAAATTCGCCTGGGCCAGGGCATAGGCCTGCTTAGCTACTATTTTGCGAAGTCGCGCCGGCATATCTGCGAGGTCAACCTACGCCTGTGCTTTCCCCAGTTAAGCGGTGAGGAACACCGGAAATTAGTAAGAAAGACGTTCCTCTCCAATGGCATAGGCCTTATGGAGGTAGCGATAGCGTGGTTTCGCAGCCCTGAGGACTACCGCTCTCGCACTACGGTGACGGGGCTGAAAAACCTGGAGGCCGCGATTGCTCAAGGGAAGGGCGTGTTGCTTCTGTGTGCCCATTTCTCCACCATAGAATTCGGCGGCTTCTTATTTAATCTAGTTGGAGATATGGATGTTACCTACCGTCCTAACAAGAATCCTCTGTTTCAGGCGGCGATGTTCAATGGCCGAATTCGACACTTTCGCCACGTCTACGACAGAAAAGATGTACGCGGTGCAATGCGCAGCCTCAAGGCGGGACGCATACTGTGGTACGCGCCGGATCAAGACTATGGGGCGAAACACTCTGTATTCGTCCCATTCTTTGGCGTAGAGGCTGCGACGATTACCGCCACCGCCAGATTCGCCAAGGTCAATGATTCCGCCGTGCTGTTCTATAGCCATTATCGTAATGAGGATAACTCGGGGTATCATCTCGATTTCAGCCCTCCCCTACAGGGATTTCCAAGCGGAGACGTCGAAGCCGATGCGCGCAGGACCAACGAGCTTGTAGAAACAGCGATTAAAAAACAGCCCGATCAATACCTCTGGCTACACAAACGCTTTAAAACCCAGGCTGCCGGACAATCTGCTCGACCCTACTAGTCTAACGATTGATAATGTGAATGAAGATGAATCTAGATTGGCGACAAGTTGACATCAGGTGGTTCGCGGTAGCAGCGAGCCTACTGCTATCTATTTCCACACTGTTCAGCCAAGAAGTTCCAAATTCCGATGCCTACACCTATGCTCGCACGGCGGAAATATTTCTCGCAGATGGCCTCAAAGCGGCCTATCAACATTATTCCTGGGCAAGCTACTCTATTCTTATTGGCATCGTGTCCTGGTCCGGGCTCGATGTTTTCTCCGCCGGCTTGCTTGTCAACGCCTTGTTCTATGCTCTACTCGTTTACGCTTTCTTGAGCATCGCAAAAGAAATCAAAGATTCACGAGCGCTGCTTCTCCTCGCCGCAATTAGCATATTGGTTTACCCACAGCTAAACGAATACCGTGAGCTGATAATTCGCGACACTGGCTTCTGGGCACTCTCACTATTCGCACTGTGGCAGTATTTGCTTTACACAAAGACACAGTCAAAGCAACACGCAGTAGTTTTCTGCACCTCTCTGTTAATAGCCGCATCGTTCCGCGCAGAGGCAATTGCTTATCTTGTGTTTACCCCGCTCGGCCTGTTGCTTGATTACCGAATGGACATCGGCGCACGCAGTAGGCTGCTCGTTCGAATGTACACCATCATGATTTCCTTATCTGTCGGCCTACTAATTTTTTTAGCCCTGATGGGACTCAATGTCGGACAACTGTTTATCGATTTTGCGTCAATCTACGAGCCCTTCATCACTGGAAATTTTACCCTGAACGATGAAGAGAGAGCGTTACTGGGCTCCCTGTTGTTCACAGAATATGCGGCAACCTTCTCACGAGAGTATATCGAGATTTTCCTGCTAGCCGGAATGATAGCGATTCTTCTGGCTAACCTAATAAGTGCCATCGGTGCGCCCTATCTGCTTGTCGTGATTGTGGCGCGACTTAAGAAACAAACGCACCTGGAACGCGAAATAGCAGTTCCTCTTATCTTCTATCTCTGCATGAATCTTTTAATACTACTGGGCTTTCTCTTACTCACCCGCTATCTATCCAGCCGCTATGCGATACTAATGTGCATTCTATTAGCCCTTTTCGTACCGATAGTTATGCTTCATTTTCTAGAATCTGCTAAGCCATCAAATCAAAATAGGATACGAATCGTTATCGCAATATTCTTTAGCTACTGCGCAATCGATTCTTACTACAGCTTCGGTGAGTCCAAGTCTTATGTAAGAGATTCGATCGAGTGGATCGCACAGAACACCGACGAAGACACAGGGCTAGTGACAAATAATCATGCTCTGGCCTATTTCAGCGGCAAAATAGAGAACTACAACCTGACGCAGAGAAACCTCAGCGAAGAAGAAATTCTTTCGAGTGAAGCAGGAGACACGATAGCAGCTGAGCTCACCTTCGAAACACAGAAACTACTCGAGCGAGAAGATATAGCAGATAAATTGATGTTACTGGCCTCTTTCCCGAATTCAGAGAAGCAGCGCATTCTGGTTTTTCAACGTTTGAAGTAGAACGCGCCCCGCTTCTTTAGATTACCATTCGTCCGGAAGCTCTCGCTTGCTAACTAACACATCTTCCATAATAAAATAGTCCAGATCGGTTCCGAGGAACATATTAAGCGCATCCTCCGGGGAACATACCAAGGCTTCTCCGGGTCTATTCAAGCGTGCGTTAATTAACATCCCGGTTCCAGTTTCTTTCTGAAAACTTAATAAAAGCCTGTGCAAGTCGGGATTGCTCTTAGCATCGACGATCTGCGTCTCGGTGCTATTGTCCACATGCACGATGGCAGGATACTTCGCAGCCCAGTCGCCACTGGCCTGTACAGCTCGGCACATATATTTATCGTGCTGCTGACCGGGAATAAATTCTTCTGCAACGCTATCTAACGCACACACCGAATAGGGCTGCCAAGCTTCGCGAAATTTAACCTGATGATTAATCTTCTCGGCGACTTCGGAGAAGTTTGGATTCGCCAAGATACTTCGATTGCCCAGCGCTCTTGTTCCGAACTCCAAACGACCTCTATACCAGGCAAGCAGATGACCCTCGGCGAGAATTTTTGCTGCCTTTTCATAGGGCTCCTCCAGGACCTCCCACAGTGGTTTATCGCGATGAGACTTACAGGCATCGATACACTGCGCCGTGGTATACGAAGGACCTAGGAACATATTTTTAACAGGGTTAATCTTGGTTCCGGATTGCCTAACTACGTAGCTGGCGGCTCCGATTGCGGTGCCGGCATCACTGCATGCCGGATGTACTATCAGTTCTTTGACATTGGGAAGA
This sequence comes from uncultured Pseudomonadales bacterium, assembly GCA_905478195.1. Lineage (GTDB taxonomy): Bacteria > Pseudomonadota > Gammaproteobacteria > Pseudomonadales > Pseudohongiellaceae > UBA9145. The sequence continues at coordinate 10,992 of CAJQHM010000002.1, forward strand.
TTGGCAAGATGCTGATTCAAGCGAATATTCATCGAACCTGTTCCAGCGATAGCGAGGCGCCCAGACTCCTCCAACACATCCGATAGATAGTGTTGTACGAGCTGTGCAGATAGATCTTCATAGAGCTTCTGAATCGCCGCCGCGTAGTGTACGTAAGGATCATCCACTAGATTACCAACCCGTCTAGGCCCTAACTTATCCACTAGCTTCTGGCTAAAATAGTGCCCCTTGGATTTTGCCTTGTAACGCCGCAGACCCACGGTGCCGATCAGAGTATTGTCTACGATAAACTTCTTGCCATTAAATTTGGCTAAAAAGGAGAGGTCATACTTGGAGGCATCGCCAAAGGGGGCTATCCCCATCACTTTAATCTCTCCCTTAAGAATTTCGAAACCCAGGTAATCTGTCAACGCCGCATACATGCCACAGAGCGAGTCCGGGTTGTAGAACTCTTTTACTTTTACGATCTTCCCGTTCTCTCCATAACCCAGAAAAATATTCGAGTACTCTCCCTTCGAATCGATGCAGAATATCGCGGTCTTACCTTCCTGCTCATTGAGATGGTAGGCACTACTGGCATGGGCTAGTTGATGCTCTACAGGAACAATCTTTATCTTCTCCGCAGGAATATGCAGTTTTTCCAGCAAGGCATGGAGCTCTGCAAGGTATCTGCGATAGCGTCTATTCCCGTTGAACAGACTATCTACCGCCCTGTCTGGAGCATACCAATGCCTGTAGGCATGATGCCAACGAGCTTTCGTAAACAGACTAATGGGAGCAAAGGGAACGGCTACCTGATCTATATCAGCCGGATTAACCCGTGCAATCTGCATGCAACGCCGTGCTGAAAGATAGGGGGCCTCTCCATAAGCATGCTTTCGCCGGATCAGGCGCTCTTCCTCTACCGCAGCGGCAAGCTCGCCATCCACAAAAAGTGCCGCGGCGGGATCGTGCCCGATTGCTCCTGATAAACCTAAGGTAATTACACTCATAGACTAAGCCAGTTTAATACTCGCCGCTTCACCTAGCAGCTTGTCGACTTCGGGCTCAAGTGGTGTGCCCAGCCAATTTTTGCGGAAACGCTGTAAATCTTTGTTAAATTTTTCTTTAAACTTCGCGTCAGTCCTGTGCCTCACCATGGCATCCAGATCCAGCACGTACAATACTTTTCCTTTAACCAGAAAATTAGTCGCCTTCATGTCACCATGACTAATTCGGTAGTCGGCAAATATTCTGAACAGATCTCTAAACAGAGCCACGGTTTCTTTCTCGTTAGTCTCGAGTGCCTGCTTTCTCCACGCAGTCCACAAGTCGCTTTCTTCGATATACTCGCAGAGAAAGTAGGCGCGGCGACGGATGATCCAAAACACCCTCTCTTCCAGAAATAGAAGCGGGTGGGCGGTGGGCACACCTAACATTTCAAGAGTGGATGCATTTTTCCAAGAATGGTAAGCGCGACTCGGCCTGAATGCCCTGGATAATCCATGCCAAAAACTTTTGATATTATATCGCTTAAGCACATATTTTTTCTTGTCGATTTCTATCAGTGCAACCGTGGATGAATTGCCATCTTTCAATAAGAGTTGTCCTTCAATAGAGGCATCGGGGTCACTAATAAACCTATCGAGTTCGGGAGAGTGAATAGTTCTGTCATAGACATAGAAGAAACTTTCGCCCTGTTCACAGCGATGTGCCGTTGTCGAGCGAGACAGCTTGCGCTCATAACCATTAAGCCGCCTGCGCCTCGCCTTCTTAATCATCTGGACAAATTCATCAGCGTCTACTTCGTTTGCCTTTGATATGTGTTGGCTATAGAGATCGAATAGCTTAGAGCTCTGCGCATCCTGTGCCACCGGGAACTGCGCAAGAAAATGTGCGAAGTTTTTGAGTCGGGTGTCAACGTCTAGAGCATCTCCCTTATTCTTGATATCTCCACCATCCAGCACATAGATCACGCCCTTCGACAACATAAAGTTATCAAGATGAATATCGTTCTGCCAAAGCCCAGCTTGATGACAGGCGGCAACGGTCTTTACACCCATCTCTAGAACTTCTGCCTTTGCCTCTTCGTTCTTAGCCTCAGCAAAGAGTACAGCCAAGCTGCTACTCTCGTGCAGGTATTCAATAATCAGCACTCCCGCGTTGCCGTCTGCAGTCGAAGATTGTAAGCGTAGCTTAGGCGTTGGGATACTTGCCTGACTTAGAGTATTGATGCCCGTAATGTCCCTAAGCAGCGCACGCTTCCATCGATTCGGATGAATGAATATTTTTACGATTACAGCTGTGTTGCGCCAGCGACTTAGCGCTACCAAGCGTTTCCCGGGGACTATCCGCAACAATGAATCTATCTTTAGTTCTTCGTCACCATGTTCAGCAGAGATACTGATACTGAAAGGTGTCGGTATATGGCGACCCATGCGAACCAGTTCTGAGCTAGAGAATACTGTCATAGTCTAATCCGCCGAGCCCAATTTCCTGTGCATGGCCATAGTGCGCTTGTTTACTGCACCCCAAAATATTCCATTGTGCGCCAAGGCTTCACGCAAGCTCTGTCCGCTGTATATTTTGATGAATCTATATAAGTCACGCTGCGTTAGTCCAACCTCTAGAGCCGAGTAGAGAAGCCCACCTATATCTTTGATGACCCAGCGCATCGCTAAAGGATTTTTAATAAGCGCTCGATGGAGATCGATAATGTACAGATCGAAATCTTCCCCTGCCTTGCCCTTAGCCGTAATCTCATTCAGCTGCGTATTCTTCGGCAACAGGAAGTGGCAGAGATAGTAATCTCTATGACAGATACCGTTCTGGTGTAGTTCTCGACTGATATTAGCCAGCTTGCTCAGAAGTCTATGCTTCACTGCAAAGGCAGGAGGGTTCTGGCGCCAATCTTTGCAGTAGTCTTCGAGACTTATAGTATCGACCAGATCCTCTGTGACAATAAGGGACTGACGGCTAGCAGGGTTCCAGCCCTTGCTGCCATAGGCTACACATGTCATCGTGGCCAGGCCAAGAGAATTGAGTTTCTGAATCGCTTGCCATTCATTTTCGGCGCCTAGTATGGGCATGCGTAGCTGTAGAACATTCTTGAGAATTTCTCTCCAACCTACGCCGAAATGTTGCTTGACGAAATAGCTTTTACCCGCGAGTTCAAATTGCAGAGTCTTCCTACCCTTCACGTGACGATAAACCTTTCCTTCTAGGCCCTGCAAATTTCGAAACACATCTCTCTCGGGGAGGTCTTTAGCGAAATCTTCATTCAGATAGTGCATAGATGTGCCTTAGGCTTTTTTCGCCGCAAATTTCTCGATGAAGTCCGCTACGACAGCCGATTGCGAATATAGCTCGTCTTGCCTTCCATATTCCAGACCATTCTGCGACCAATTCGCCGTGTCCAAGCTCTGTAACATCTTCGCCAGGTAGCTATCTAGTTGCTGCTGCTGAAATGGCTGGTCACACACCAGTCCTGACTCGGCCTGCTCGATATGGAAAGCATAACCACAGCTAGAGGTTGTTAATACAGGCAGGCCCGCAATAGTCGCCTCTAACAGCACATAACCCGCACTCTCAGAATAGGCCGGGTGGAGCAAGAGGTCTGCTGCAGCGAGAAATCGGGGAATATCATCGCGGCCCGGTAATACGGTGAAGTACGGAGCTATTCCAAGTTTCTTGGCAAGCCTTAGATAGCGGTCTGGGTTATCCTGACCTATAAGCAGGTAGTGGCATTGCTCCAACTCTGACGCGGGAAGAGAAGCCAGCGCTTGTAACGCCCTATCGACACCCTTCACTCGAAAGCCGGAACCCACCTGCAGTAGCAATTTCGTCTCTTGTGTCAGTCCTAGTTCCGAGCGCACTTCATTTCCGGCAGCCTTGTCAATCACATCGACTTTTCTGTCTATCGATATTCCTGGCGGAACTTGATGGAGCCTGGGCCCACAACCCGGATAGTATTTCTCGAAGGAAGTCCGTTGCTGCGGCGAAAGGATTAACACTTCGGTTTGCTGATTCGGTGCAAACACTGATTCCTCAAAGTATTTGAAATGCTTAAAACGTGGCGTGAATTTGTAGTAGAAACCACGCTGCTCGGTCGCTTTCTCCATAAAGCAAGGATCTGCGGCGAAATAAATATCGAGTAGCGGCATCTTGTTAAATCCGATGACCAGACTCTTGCTCTGTTTTCTAAGGGATGCCTGCACCCATTCAGTGTAGGCCTCATTTCGTTTGATACGATTTCGTGTTGATACCGGAACCAATATAACGTTAATCCACTCTGGAACATCACCATCCCAACGAAGTGTGTAAACGGTAATCTCATGTCCACGGGACGCACACTCTTTCGCTATACGGAAAAAATCTCGCTGCAATCCGCCAAATGGAAAGTAGGTGTAGATGAGAAAGCTCAGTTTCATTAGATCATTTTTCTTCTTCTAAGATTTTTCTAACAGACTCTGGAACTGCTGCCATACTTCAATCGGACCATGGGATGCAAAGCAAGGCGGTGTAATTGTGAAGGAGTCACCCGCATATTTTTCGGTAACTCCCGGACCCGAATAGCTGCAAGTCTTCTTCACACAGGGAGCACAATTTAATGTCGAGTTAAGATGCAGCTGATTGTTCCCGAAGGTGCCCGATAGTCCGGGATCAGTTGGCCCATAAAGTGAGACAGTCGGCTTCGCCAGTGCCGCAGCTAGATGACCCAGGCCCGTATCTACGGCGATGACTCCGTCAGATTGCTGTATGTATTGAGCAAGACCCGACAATGACTGCTTATCCAATACCTCAACCTGCTCGTTATCCTGCGCAATATACTCGGCACGTAGTTTTTCTTCTGGATTTCCCCATGGCAGAAGCACTTTGTATCCAGCCTCAGTGCTAATCTGTGCGAGCTGTCGCCAATAAATTTCTGGCCAATGCTTTGTTTGCCAAGTGGTGCCGTGCAAAAAGACTAGCTGTTTACTAGACCTCTCTAATTTTTTTTGGCTACCTTCAATTCTGCTCAGGTCAATGCCGTAGTCAATTTGATCTGGGTCGTACTCATATTGAAGAGCTCTGGAAAACAATTGCCTAACTCGGTCAACTGCGTGCTCAGTCCAGGGAACAGAGTAGACCTTGTTATAGAAGAGCGTAGCCATTGGCTCCCGAATAGTTCGGTTGCTTAGCCCAACGGTTAAGCCTTTCGAGAGACGACTGATAAAACCACTCTTAATTAGTCCCTGTGCATCTATTACCAGATCATAGTGTACGCCCTGGAATGCCCGTTTGAACGCACGAAACTCATGACTCATATAAGTCTTTACTATGTTGCCCCGCCAGCGCCGCAATGCCACGGGTATTACATTCTGTACGGCCGGGTGCCAACCTGGCACCTCTACGAAGTTTTCCTCAACCACCCAGTCAAACTGAATATCGCTGCGCGCACGCTGCGCATCGGTGACTGCCGGTAGGGTGTGTATCACATCACCGAGAGAGGAAACTTTTACTATTAGCACTCGCAATGAACTATCCCTTTTCTATTCTCTTTTATACCCAGCCTTTTAATGACTGCTGTTCGAAACTGTTAGCTCATCGATAGCGCGTATGGCTAGCACCGGTTCAAGCTCGGTGAGACATTTCTTATGACCCAAGGGGCACTCCCTCTTGAAGCAAGGCCTACAATCTATATCTGTAAATAGTAGCTTCGACTTACTGTTCAATGGTGGCGTAAAGTCGGGCGATGTTGAACCATAAAGTGCAACCACCGGCTTATCAAGCGCGGCAGCTATATGCATTAAGCCAGAGTCATTAGATATAACGGCATCGGCGACAGAAAGAAGATCTATTGCCTGCGCCAGGCTCGTCATTCCCGTCAAGCTCACACAACTGAGTCTGTGCTCCGGGGAAAGTAATCGAATGACTTCCTCGGCAACCTCTGTATCCTTCTTTGAGCCGAATATCCAAACTTTCCAACCTTCGTCAATCTTCTTGCTGCAGGCGGTGGCAAAATGCGCGGCTGGCCACTGCTTGGCCTCTCCAAACTCTGCTCCTGGGCAGATTGCCAGTATCCGATTCTTCCCGTCCAGATCAAAGCTTCTAAGCGCTTTTTCAACTGAAACCCTATCCGTGTGTAACTTGGGCTCGGGAATGGCTGCGGGCGGATGATCGGAAGCAGGAAAGGCAAGCGCAGCGAAACGCTGAACCATAAGGGGGTATGCATTCTTATCGAGACGTCGACAATCGCTTAGCAGAATATTTCGCCACTCTCCTCTCCATGCGACTCGATTTACAATTCCAGCGTGAAAAGGTATCAATGCTGACTTAAAAGAATTGGGGAGAATAATTGCTCTGGTAAATTGCTCGCCGCGCAGAGACTTGCCCAACGCGCGGCGATTTCCCAATCCTAAGTCTCCATGGCCCAACTCGAGACTAAGCCCCTTTTCTACCTCCGGCATTCGATCCAATAGTGGTCGAGTCCAATCAGGGGCCAGCACTGCAATCCGGCAGCCTGGGTATTCCTGCTTCAGGCACATGAATAGAGACTGCGCCATCACCATATCGCCAACCCATGCTGGCCCTATGACCAGAATATTCTCTTGGCTATTTTGCGTCATCTAAATCACACTATTTGAGCTGGA
>CAJQHM010000003.1 GCA_905478195.1 uncultured Pseudomonadales bacterium
TTATTCATGGGTTTGGTCGGCAGTTTCAAAATGAGCGGTAATAGTAAACTAATGATACAGACCAAAGTAGAACAAAGAGTCGCCGGGCTAGCAGGTTCCAGCTCAGAGTCGCTCCTGATCGACGGGTGTATCCAGTGCATCGAACAGTGCGAACAAATCCTGGAAATGGTGTCTCAGGAGGTCTATGTCGACACTTCGCGGGGCAGTTCTTCGATTGCAGCTCATATTCGCCATTTCCTCGACCGCTTCAGCAGCTTCTTCTGTGGATTGCCGGCCGCAGCAATCGACTACGATAAGCGTAAACGCGATAAGGAGATAGAGCACAACTTAGAGGCAGCATGCTTCGCTCTGGCAACTATTGCCAGGAGAGTTGAGCAGCTCAAACAGGCTCCATTCGCAAAGGATCTCATCATAGTCAAAGAGTCTGTCCTGCCTTCCAGCCCCGCGGTTGAGATCAGCAGCACTATAGAGCGTGAGATGATGGGCCTAATAACCCACAGTATCCCCCATCTATCCGTTATTGCTCTCCAGGCCAAGGCTTTCGGTTATCCATTGAATGATGATTTCGGCAAGGCAGCCTCTACCCTGGTTTACGAACGCGCATAGATCTCAAACCCTGTCTTTTCGCCCACTTCGATAGCCGTGGCATATACTTGACTATTTTACTTAGGTATTCGATAATCTCCAGCGTTTACTAGGCATCGAGAAGACTTCCTATGCGTTTAACCACAAAAGGTAGATACGCGGTTACAGCAATGCTGGACTTGGCTCTGCATAAGAATCAGGGGCCGGTGAGTCTTGCGGATATATCTCAGCGACAGGCAATATCACTCTCTTATTTGGAGCAATTATTTGCCAAACTCAGACGTGGCTCCTTGGTGAGCAGTGTTCGAGGCCCGGGTGGCGGCTATGAGCTGCAACGGGGCGCTGAGGCAATTTATATCGCTGAGATAGTAGATGCGGTAAATGAGTCGGTTGATACGACCAAGTGCAAAGGGGCAGGGGACTGCCAGGGTGGTGAGACCTGCTTAACCCATTATCTGTGGGAAGATTTAAGTCAACAGATTCATGCCTTTCTGGAGGGTATTAGCCTTGCAGATTTGGTAGCAAAGAATGAAGTAAGACGAATTTCGCAGCACCAAGACCGAAAACACCTAATTGTCAGCGAGGGTGTAGAAGACATTCGGGTCTTGGCCCCAAGCTTGTAGAGAAGTAACAGTAGTGGAGCAATTAATGCAATTTCCAATTTATTTAGATTATTCAGCAACTACTCCGGTTGATCCGCGAGTCGCTGCAAAAATGGCAGAGTGTCTTACTCTTGAAGCCAATTTCGGCAACCCTGCATCGCGGTCGCATATGTTTGGCTGGAAGGCAGAAGAAGCTGTCGAAACAGCGCGCCGCCAGGTAGCCGATTTGATCAACTGTGATCCTCGAGAAATCGTCTGGACTTCCGGGGCTACAGAGGCAGACAACCTGGCCATAAAGGGCGCTGCCCATTTTTACGTGAAGAAAGGCAAGCACATCGTTACTTCCAAGATTGAGCACAAGGCGGTGCTCGATAGTTGTCGTCAATTGGAGCGAGAGGGTTACGAGGTGACTTACCTCGATCCGACCGAAGCAGGATTAATCACGCCGGAAGCGGTAGCTGCCGCAATTCGTCCCGATACCATCCTTGTTTCTCTAATGCATGTAAACAACGAGATTGGAGTGATCAACGACATCGCCGCGATTGGCAAGGTCACTCGAGAGCATAAGGTTATTTTTCATGTCGATGCGGCCCAGAGTACAGGAAAGATCGACATCGATATGGAAGAAATGCAAGTTGATCTGATGTCACTCACTGCACATAAAACCTATGGGCCCAAGGGTATTGGCGCTCTCTATGTGCGGCGTAAGCCGCGTGTTCGCATTGAGCCGCAGATGCACGGTGGTGGTCATGAGCGTGGTATGCGTTCCGGCACTCTAGCCACACACCAGATTGTAGGTATGGGCGAAGCCTACCGCATCGCGAAAGAAGAGATGCATGCGGAAAATGCTCGAGTATTGGGGCTGCGCAATCGCCTGCTTGAGGGCTTCAAGGATATGGAAGAAGTGTTTGTGAACGGTGATGCAGATCATCGGGTTGCCGGAAACCTCAATATCAGCTTCAACTTCGTTGAGGGGGAATCTCTGATGATGGCGCTTCGTGATCTGGCTGTCTCCTCGGGTTCAGCCTGCACATCGGCGAGCCTGGAGCCTTCGTATGTTCTGCGCGCCATTGGCCTGAACGACGAATTGGCCCACAGCTCGTTGAGAATGACGATCGGCCGATTTACCACCGAAGAAGAGATAGACTTTGCTATCGAAAAGATACGCGAAGCCGTAGGCAAATTAAGAGAATTATCGCCGTTGTGGGACATGCACAAGGACGGTATCGACCTAAGTCAAGTTAAATGGGCAGCTCACTAATCGGAGCGAGTCAGGAGAATTAAGAATGGCGTATTCAGACAAGGTATTGGATCACTACGAAAATCCTCGTAACGTCGGTAAGATGGACGACAACGATGTGAATGTCGGCACTGGAATGGTCGGCGCTCCCGCGTGTGGTGACGTGATGCGTCTGCAAATTAAAGTTGACGAGAATGGTGTCATCGAAGATGCAAAATTTAAGACCTATGGCTGCGGCTCGGCTATCGCGTCTAGCTCGCTGCTTACTGAGTGGGTAAAGGGTCGTTCGTTAGACGAAGCGACTCTGATCAAGAATAAAGACATTGCGGACGAACTAGGTTTGCCGCCTGTAAAGATTCATTGTTCAGTATTAGCTGAAGATGCGATCAAGGCTGCAATCGAAGACGTGAAGCAGAAGAGAAAAGGATAAGAGGGAAAGAAGTCGCTTATGGCAATTTCAATTTCATCTACAGCCGCAGCTCATGTAGCTGAACAATTAGCGGATCGTGGTCACGGTATCGGGATACGCGTTGGAGTTAAGACGACTGGATGTTCAGGAATGGCCTATGTCCTCGAATTCGTCGACAAGCTGGAAGTCGGCGATGAAATATTTGAAGAGCAGGGCGTCAAAATTATTGTAGACCCAAAAAGCCTCGTCTACATTGATGGCACGGAAATGGACTTTGTGAAACACGGCGTTAATGAAGGTTTCGAATTCAAGAATCCGAATGCCAAGGGCGAGTGCGGTTGCGGCGAGAGTTTTAGTATCTGACCTAGCCCATTTGATGTAAAACTTTTTCGACTCAACTCTTTTGATGAGAGTCGATTCGTTCTAAACCTGCAAGCGTAGCCAATCTAAAGTGCAATCACTAATAAGAAATTACTTCACGCTCTTTAATTTACCGGAGGCCTGCGAGCTCGATCAGGAGTCGCTTTCGGCAGAATATCGAAGACAGCAGGGTGAGGTGCATCCAGACCGTTTTGCTAATGCCGAAGAGCCGGAGAAACTCCGTGCTGTGCAGCTAAGCAGTTATCTAAACGAAGCTTATGAGACGCTAAAGTCTCCACTTCGAAGAGCGGCCTATCTATTGTCTCTGCGTGATATCGACGTGGAGCAGGTCAATCAGAATGATCTAAGCATGGATCTCTTGCTGGAACAGATACAGTTGCGAGAGAAGTTGGATGAGCTGCCTATAGACGAATCGGCATTGGCGAGTCTGGATGCGCTGCGCTCTGAGGTAAACGTAAAATTAGAAAAACAAGAAAAGAAGTTTGCAGAGTTTTTTGATCTGGAAAATTTCAATGAAGCAAAGAAGGTTTATCACGAGCTTCAGTTTCTTTATAAATTAAGTGCCGAGATAGACGCCGGCGAAGAGATTCGATTAGGCTATTAGCTGCAGTGAGCAGACCGGCTGCCAAGAATCGCTTCTATTAACATTCAAAAATAGAGACAACGAATTTACATGGCTTTACTCCAGATTCAGGAACCCGGTGGGAAGCAGGCGAAGCCACTGCATCGTCGTGCCGTGGGCATCGATCTGGGAACGACAAATTCACTAGTCTCTGCAAGCTGTGGGCCCGGAGTAGAAACTCTGCCAGATAGTGCGGCTCAGCATCTACTTCCTTCTGTAGTTCATTACTCCAAAGGCAAGCCGCCACTAGTTGGTGTCGAGGCAAAAGCGCTATTGGTCGATGACCCACTCAACACGATTGCGTCGGTCAAACGCCTGCTTGGCAAAAGCCTCAGTGAGCTGAAGGCGAAGCAAGATTATCTCCCCTTCGAATTCGATGAGGCGCGAGCTGACGGAGCGCCCGCAATTCTGACTGAGGCCGGCAGCAAGGATGTAGTTCAGATCTCGGCCGATATTCTAAGCGCGCTGGTCGAGCGCGCCGAAGCAAGTCTTAAGGGAGCGTTAGAAGGTGCTGTTATCACCGTGCCGGCGTATTTTAATGACGCGCAGCGGCAGCAAACCAAGGATGCGGCTCAGCTTGCTGGGCTCAATGTGTTGCGCCTGTTGAATGAGCCAACCGCAGCAGCTGTAGCCTATGGCCTGGATAGCAATGATCAAGGCAATGTGGTGGTATTCGATCTGGGCGGTGGCACTTTCGATGTATCACTTCTCAGCCTGAAAAACGGCGTATTCGAAGTGCTGGCAACGGGTGGTGATACTAGTTTGGGTGGCGATGACATCGATCATGCCATAGCCGAATGGATCGCCGCGCAGTTGCAAGAGTCGGCTGCCGTAGCAGTGCCCTCGGTGGCGAAACTGCGGCAGTTGGCTAATGCGGCCAAGCACGAGTTGAGTGATAAGCCTCAAACGGCAATCGTAATCAACCAGTTCTCTGCCCTGCTTGAGGAAAGTACGCTCAAGAAACTTACCGCAGACATGATTCGTAGAACTATAATGAGCTGCCGCAGGGTGCTACGTGATGCAGGTCTTGCTGTCGCTGATATCGATAATATCGTTATGGTGGGCGGCTCTACTCGAATGCCCCTGGTTCGCGATGCCGTAGCAGAATTTTTTGGTAAAACACCGCTGACTGATATTGACCCCGATAAGGTGGTCGCTATCGGTGCCGGAATTCAGGCCGACGTACTTATCGGGAATAAATCTCCCGATAGCTTTCTGCTTCTGGATGTTAATCCGCTGTCGCTAGGAATAGAGACGATGGGTGAGCTTGTGGAGAAGATCATTCCGCGCAACACAACTATTCCTGTGGCCAAGGCGCAAGAGTTTACGACATTCAAGGATGGTCAGACCGTTATGTCCCTCCATGTTGTGCAGGGTGAACGAGAACTTGTCTCCGACTGTCGATCGTTGGCGCGATTTGAACTTCGCGACATCCCAGCGATGGTGGCGGGCGCCGCGAAGATACGGGTGAGTTTTCAGGTGGACGCAGATGGCCTGTTAAGTGTGTCCGCAGAAGAGCTGAGTACAGGCAAGAAAGCCGAAATTCAGGTTAAGCCTAGCTATGGCCTTAAATCCAGTGTCATCGAAGAGATGTTGCAGGATTCTCAGAGTCACGCAAAGATCGATATGGAAGCTCGGTCGATAAAAGAGGCGCAACTTGAGGCAACTCAATTGCTGGACGCTATCGCCAATGCGCTCCTGGTTGACGGTAATCTATTGTCTCGAGAAGAGGCCGACAGCCTCGCCGAATCTATTAAGGCGCTCGAGAACACAATGACATCAGGAGGCAGTGTGCAGATACACGCGGCGACCGAAGAATTGAACCAGGCCAGCAGCGATTTTGCGGCCAAGAGAATGGATCTACACATTGCTAACGCCCTTCGCGGCGAGTCTATCGATGCAGTGGAAAAGTAGACCGACTAGTTGGTCGGTCAGGTGATAATGTTCACTAAATAAAGTTACTGTTAATCCTCGACAAAGGAAAATTCAAACCGAAATGGCTAAGCTAACCTTTCTTCCACATGAAGTGATTTGCCCCGATGGCTTAACAATCGAAGCAGGAAAGGATGAGACTATTCTGAATGCTGCACTTCGAAATAATATCTCGATTGAGCATGCTTGCGAAAAGTCCTGTGCCTGTACTACCTGTCACGTCATCGTGCGTGAGGGCTTCGACTCGCTAGAAGAGGCCGAGGAGAACGAAGAAGACTATCTGGACAAGGCCTGGGGGCTGGAGCCGGAATCGCGCCTGAGCTGTCAGGCACTGGTTGGGGAGTCGGATCTCGTCATAGAAATTCCGAAGTACACCATCAATATGGTTTCTGAAGAACACTAGGGGGCAGCGCATGAAATGGACCGATGTATTTGATATCGCCATAGAGCTTAGCGACCAGTTTCCCGACACTGACCCACAATACGTCAATTTCGTCGATCTGAGGAAATGGGTGCTGGCGCTGGATGACTTTGACGATGACCCTGATCGCTGTGGTGAGAAAATTCTGGAGGGTATTCAAGCTGCCTGGATGGAAGAGGTAGCCGATTAAGCCTCTGAAAAATGGCGTATTTATTCATTAAAAGCGTACAAAATCCAAAAATTACCACGTATAATGCGCGCTCTCACGAATTCACCACACATTGGAGTTAAGATGGCGATCGAACGTACACTATCCATTATCAAGCCCGACGCCGTAGCGAAGAACGTTATCGGCGAGATCTATGCCCGCTTCGAAAAAGCTGGCTTGAAGATTGTTGCCGCGAAAATGCTGCAATTAGACGACGAATCAGCCGGCGGATTCTACGCTGAGCACAAGGAAAGACCTTTTTACAAAGATCTCATCGAATTTATGACTTCAGGGCCCGTAATGGTCACTGCACTGGAAGGCGAGGGTGCTGTCATGCTAAATCGTGATCTGATGGGTGCCACGAATCCGGCAGAGGCGGCGGCAGGAACTATCCGCGCCGAGTATGCGCATTCTATCGATGCAAATGCAGTGCATGGCTCTGATTCGACTACTTCGGCAGCACGCGAAGTCAGCTATTTTTTCAATGACAACGAAATCTGTTCCTGAAGCAAAACTCCTGTAGAGGAAAGTTGAGCATGACGGCGATTCACAAACCCAATTTAGCTGGTCTTTCTCTGGCAAATCTTCGGGCGTTGTTCGCCGACTTGGGCGAGAAGCCCTTTCGCGCTGATCAAATTCTGAAATGGATTCATCAGCGCGGAGTGCTGGATATCGATGCGATGACCGATATCAGCAAGGATCTTCGCGAAAAGCTTAAGCAAACTTCAGATATTTCTCTCCCAAAGATTCTGGAAGACTACAAATCGGAAGATGGTAGCCGCAAGTGGATTGTGGAAGTGGCCAGTGGCAGCCATGTCGAAATGGTTTTCATACCGGAATCTGGCCGAGGCACATTGTGCATCTCTTCTCAGGCAGGCTGCTCCCTGGATTGCTCGTTCTGTGCAACCGGTAAACAAGGCTTTAATAGTAACCTAAGCGTGGCAGAGATAATTGGCCAGCTGTGGTGGGCGAATTATCATCTGGGCGCCTTCGAAGGAAAAATGGAACGCCAGGTTAGCAATATCGTAATGATGGGTATGGGCGAGCCATTACTAAACTTTGACAACGTCATGGAGGCTTTGAGTATCATGATGGAAGATTGCGCCTACGGGCTGTCGAAGCGAAAAGTGACCATTAGTACTTCGGGTGTTGTGCCCGCGATAGATAAGTTGAAAGACTATACGAATGCCTCGCTCGCAGTGTCTCTGCATGCGCCAAATGATGAATTGCGCAGTCAGATCATGCCAATCAACAGGAAATATCCGATCAAGGAATTGCTGCGTTCGGTGCAGTCTTATATGGATAGTCTGTCGGATAAGCGGGTTCCCGTCATCGAATATACTTTGATTGCAGGGGTGAACGACCACAGGCAACATGCTCGCGACCTGGCAAAATTGCTAGAGCAACTTCCTTGCAAGATTAATTTGATACCGTTTAATCCTTTTTCCCTGAGCGATTATCGGCGGCCTAGCTCATCCTCAGTATCGAATTTTCGGCAAATATTGCAGCAAGCTGGATACACGGTAACTGTGCGCACTACCCGTGGAGATGACATTGGTGCTGCCTGCGGGCAATTAGTAGGAGACGTGGAAGATCAGACGCGCCGTGCCGAGAGGCATAAGCGCCGCAAAGCACAGAGCGAATCCGCCTCCACAGATAGCGCTAAAGTGTTCAGTAGTACTGATAATCTGGCGGTAACTGCCGACAGACTATAGAGCCCTGAATAAACGGGGATGGCCTGTATAAGCTGCAAAAAATAGGTACGCGGTAGAAGATCATGTTATTCATAAAGCTTGAGATTTTGAAATCATTCAACAGGAAGCAAGCTTCTGTGTTCGCTGTTGTGCTGACTTCTATGATGTTGACAGCCTGTGTGACTACAACCACGGGCGGTTTCATGGTTGATGCCTCCGAAGATCAGGCAGCGGCAGACTATGTGCAGTTAGCGTTAGCCTATTTTGACAACAATGACATGTCAGGAGCGCGGCGACACGCTAACAATGCGCTGGATGTCGACGACGAGGTTTCGGACGCCTATCAGGTATTGGCACTAATAGCAGAACGAGAAGGCGATCGAGACTTGGCTGATTCCAACTTTCGTCGTGCGATCAGTTTGGATCGTGATAATTCCCGAGCGCGTAATAATTACGCAGCGATGCTGTTCTCGCAGGAGCGCTATCGAGAATCCTACGCACAGCTGGAAATGGTAGCGAGCGATACAAGTTATGAGGGGCGAGCACTTGCCTTCGAAGGTCTGGGAAGAAGTGCCCTGCGAATGGGCCGGCTCGATGATGCGCGAAGCGCCTTTCAGAGAGCGCTGCAGTTGGATGGAAATCTGTTCATTGCAGCGCTCGAATTGTCATTGTTAGAGTTCGACCAGAAAGACTATCTAAGTGCGCGGCGCTATTATCAGAGCTATCTGACAATCGTTGAATTTCTCCAGCTGCCGCACACGCCACGAGCACTGCTCGCAGGAATTCAAATTAAAGGGTACTTTCAGAATGAAGAGTTAGTAGAGAATTTTACTCTAGTGCTCTCGACTCTCTATCCTAGTTCGCCTGAATATCAGCAGCTTCAAAGGCTAAGTGATGCAAACTGAGCCAATTGATCTTATAGATGAGACCGGTGTCTCCGAAGACGAGAAGATCCCGACGGCAGGCGAAGTGCTGCTCCAGGAGAGGCAGCGACTTGGCCTGAACGAGAAAGAAGTCGCGGATCAACTTCATATTACAATGCATTACGTTAAGGCACTGGAGTCCAACAGCTATGAAAAGCTGCCTGGTGCCGTTTTCGCTAAAGGCTATATCAAGAGTTACGCCTTATTGCTTGGCTTGGACGCAGAGGATCTTCTAGCGCGCTATGATGAATTTAATACCCGGCAGCAGGCGAAGATCGAAGAAGCTAGCCGACAACTAAGGGCGCGCAGGAAAAAAGATAGAAACAAGCCTCTGGTTATCGTGTCTTTGCTGGTTTTCGTCGGTGGCTTTCTGGGACTGTGGTTGGTGTACAGCTATTTTGGAGATGATGCGGTTTCTGAAATGCAAACCACCGCGGAATCTATGAATAGTGCCGATGGAATTCGTCCCGCACTCTCCCGGCAGGCTGAACAGCAACTCATTGCGCAGCCGCAACTAACACTAGAGGGCGACGCAGAGGAGAGCCCTACGCCCTCGCTACAACCGACAAGAATTGCGCCCTCGATAGTCGATGCGGCTGGCACAGTAGAAGAGCAATCTAGTTTAGGCAGCACTGAATCTATGCCACTGTCTGCCCTAGAGCCTGCAGATGTTGATATTGGGGTGCCGGGCGGGGAGCAAGATCCAAGCGTTGCAAGTCAGACTTCTGTTGAAGGACAGCCAACAACGGTATCTGGCGAGCCAGCATCAGATTCGGCTCTCGGTGCAGATCAGCCTCGGGTCATATCGATTGAGGCGATAGGAGATGATGTGCTGCGTATAAGCTTCACCGGTGAGAGCTGGATCGAAGTGAACGACAGTGAATCCCAGCAGATCTATCGTGATATCCGCGAGGCGGGGGATGTTCTGGAGATCACGGGAAGTGCGCCCTTTAATATCCTGCTAGGCGATGCGCCTTTTGCGCGGATGAGTCTTAACGGGGATGAAATTGATCTGGCAGAAGATATTCGAATCGACAACTCCGCACGCCTCACTGTAGGCTTATAACTCATGAGTACTAACTCCTTGATAAAGCGTCGTAAGACACGGCAGATTATGGTCGGCAATGTAGCGGTAGGCGGTGATGCGCCTATATCCGTGCAAACCATGACTAATACTGAGACCTGCGATGTAGAGGCTACGCTAGAGCAGATAAGCCGTATGGTAACCGCGGGAGTTGATATCGTTCGGGTATCGGTTCCAAGCATGGACGCAGCGGAGGCCTTCAAAAAAATCCGCGCGAACGTAGAAGTGCCTCTGGTGGCTGATATCCATTTCGACTATCGCATCGCGCTGAAGGTACTAGACTATGGCGTTGACTGTCTGCGAATAAATCCCGGCAATATTGGTAGCGAGGAGCGCACTCGTGCCGTCGTCGATAGCGCGAAGGACAGGGGTATTCCACTTCGAATCGGTGTGAACGCAGGGTCTCTGGGCAAAAATCTTCTGCGCAAGTACAAGGAACCAAACGCCGAGGCAATGGTCGAGTCGGCGCTCACGCAGATCGACATTCTGGACAAGCTCGACTTTCAGGATTTTAAGATTAGTTTGAAAGCCTCCGAAATTTTTATGACCCTGGAGGCTTATCGCAGTCTCGCCACGCAGATAGATCAGCCGTTCCATCTCGGTATTACCGAGGCGGGGGGGCTTAGGTCCGGCACGGTAAAGTCTGCTATAGGATTGGGGGCACTGCTGATGGATGGCATAGGTGACACGATCCGGATATCTCTAGCAGCGGATCCGGTAGAAGAGGTCAAAGTTGGCTTCGATATCCTAAAGAGTCTAGGCCTGCGGCATAAGGGTGTGAACTTAGTGGCTTGCCCGAGTTGTTCACGTCAGAATTTCGATGTTATCTCGGTAGTTAATGAGCTTGAGACTCGATTGGAAGATATCACTACGCCAATTGATGTGGCTGTCATAGGCTGTATCGTTAACGGTCCGGGAGAGGCGAAGGTAGCCGAAATCGGACTGACCGGTGCCAGCCCAAATAATCTCGTCTACAAAGAAGGCGTACCCGATCACAAGGTGAATAATGAAAATCTTGTGGATGAATTAGAGGCAATGGTGCGCAAGCGCGTTGCCGAGAAGCAGCAAATGGAAGAGAACCTAATCGCCTCCAGCTAGCGATCAGTTACAGACCTATGGCGAAACTACAAGCAATACGAGGTATGAATGACATACTTCCCGATCAAACTCCCAATTGGCAATATGTTGAGAAGTGCTTTCAGCGGGTAGTCCATCGTTTTGGGTATCGTGAAATCCGCTTCCCGATTCTTGAGCAGACGCAGCTCTTCAAGCGATCCATTGGCGAGGTCACTGACATCGTCGAGAAGGAAATGTACAGCTTCGACGATCGCAACGGCGATAATTTGAGCCTGCGGCCAGAGGGCACTGCCGGCTGTGTGCGCGCCGCCGATCAACACGGGTTGCTCTTCAATCAACAGCAGCGACTCTGGTATCAGGGCCCCATGTTTCGCCACGAGCGACCACAAAAGGGGCGCTATCGACAGTTCCAACAATTTGGTGTCGAGGCTTTCGGCATGGTTGGGCCGGATATCGATGCCGAAGTGATTCAGCTTTCGGCGATGCTCTGGCAGGACCTGCAGTTAGAGGACTATCTGACCCTAGAGATCAACAATATAGGTGCTGCGGAAGATAGAAAACGCTATGCCGCCGCCTTGACTGCCTTTTTAGTGTTTCATGCCAGTGAGCTTGATGACGACGCCCGCAATCGAATGCACAGCAACCCTATGCGAGTGCTAGATAGCAAGAACCCGGCCGTTCAAGAAGCCTTGGAAGGCGCGCCGGCTCTAGCGGATTATGTCAGCGATGAGAGCAGTGAGCATTATACCGAACTAAAGAATCTGCTTACCCAGGTGGGCATTGAGTTTGTGGAAAATCCACGACTGGTTAGAGGTCTGGACTATTACAATAATTGTGTCTTCGAGTGGACTACCGATTCTCTGGGCGCCCAGGGTACGGTTTGTGGCGGTGGTCGTTACGATGGCCTCGTTGAGCAGCTGGGAGGCAAGCCAACAGTTGCTGCAGGGTTTGCCATGGGCGTCGAACGCCTGGTGCTCATGCTGGATTCTCTGGATAAGATTCCTGAATCTACAGCGAAAGTAATCGATGTCTATATGGTAGTAGTGGGTGGCCAACTCAGTGGCCAGGCACAGCTACTTGCCAGGCAATTACGCGCACAATTTCCAGAGATTGGGCTTATCGCTCACTGCGGCGGTGGCAAATACAATAATCAGATGAAACGCGCGTTTAACAGCGGAGCGAGGGTAGCCATAGTGCTGGAAACAGAGTCCAATGAGCCTCTAACAGCAGTCAAACTACGTCAATTAGACGATTCTGGTGACTCACACAGCGTAGAACTGGCCGATTGCGGCGCCAAACTGGCCGAAATTCTTAGTATTTCAGAGTGATAGCAGCATTGATTCGTGTCAGCCGAGCCTTAAACAGGTAGAATTAGCGGTTGGTCAGGGATAGTTTGCCGATTGCGAAGGCCTGATAATCCAGATGGGCCCAAACTGTCAGAAAAATTCAAAGTATAAGGAGTGAGTCGTGGCGATTAACGCGGCAGAAGAAGAAACAATAGAAACACTTAAGAAGTGGTGGGAAGAAAACGGTAGGCAGTTGATACTCATCACGGTTGTGGGTCTCGCTGCCTTTACCTCTTGGCTCGTTTGGACTAATTCTCGTAACGCTGAGCTGGATAGTGCCTCGGATCTGTATGAGGAAATACTGAGCCTGGCAATCAATGAGGCCGGGCAGCCGGACACACTACTATTGCCACTGGATTCCGCGCGAATAATCGACTTGGGTGAGGAGCTTCGAAGTGAGCACAGTGCATCGACCTATGCCAAATTGGGTTCACTGTTCGCTGCGCAGCAGTCAGTATTGAATGATGATCTGGATGCGGCTGAAGCTTCTCTGCAATGGATTCTCGATAATGAGCAGGGCGGGTTGCTAAGTGACGCCAATGAAGGACTACTTTTAACTGCCAGTCTGCGTCTCGGTCGCGTCATACTTGCCAAGGGTGACGCAGAGCGCGCCCTTGCCTTTATTAATAATCTAGACCCTAAGACGTTTGAGGCCGGCTTCTCCGAACTGCGCGGCGATATCTACATGGCGATGGGCCGGAAAGTGGATGCGCATGATGCTTACATTGCAGCTCAGGAAGCAGGATCTAACAGCGATGCTCTGCGCATGAAGCTAGACGATCTTGCCGTCGAAAGCTAAGTCACAGCAACAGCAACCCGAATCGAATCGAAAGCCAGATGAACCCCATGACGAAGCCAGCTAGCAATGGATCAATACAAAGTTTCGTGAAATCCGGGGCTAGGCCACTAGCGCTAATCACTTTAGCGTCGGTACTAACAGCCTGTTCTGGATTTAGCGGCGCAAGTCTCAATCCGCTCAATTGGTTTGGTGACGAAGAAGCCAATCCGCCTACGCCTCTTGTCACTATCGCCAGCGAAGTCGCTT
>CAJQHM010000004.1 GCA_905478195.1 uncultured Pseudomonadales bacterium
TTGGTGAGACGCCAAATAGTCGTTCAGTTGTGGCGACGTTCTATCAGAATCTGACAGGACAGCTAGCGCCAGAAGACGTGATAGATACGTATGCTAGCTTGTTAGATGACGGTGATTTGTCTTTGCTCTCTCTATCTCTTCAGGTAGCGGACAATGAAATCAACCTGTCGAATATCAATTTAGTTGGACTAAGTTCTACTGGTATCGAATACAGTTGAAGGAGATGTTCTAAAGCCAGCTCTTAACGGGGTTGGCTTTTTTTGTGCGTGGGTGTATTGTCGTAAAAGGATGGCTCGCGTTCTGTTTGGTTTAGCGATAAAATAAAACGTAAGTTAAAAAGCTAAGTTAGGGGATAAAAATGGCGACAATCACTATAGACGGCACAGAGTACGATGTAGAGACACTCTCTGACGAGTCTAAAGCTCAGCTGGGCAGTCTACAGTACGTAGACTCTGAGCTAGCGCGACTTCAAGCCCAAGCGGCAGCCTTACAAACCGCGAGGATTGCTTACGGGCGGGCGTTAAAGGAGACGCTAGAGGAGGGCAAGGCTCCGGAAGTAGACGAAGTCAATATTGAAGGGCTGGGGGACTCAATCCAGTTCGATGATTAGAAAGGTAAACGAGAGTAATCGAGGAAATCAGAAGGCCAGCTCTTAACGGGGTTGGCTTTTTTATGCGCGGGTGTACTGCGGTATGCGAATGCGCGGCGCTTTGTTTGTTGTTTCTGGGTACTGATTTCATTTGCTTGGTTTTAGGGAATGCGAAGTGGTCGGGGTGCAGCTAGGTTTCACTTGTCGTTCTTATTGGTGCGGGTACTTTCTCAGCAGTGCTACGGGAGAAATAAGATGGCCAATAAAGGGTAATGGTTTTCACTTTCTGATGCTGTTGAGCCCTCCAAGCCTTCTGAGGTCGCTACAGCGAGCAAAAATGTGAGATCGGTATGGTGGGAAGGTAAATACCATGGATTCTGATGCTATCGACCCCTTTCTTCATTCCCGTGGCTCTTCCTGGCGTAAACTATCGGCGCAACTCTCGGTCACGATCGATTTTAGGCGCTGTGGAGCAGCCGTGTAAGAAGTGTGTCCGGATCTAATCGGACAGGTCCGCAAGTGTCTGTAATGGATGCGAAGCGCAAGCCGTGGTCGAGGAGACCAAGTGGCCGGACCTCCGTCTGGAAGATTTGGTCAATATAGCGTTCACGGGTCGAGTGATTGACGGCCTAGAACCCCCCAAAGTTCAAAGGGCCCTGGGGAAGATATCACCATGTTTGAGTGATCCAATGCTGCCTTCTGCGGAACATGGCTTGGATAACGGCCTGGGTGCGAGCGGCTGTTAGGCAAATTTGACTCATACTAGTAATTTCCGGTAGCCCTAAGATTCGAAATAAGCCAAACTATTGCTTGGATTTTTACGTCAGATGTAGTGGTTGCCCTGAAACCCCCGGCTGACTCAATACGGAACAGCAATTTGTTGGAATTTATCATGAAACAACAGATTATTTCCTTCGCGATAGTGACTGCAGCCGCATTCACATACCCAAATACTGTACCTGCCCAATTGCAGGGACAAGTTACGGATACTCAAGCCGACCAACAGGATCTTACTTTGTTTGAACCGGTCGAAGTTTCTGCTGACAACACAAGTAGATCTTCAGCGCGGCCAAATCGCGAATCCAGAGCGACTACATCTGCACCTCCCTTTACACTTATGGGTACCAGCAGGCTTGGGGATAACTACTCCGCGATGGTGAAACACAGGGGCGGCGAGACAATTATCGTTAGAGTGGGCGCCAACGGGAATACTCCCATACCCGATTATAGTGGCTACAGCATTGTCGATGTGGCTGCGGGTAATATCTTAATTCGGTATCCGGGCAACAGCCCTTGTATTGAATTTAGTGGGCAGGGCGTTAGCTGCAACGACGCGGCCAATATTGCCAGGCTGACTTTGCCGACAAGCGCGCCATTGCCCTCCGTGAACCCTCCGGATGAGCTGATAGAGAGCGTCGAGGACCAACCCAAGAACCCGTTCGAGACGCTTCGTAATGGCGCGGTAGCGCAGGACGAAGAACAAGCAGGTAACGCCGCCAGGTTCACACCGCGCCGGATTAATCCTGAGGACGTCCCCGAGGGTATGCGCGTCATCTCCACCCCTTTCGGCGATCGTTTGGTAGCGCAATAGTTATCCTCAGGCAAATTCTCGAGCGAACACCACGTGCCAAATGAATGTTCCCCCTCTCTCTCGATTTCAATAGTCTGCTTCGATTCCTCAGAGCTGGAGCTGCGGATGCTGGTAGCGTCTCTACACGAATCGATTCGTGAACTGCGTGGTGCAGTCGAATTGCCTCAGATAGTGGCTTACCTCATCGACAACTCTGAGCAGCAGAAGCTGACGCTAGATATTTTTAGCGATCTGGCGCAGGCGCTGGAGGAGCAACAGGTTGAACTGAGGCTCATTCAAGGCCATGGAAATATTGGCTATGGTCGCGGACATAACCTGGTTCTGAAAGAACTCGAAAGCAAATATCACCTGATACTGAACCCCGATATTCGAGTGCAAGAAGAGTGCCTGTCGATCGGGTTGGCTTTTCTCGAGTGTAACAAAGACATTGGGTTGGCCAGCCCCTACGCCGAGTATGCCGACGGCAGCAAGCAGTATCTCTGTAAACGATATCCTTCTGTTCAGACATTTATAGTTCGAGGGTTCTTACCCAATATCGCCAAGCGGCTCTTCAAGAAACGACTTGCGCGATTCGAGATGCATGACCTCGCCGAAGACCAACCCAGCTCTAACATTCCCCTAGTCAGTGGCTGCTTCATGCTGTTTCGCACCGAGGCCTTTCGTAAAGTTGGTGGATTCGACGAGAACTATTTTCTCTATTTCGAAGATTTCGATCTGTCATTGCGACTGGGAAAGATCGCCGAAATAGCTTATGTGCCCGCAATGCGAATCCAACACGACGGAGGCCACGCCGCGAAGAAAGGCTGGGCTCACCTCAAGATGTTTGCAAGCTCCGGCATACGTTTCTTCAATACCCATGGTTGGCGTTTCTTTAGTCAGGCAGATAGGTCAGAATAAGACCTCGAGAGACCAAGCTGCGAGCGCATCTAATATTGGAAACCGACGCTATCGACCCTACCAGACCAAGAGTGCTTGTAACCGGGGCCTCCGGATTCATTGGCCAGGCACTCTGTCGACTACTGCCAGCGGAGGACTGGGATACCCGAGTTTTGCTGCGTGATGCGCACAGGAGTGATTGCCTGCCCGCAGAGCTTCAGGCTGACGTTATCGTAGCCGATCTGAATAGTCAGACAGGCCTGCTGAAAGCCTGCGCAGACAGAGATATCGTCTTACATCTGGCAGGTCAGGCCCACGTAGCCGCTGTCTCGGCCGAAGTAGAAGTAAACCCTGACGTGCGGGCCGTTACAAACCTGGTCGCCGCCGCGTCAGAACAAAAAGTACGCCGCATCGTGCTGCTTAGCAGCAGCCTCGCCCACGCCGCCGAGACTAGGCAGGGTGATATCACTGCATACGGAGAAGGGAAGCTGGCAGTGGAGGCAGAGCTTATAGCAGCTGCGCAAAAGGGCCAGTTAGAGGCAGTCATACTGCGCGCAGTAAACGTCTACGGAGTCGGCATGAAGGGGAACATAGCTTCCATGATCTCCATGATTATACGGGGCTCACTGCCGCCTCTTCCCTTGTTGTCCAATCGCGTTTCTCTGGTTGGCTCCCAAGACCTGGCGAGAGCGATCATTCAGGCGGCGACCTCGGCAGAGGCCAAAGGCAAGACCTATACGGTTACCGACGGCGCAGCCTACTCAATTTCTGAGATCGAATCGGCGATTTACGCGGCGTTGGGCAGACAAATGCCAGGGTGGCGCGCCCCGCCTATGATATTATATGCCGCCTCGGCGCTGGCCGGGTTATTCAGCAGATTGGGACTGCGTAAGGGAAGTATTAGTAGCAGAACCTACCGCAACCTTACCATGGACAATCTGTTTGATAACGCTGCTATCTGCGGGGACCTGGGGTTTAATCCACGGGACAACTTGTATGCGGTGCTGCCGGAAATTGTTGAGAGCTTAGTAACGCCGAATAGCTAATTCACATCGCACAATTATTTTTCAGGAAGTAAGAAGAGACCACATGACCAAAGGAATAATCCTCGCCGGAGGCAGCGGCAGCCGCCTGCACCCTATGACAATGGTAGTCAGCAAACAGCTCATGCCAGTGTATGACAAGCCTATGATCTATTACCCACTGTCGACGCTTATGCAGGCGGGCATTCGCGAGATACTCATCATCACAACTCCCGAAGATGCCGATGCGTATCAGGCGCTGCTGGGAGACGGTAAGAAGTGGGGGCTGAATATCTGCTACCGGCAGCAGCCGGAGCCGGAGGGCCTGGCTCAGGCATTCCTGATTGGTGAGGAATTCATCGGCGATAGCCGCGTCTGCCTGGTGTTGGGCGACAACATCTTCTATGGCAATCGCATCGAGGACACGCTCAAGAATGCGGTCGATCAGAAGGAGGGCGCCAGCGTCTTCGCCTACTACGTAAACGATCCCGAGCGTTATGGCGTGGTGGAGTTGGACGAGCAGAACAACGCCATCGGCCTGGAAGAGAAGCCGAAAAGCCCGAAGTCGCATTACGCGGTTACCGGCCTTTATATGTACGATAACGACGTCGTCGATATCGCCAAGTCTATCAAGCCATCGGCGCGAGGGGAGTTGGAGATAACGGACGTTAACAAGGTCTATCTCCAGCGCGGAGCGCTGAAGGTAGAGCTGTTCGATCGCGGCACGGCCTGGCTGGATACTGGAACCATACAATCTTTGTTAGACGCTGCGAACTTTATTCGGGTGTTGGAAGAGAGGCAGGGATTGAAGATTGGCTGTCCGGAAGAGATCGCCTACCGGCAGAAGTTTATCGACGGCAGCCAACTCACGAGTTTGGCGAAATCGTTGGGTAAGAGTGGCTACGGCCAGTATCTTCTTCAACTCCTTAAGCACAGACATTGAACCAGGAATCCGGGCGGGAAGTTAAACTCCCATGAAAATAATAGAAACCGCTATCCCCGATGTATTACTCCTCGAGCCCACCGTGCATGGCGATGCCCGTGGTTATTTCATGGAAACCTTTCGCGAGGCTTGGTTTCGGGATCACGGCATAGACGCCCGCTTCGTTCAGGACAATCAGAGCAGCTCGCTGCAGGGCACGCTGCGCGGCCTGCACTATCAGTTAAGACAGCCCCAGGGAAAGCTTGTCCGAGTTGTCTCCGGCGAGGTATTCGACGTTGCCATCGATATGCGAAAAGACTCTGCGACCTTTGGGAAGTGGGTTGGCGACTTCCTTTCCGCCGAGAACAAGCGCCAACTCTGGGTGCCACCGGGCTTCGCCCATGGCTTCTATGTGGTGAGCGAGTCGGCGGAGCTTTACTATAAGTGCACCGACTACTACTGCCCGGAACACGAACACAGCCTTCTCTGGAACGACCCGGCCGTTGGCATCGAATGGCCGCTAGTGAATGGTAATTCTCCGTTACTTTCAGGCAAGGATGAAACTGGCCTGCCTCTAGCCGCCGCACCTAATTATCTCACCAGCCCATGAGTGCCGGGCATATCCTTGTTACGGGTGCCTCAGGGCAATTGGGACAGACGCTGGTCCGCCTCTGGGAACGATCGCCCATCCCTCAGTATCAGTTCTCTGCCTTGCCCAGAACGCAGCTGGATATAGGCAAACCCGATCTTGCAGCTGCCGTTTTGAGTGAGCTGCAGCCTACGGTCATCGTTAATGCTGCAGCCTATACGCAGGTGGATAAGGCCGAAACCGACCGAGACGCTGTCTTTCAGGTCAACGAAACTGGAACGGCCACACTGGCGCGCTGGGCGGCTCACAGCGGGGCCAAGCTCCTGCATATATCCACCGACTTCGTATTCAACGGCGCGAAGTCGAGCCCCTATGTCCCCGATGATCAGACCGAGCCCCTGGGAGTCTACGGCGCCTCAAAATTGGCCGGCGAGAAGGCCCTGCTGGCCGCAAGCAACAACAATGCAGCTATCATTCGCACCTCCTGGCTGTATTCCAGGTATGGCAATAATTTTGTAAAGACCATGCTGCGGCTCATGGCTGAGAGCGATGCGCTTTCCGTGGTCGAAGATCAGATCGGCTCGCCCACCTCCACCGATTCCCTCGCCCGGCTTATTTTTGCTATGATTCAAAAGCGAGACTACCAGGGCATCTACCACTGGACCGACGGTGGCAGCATCAGCTGGTTTGAGTTTGCACAGCAGATCCAGGGCCAGGCATTGCAGGCAGGGATACTAAGTAAAGCGATACCGATAACTCCTATCACCACTAGCGAATACCCGACTCCGGCAAAACGTCCAGCCTATAGCGTATTAGACAGAAGCCGGGCATTGGAAGAATTCGAATGTCTGGTTCTCGATTGGGAACAAAAGTTGGCCGAAGTCATTGCCGAGCTGACCTAACAGCGACAGATAATTAGAAAAGAGATTTACCGAATGGCAAATTTATTGGTTACCGGCGCCGCCGGCTTTATCGGCACGAATTTCGTCAGTTTCTGGCATGGCTCCAACCCCAAGGATCGCATAGTGGTGTTGGACGCACTTACCTATGCGGGTAACAAGAATAACCTAGTAGACCTGTTAGGTCAGGATTGGCTCGAGTTTGTTCACGGCTCGATTTGTGATCAAGAACTGGTGGAGTCGCTCCTCCATAAACATGAGATTAATACTCTGGTTCACTTTGCGGCGGAGAGCCATGTCGACAGATCGATAAAGGGCCCCGATGCCTTCATCGACACGAATATTGTCGGCACCCACAGCCTGTTGAAGGCCGCCAAGAAATATTGGATCGATGAGAACGCGAAGCCCGAGCACCTGTTTCATCACGTCTCCACCGACGAGGTATACGGAACCCTTGGTGCAGATGATCCAGCTTTCTCAGAAACTACCGCCTATGCCCCTAACTCGCCTTACGCAGCGAGCAAGGCATCATCCGATCATCTGGTGCGCTCCTACCACCATACCTTTGGCCTCAGGGTAACCACCAGCAACTGCTCTAACAACTATGGGCCGTATCAGTTCCCGGAAAAATTATTACCCGTCTGTATTCTCAATATACTCAAGGGCAAAGATCTCCCTATCTACGGGGACGGGTTACAGATACGTGACTGGCTGTATGTGGATGATCATAATCGCGGCATCGAACTGGTTATCAAGAATGGTCGTCACGGCGAGACATACAATATCGGTGGCAATAACGAATGGGCGAATATCGACGTTGTCAATCTATTGTGTGAGCTCATTGATAGGCGCTTCGCCGAAGACAATGCGCTAGGATCTAGATTCCCCGATTCACCATGCGCCAGAGGAGCATCGGCAAAATCATTGATTACCTACGTCACCGATAGGCCGGGGCATGACACACGCTACGCTATTAACGCAAGCAAGATCATGACGGAGCTGGGCTATGACCCCCAGGAAGGCTTCGACTCCGGTTTGAAAAAAACTATAGACTGGTATCTATCGAATCAGAATTGGTGGCAGTCTATACAGGACGGTTCTTACAGAAAGTAGCCTATTGGGGGACGCCATAACTAATTCTGGAGGCTGTTGTGTTTGCCATCATAAAAAAGTGAGCCGCTATTAGCTGGCTAAATCCAATAACCCGGTCTGGAATAAAACCCTTTGTTTAGTGGCCTTTTAGCCTGGGCATGTAAACACTACCGCCACTGCAACGTTACTTACTATTTAGCGTGAAGTTTTACTATTCATTAGTTTAGGACATCGTTAATTTAGATCTATGCTTAGACCCATGCCTAACATTCAAAGAACAGTCCTGTCAGTTTTAGCCTTTGCTATCCCAACGCTGTTGTCTGTTCAGATATCTGCATTCGAGCTCGATGGCAGCAAATGGCCAACCGGCGAAACAGAATTCTATGTGGATATGGACGGTATTGCCGCCAGCGGTATCACTTGGAACGCGGCATTTATCGCGGCGCTGAACGAATGGAACGATGCCACATCGTTTAACTTTATCCTGCGTAAAAAAAATAAAGACCCCTGCGCGAACGACGGCTTCAGTAGTGTCGACTTTACTAATGATTTTTGTGGTTCTGAATTCGGTGAAAACACATTGGCCGTTGCTGTGGTTAGCTATGAGGCCTCAATTCTTGGTGGGCCATCGATAGTCGAAGCTGATATTGTTGTTAATAAAGGCGAAGAATTTAATGTGTTCGACGGAAACCTTGCGCAGGTCGGCATAGAGGGTTGGGATTTTAGACGCATCGCGCTACACGAGCTTGGCCACACCATCGGACTGGATCACGAGCCTGAGGCAAGAGCAATTATGGCGCCTTACATTAGTAATCTGGACAGATTGCAACCTGATGATATAGCGGGAGCAGAAAAACTATATGATGGCTCTATCAACTGTCCGTTTACCGAACTTGCCTTTGGCTCACGGGAGAATACCCTGGATTCTAGCGATTGCAGGGTGAGCGAATTGCTGCCAGGCAGCAGCGACAGCAGTCCGATCGATCTATATCGATTCTCTCTAACAAGCTCGGCGACAATAAGATTGGGTATGACTTCTTCGACACTAGACTCGGTGCTGCTTATCGCCGATGAGAATCTTCAGGTCGTCGCCTACGACAACA
>CAJQHM010000005.1 GCA_905478195.1 uncultured Pseudomonadales bacterium
GTGGACTATAACTCACCGCATTGAAGAAGCTATATGGCGCGAGGTTGTGAACACCCTCTTTATCTGCAGAGCTTATCCAGCCTATGGGTCGCGGAACAATCAGGCTATTGAATGGATTCTTTGGTAAACCGTGGTTTTTCTTCTTCGGCTCGTAAAACATAATTATGGAATTCTTCTGGTAGATTGAATAGTAAAGCCTCAGAACCCTGCCTTTTAGCCTAACGTTCGGAACAGGGTGCCTAAGGTAAGAACTTATTAGCGCTTGACTGCGATGGCTTGAATCTCGAAGCGCGCATCGAATAAGAGACTGCCAGCACCGATAAAGGCTCGCGCAGGAAACTCTTGCGTGAAGAAGGTGCGGTATACATCGTTAAAGACTTGATACAGCGAAAGGTCGGAACAGAAGATTTGCACATAGGTCAAATCGTCCATGGTCATGCCAGCATCCTCTAACTGAGCCTTAATCCCATTCATAACATTACGTGCTTCTGCCGCAGGGTCAGATGGCACTTGACCATCCTCCAAGCCCAGCGTACCAGATATATACAGGGTATTGTCGGTTAGCACTGCACCACTGAAAGGTGACACATCTGCCTGCGATGCATGATTAGGATTGATATACGCTCTTTCCTGAGCACAGGCGCTTGTAGTGGCGAACATGGACAAGACTAGCGCGACAGGAAGATAGCGATTCAGACTGAGCATGGTATTGTTTCTCCTCTAAGAATTCATAGTCAGAGCATGACCGACAATCAGCTGCGGCGCAAGTTGCAGCAATTGCCTATAAGAAAACCCGTGTGCTCTATCTTAACTGCACTTGTGCACCCTTTAAAACACTTGCTCCCTATCCGCTTCACGCCTAAGTTTGATTGTGTTCAAAACCATACCCGTTTAGTGAAGGAGGAATAGATTGATGGTAATAGTTACCGGTAGCATTAAATTCGAATCAGTAGAGGAACTCGAGAACGCGAACCAAGCCCTGGTAGATCGTGCAGTGCGTAGTAGAGAAGATGCCGGCTGTATCGACTCTGTATTTTCTTAAAACCTGGAAGACACCGCGCAGATACACCTTACCGAAAAGTGGGAGAATGACGATCTATTGAAGGCCCATCTGGCAATTCCCGACGAGGAATTTGGCGCACTCATGGCCACTGCAAAAATTGCATCTGCAATAGTTATATCCAGTGAATCTGACGAAGAGCAGGTTCTGATGCAGCGATGAATAGGTCTCGTTTTACCACAATAGCTGCTATATTAAGTGCCGCTTTCCGGGGGTATTTATTGATACCGGTCACCGGAGATAAGAAACATTCATCTTTTTCATAATCAGAGGTACACCATGTCAGTGAATTCAACCTACCTGCAGATGCACTCCACCGTTACAGAAGCCGGAGAATTGCGCCTGGAGCTGAAAGAACAGGAAACACCCGAGCCGAATGCCGATCAGGTTCTGGTCAGAGTCGAAGCAACTCCGATTAATCCCTCCGATCTAGGCGTCATGTTCGGCTTTACTGATATGAGCGCCGCCACGTCTACCGGAACTGGCGGTGATACTGTTCTCGCGGCACCCGTCTCCGAGCAGGGCATGAGGGTAATGAAGGCGCGTGTGGGTCAGGCGCTGGCAGTGGGTAACGAAGGTGCGGGCACGGTAGTCGCGACTGGCGACAGTGATGCTGCCAAGAGTCTCGATGGCAAAATTGTTGCGATAGCGGGAGGCCAGATGTACGGGCAATATCGCTGTATAGAAGCTGCCTCCTGCCTACCTCTGTTAGAGGGCCATACAGCCAAAGATGGCGCGTCTAGCTTCGTGAATCCGATGACGGTATTGTCGATGATAGAGACAATGAGAATGGAAAACCATACCGCACTGGTGCATACCGCCGCGGCATCGAATCTCGGCCAGATGCTAAACCGAATCTGTCAGGCGGAGGGTATAGACCTCGTCAATATTGTGCGTAAAGACGAGCAAGTCGCGCTACTCAAAGCTATGGGCGCTAAATATGTGATCAACAGCAGTGCCGATAATTTTATGGCCGATCTGACCGATGCTATCCATGAAACCGGCGCGACTTTAGCCTTCGATGCAACCGGTGGCGGAATGCTCGCATCAAACATACTGTCCTGCATGGAAGCTGCCGCCGCCAGAACGCCCGGCGCTTATAGCATCTATGGTTCGGTCAAGCACAAACAGGTTTACCTGTATGGCGGGCTCGACACCTCACCTACCACATTGAACCGAGGCTATGGCATGGCTTGGGGAGTCGGTGGTTGGTTGCTACCAAATTTTCTTGCCAAAGCCGGAATGGAAGTAGCTGGACGTTTGCGTGCTCGCGTGGCACAAGAGCTCACCACTAGCTTTGCCAGTAATTACACCAATGAGATCTCGCTAAGCGAAGCCTTGGACGCAGACATCATGAAGCAGTATTACGCAAAGCATACCGGCGAGAAGTTCCTGATCTGCCCGCAGAAGTAGCGCAACAGAAAATTAAAAAGGGGTAGTAGGGATTTAAATTAAATCCCTACTACCCCTTTTTTTGTTGCTTATAAATCGATTGACCTTAGAGTAGACTCTAGGGTTTATACTGGGTTCGAGAGTAGATTAGCATATCCACTGCAACACGGCACAGGGAGACAGAGAGTGAGTCATCACGAAGACGAGCAGCAACAGCCAAACGAACTCAAAGACCCGGTCTGCGGCATGAGCGTCTCCGCCGACTCTCAACACCATGTTCACCATGCTGGCGTGGATTACTATTTCTGCTGCGCTGGCTGTGGCAGTAAGTTTGAATCTGACCCTATCAAGTACCTGGAACCGCGCGAACCAGAACCGGCGGATCCAGGCGCCTGGTACACCTGCCCCATGGACCCGGAGGTACGCCAGCTGGGCCCCGGCACCTGCCCCAAGTGCGGCATGGCGCTTGAAACGGAGATGCCTAGCCTAGAAGACGACGGCAACCCCGAGCTGACTGATTTCAGCCGTCGCTTCTGGTGGACACTGCCGTTCTCCTTCGCCGTTTTTATCTTGGCCATGTTCGGTCACGGTCGCGAATGGGTGCCGGCTCACTGGCAGAACTGGATCGAACTGATGCTGGCAGTGCCGGTAGTGCTCTGGGCGGGCCGGCCATTTCTGGAGCGCGGTGTACAATCAATCGTAAATCGCAGCCCCAATATGTGGACACTAATCGGTCTCGGCACCTCGGCCGCATTCACCTACAGTGTGGTGGCAACGCTTGCGCCACAACTCTTCCCCGAATCGTTTGTTATGAATGGGCGAGTCGGAGTCTATTTTGAAGCGGCAGCTGTCATCATCTCTCTGACATTGGTCGGGCAGATATTTGAACTCAAGGCCAGAGCCCAAACTTCATCCGCGATTAAGGCTCTGCTGCAGCTGGCACCGAAGACAGCTAGGCGCATCGATGACGACGGCGGCGAGAGTGATGTGCCAATTGAAACTATACAACTGGGTGATCGTCTTCGCGTAACCCCTGGCGAGACGATTCCGGTGGATGGTGATGTAGTAGAAGGAAACAGCTCTATAGATGAATCAATGCTCACCGGCGAACCTTTACCGGTAAGCAAACACCCCGGTGACAAAGTCATAGGCGCGACTATGAACACCAGTGGAAGTTTGATCATCGTCGCCAAACACGTAGGTGCCGAATCAACATTGGCGCAGATTGTTAACCTGGTTGCTCAGGCGCAGCGTTCCCGCGCACCACTACAACGTCTGGCCGATATCGTGGCGGGTTACTTCGTCGTAACAGTAGTCTCAATCGCCGTCCTTACTCTTATTATATGGGGCCTGCTAGGCCCGCAGCCCAGTTGGGTCTATGGCCTAATCAATGCGGTCTCCGTGTTAATCATCGCCTGCCCCTGTGCGCTAGGGCTCGCCACCCCCATGTCCATCATGGTGGCAACCGGAAGGGCCGCCAGCAAGGGCATCCTGTTTCGCGATGCGGCCGCAATCGAACAGCTGCGTGAAGTCGATATTCTAGTAGTAGACAAAACCGGCACTCTTACTCTTGGTCGCCCCAGCCTACTAAAGACCATAGCGCTAGCCGATCACTCAGAGGAAGAAGTTCTGCGCCTCGCTGCCAGCATCGATCAGAGCAGCGAACATCCGCTTGCCAAAGCCATCGTCGAGTCTGCACGCGCGCAACAACTTCAACTAGAGGCCGTGAGTAATTTCGATTCCGCCTCCGGCATCGGCGTAACGGCTACGCTTCTCTCAGATGAGGGCAACACGCATCAACTCGCACTAGGCAACACGGCTTTAATGCGACAATTAGGCGTGGAAATGAAGGACTTTGCTAATCAAGCCGATGACCTGCGGCGCGGTGGCGCCAGTGTAGTCTTCCTCGCGATGGAGCAAACGCTGCTCGGTCTCTTAGCGGTAGCCGACCCTATTAAGGAGTCGACCCCCATAGCACTGCAAGAACTTCGGGACAGCGGCCTTCGTCTGATCATGGCTACCGGCGATGGCGAGCTCACCGCACTCGCGGTAGCAAAGGAATTAGGTATTGAGGAGGTGCACGCCGAAGTCACCCCGGCCAAGAAACTGGCACTGATGGAGCAGCTACAGAGCCAGGGTCATAAGGTTGCTATGGCCGGCGACGGTATCAACGACGCACCTGCCCTTGCCAAGGCAACGGTGGGTATCGCCATGGGCACCGGCACCGATGTCGCCATGAGCAGCGCCCCGGTAACACTGGTAAAAGGCGACCTGCGGGGTATTGCTCAGGCCCGACTCATATCGGAACAAACCGTTGCCAATATGCGCCAGAATCTGACCTTCGCCTTTCTCTACAACAGTCTAGGTGTGCCGATCGCAGCGGGAATTTTATTCCCCGTATTCGGTCTGCTGCTTTCACCCATGATCGCAGCCGTCGCCATGAGCCTGAGTTCGGTGTCGGTGGTTAGCAATGCACTGCGCTTGCGGTTTTGATTTCTCGAATCGAGCCAGATAAGTGATTAGGTCAAGACTTAGACGCTATGGCTCCAGTCCAAGCTGCTCCAGGCGTCGTGCCCCACCCAGAATACCGACCATGCCATAGTTTCCCTCATGACAGGCATACTCATAGATGTTCTCGTCAATCCTCGATAAGGCGTATTCACCGGAAAACTGCGCACTAAACACAGTTGGGTCATCCACGGTAAAGCCATAGATCATCTTGTTATTTGAATCCCGGCGGAAGGTCTCGATGACCGTGAGATTCTCTGTAGGCACACCGTACAGTGTCTGCCAGTTGTTATAGTGCTTGGTTTCAACCACCAAGGTCTCGCCTTCCCAACGCCCTATTGAACTTCCCATCCATTTTCTGTGTGCAGCCGCTGCCGGATTGTGTTCGTCAGTAATCTTAACAATGCGGGTATCGTGGGCCATCTCGGTGGTAATGCTAATGTAACCCGGTGACTGATTGAACGTGAGCAGG
This sequence comes from uncultured Pseudomonadales bacterium, assembly GCA_905478195.1. Lineage (GTDB taxonomy): Bacteria > Pseudomonadota > Gammaproteobacteria > Pseudomonadales > Pseudohongiellaceae > UBA9145. The sequence goes on from CAJQHM010000005.1 coordinate 5,433, forward strand.
CTATTATAGATACTCGGTCGCATTACCGGGCTGCCAAAGTTGCCATTCAGTAGACAACGCTCACCCAAGCCACGCCCCTCCGGACCGTCGCTGTTTCTACCCCGGCTACCTCGCGCCGCCATGCGCTCATTGAAGCCAGCCACGCGTTCAGGCATGCGCCCATTCGCCGGATCGGTAATTGCAGAGGTACGAAATTCACCATCGATAGTCGGTATGAATTTAGCATCCTCTCGCCAGAATAAGTCATAGTTACCAAGGGAAGGTAGAGCCTCACCCACTTCTGGTGGCGCCCGGTCGGGACTCAATGGCTCATTAGCCGCTTCGAATTTCTTCTGTACCGCACCTTCCAGAACCAGAGCTTCTTCTTCGGTATATACTCGCTTCTCACCCAGATCGACAGGCCTCTCGAATGGCATGATAGTGGCGTGTTTCCAGACACCGTGAAAATTAGGCACACCCCATTCTGTTTTGGGCACTGAGTATTCTTGAGCAGTCGCACCAACACTGAAAAGACTGAGCGCTAACACAATATAAGTAATTCTCATCATTTTTCTCCCGTGAAATACCTTCCGCAACCATGTTGCTGAAAGACCGATCGAACTGCTTAGCTTCATAACGCACTAGTCAGAGTATTCTGCGTAAGCCTGCCGCAACCATCCTTCTGTGTTCTCATTCGCCGGAGCGAAACCGTCTGCCGGCTCACTCGCCAGCATTTCGTCGACAGACAAGCCCTGCACCTTCGCACGAACCAGATTGCCACGTATCACAACCAGCATATTACGAAACTCTAATAGATCATCTCGGGTCGCAAGCTGACCATGACCGGGAATAATTATAGTACTCTCATTAATCAGGCCAGCGATGTTCATCAGTGCGTCAATCATACCGTCGGCAGTGCCACCATTGTCTCTATCGATGAAGGGCAGTCCGTAGCGCACAAACATATCACCGGTGTGGATGACGTTGGATTCGCGGAAGAATACCTGCGCATCGCCATCGGTGTGACCGTTACCGGTGTTGATGATGTCTACCGCATTGCCATTGAGGTAGAAACGCATTTGTTCCTCGAAGGTGATCTTAGGTAGACCCACTGCCTCATAGGCTTCCTGCACGCGACCACTGCCGGAGAGAACCTGAGTGCTCTCCATGCGCTTACGCGCATTGTCCTGCGCGACTATATAGGCACCGGCCCTGCCGAAGTTGGTATTGCCGTCTGTATGATCGTAATGAAAATGGGAATTCATAACGAAAGTCACCGGCTTGTCCGAGAGCTCGGCGATAGCCGCCTGAATCTTCATGGTCAACGGGCCAAACTGATCGTCAACGATAATAACGCCGTCATTACCTATAGACACACCGATGTTCCCCCCACTGCCTTGAAGCATATAGATGCCATCGCGCACTGGGGTGGTGGTGATTTCGATTTCGTTAAAATCCTGAGCGACGGCCACTAGCGGCAGTAGTACAAGCGCGAGCAATGTCAGTCGAATCGGCTTACGGCATGATGTATTTTTCTTCATGGGTTTGATCTCTTTGTTGTAGTTAATCTAATGCGCACTCACGTGCGGTGTGATAGCCGAGCACATAGGCCCAGGCAATCAGCGAATATCCTTGTGTAAATCTTTCTTAAATTGCTTGGATTTTGCGACATAGACTTCGGCACTTTTTTCAAGTTGTGCCTGCTGCTGCTCAGTCAGAGTCTTAACAACCTTGGCCGGAGAACCCATCACCAGCGATCCATCCGGAATTTCTTTGCCCTCAGTTACCAGACTGTTAGCTCCTATTAAACAATTCTTGCCGATCTTCGCGCCATTGAGCACGACGGCATTAATACCGATCAGGGTGTTATCGCCGATAGTACAGCCGTGCAACATTACCTTATGGCCGATGGTGACATTTCTGCCTATCGTTAGCGGAGATCCTACGTCTGTGTGCAGAACGGAACAATCTTGCACATTGCTGTTCTCGCCAATGATGATAGGGTCATTGTCCCCGCGTATGACTGCGTTGAACCAAACGCTGACATTGTTTTCCAGTCGCACGTTTCCGATTACGTCTGCACTGTCGGCGACAAAATAGTCTTCGCCCGCAATATCAACTCTACTCTCTCCTAAACGGTACAACATACTTCTGTTCCTTGTGCTTCAGTGGGTAAATCAAATTCGCTCAGCCGCGAGGGTCGAGTCGCAGGAAATAGCGCGGCGGAAAGCCAGTGCGAAACCTGAACTCGAAACCGAAACTATAGATTTCTCTAATGTGTTCTTCTTCAGCGCCTTCTAGCGGAACTGCGAGGTAGGACGCGAATGAATCATTACCGGGCATTTTTACTTCTACGTTTGGATTGCCTAGCGCCTGCTTATACCAGGCTCGAGGCCAATGATTCGCAGCGATGTAGTTCTGACCATCGATCCGTTCAAGCCGTACCACCCGTTCGTGGCGTTCGTTGTCGTCGTTGAAAGTTGCTATCACTATTGAGGTGCTACCCTGCGGTTGATTCATACCCAGCTGCGCCTCAAACCAGACGATAGAACCCACATAGGCCAAAAATAATACGCCTAAACCGGCTAGTGACCACTTTACGATCTTATTGTTTTTCATGATTACTCCTAATAACTAGGACAGAGCACTCTTTCTGTATTCCTATTCCAAGCTTTTTAGCGCAAAATCAAACTGCTTAAGATAAAACCTTAGCGGGCGTAACTCAGTTGGTAGAGTACTAGCTTCCCAAGCTAGTTGTCGCGAGTTCGACCCTCGTCGCCCGCTCCAATTCTATTTCCTTGTTCCCTGCCCCTATGGCAGGCGGAAAACATACAAGGTGTTGCCACCGCCGCGCTGGCGAATCTCCGGCGTGTGTCTTCTGTAGTTAACTCCCTCGCCCGCAGCTATCGCGATGTACTGCACGCCATCGACACTATAACTAACCGGGAAACCTCCGGCGGCCGAGTTCAGAATCTGTTCCCAGAGGATGTCGCCACTATCGGCATCGAAGGCGCGGAAGCGTCTGGCATCGTCCGAGACAAACACCAGCCCACCCCCGGTAGTTAGCACCGAACCGCCTATTCCCGCGCGCTGCCTATAGGTCCAGCGTGTCTCACCGGTTGCTACGTCTATCGAGGTGAACTGCCCTACCTGACCGGTGTCTTCGGGCCCTATTTCTGCACTGCTTCTGGCGGAGGCATGATGCAGACCTACGGTTGGCTCCACAGGCCTTAGCGCAAAGTTCATGCAGGTATTGTTGGTTGGTGTATACAATGAATTGGTCTGTGGGCTGTAGCCTACGGAGTTCCAGTTGATGCCACCCTGAGTAGTAGGGCACACCAGCTTCTGCTGGCCTATCTCCGTAATATTTATCTCGGGATTGGTAATGCCCTTACGGCCCTCAACGTCTACGCCGACAATCACGTTCTGAAAATTAGTCTCGGTTGCCCAGAGGAATTCGCCTGTGGCGGCATCCAGGGTCCAGACGATTCCAGGCTTGCCTGGGATGCCGGTAATGACTTTCCTGCGCTCACTGGATGCAATATTAGGATTCATCCAAGACACGGCATCGGCATCGGGTGTGACTTCTGTCTCGACGATAAGGCGCTCGAAGGGATGATCCTGATCCCAATTGCCACCCGGAATATATTGGAAATACCAGTCGATCTCGCCGGTATCAGCATTAAGCGCCAGGGTGGAATTCGTATACAAAACATCGCCACCTCTAGTACCGCGCTGGACTTCTCCCCAGGGGATAGGCACCGCTACGCCGATAAAGATTAGATTGAGTTCGGCATCGAAGCTGGCCGGCATCCAGGCGGAACCGCCACGGCGTTGTTCGTTTGGCAAGTCTCCCCAACTCTCCCAGTTAGGTTCGCCGATTTTAGGCACGGTATTGGTTCGCCAGAGCTCTTCGCCGGTGTCGGCATCGTGAGCGGTAATCCAACAGCTGGTATTAATATAGTAGCAACCGGACATGCCCGTTATTACCTTGCCATTAAAAACCTGCGGGCCTCCCGAATAATGCTGCCCAACCGTCCAATCACCGATCTCTTTTTCCCAGGTGACTTCACCGCTAGTAGCGTTTAGGGAGACTATATAGGCATCACGAGTCGCAATGAGCAATTGATCCTTGTAGAGGGTGCCGTTGCGGTTCGCACAAGACAGCGGCGCCACGTGATCTACTGTTGGACGGCGATATTCCCACAGGGGCGTGCCGTCGGTAGCATCCACGGCCTCTATGAAGTCACAGGCCTGGGGCAGAAACATGATGCCATCGTGCACCAGCGGGGTAGTTTCCTGCTTTCCCGGCTCCATGGTCCAGGACCAAGCCAGTCGCAGGCTATCCACGTTATCCCTGTTTATCTGATCCAGCGGGCTGTAGGCCCAATGATTCGGCGTTCCCCTCCACATAAGCCAGTCGCTGGCAGGCGGATTTGCCAGCTCTTCAAGAGTGACCGGGGTGTAGTTTTCCAATAGTGCCTGCCCTTGAGATTGGGCCAGGGCCGCCGGAGTGGTCAGCAGCAAACTTGTTAAAACTGCACTGGGAAGCTGTTGCAATGCGCGGTGGGAGAGGGTGAGGGCTTGCATGATTGATTCCTTCTAATTCTTATAGACTGATCCGCAACGGCTAATTGACCTGATTTTAGGGGCTGTGACCAGATTCGCTTTCAGGAGCCACAGATTAGCAAACTTCTGCTGAAAATTGACCCACGCGCTTTTAATATCCGCCGATGGAATCAATAGAGCAACCAAAACAAGACGAACTTAGCAGACTTCTTATTCTACTTGAGCAGGCTCAGAAATCCCTGTCTCAGCACTGGCTGAGAGACGGATTTGTGATTGAGCTGCTATTGGCCAGCGTGATTGCACGCGGGCATTTGCTTATAGTAGAGGTCCCCGGCAGACACTGATAGGCCAGTAAATACGGAGCTTCTGGCGATTTTTCGCTAATATTCCACCATCAGTTCCACCATAGGCATGCAATTCCTGGAAATTTGCTTTCGACCACGATTTTGAGGCAGATGCAGAAAATCAAATCGGATATAAAGTCTGCAAAGCCTGTGGCGCCAAAGTTTCCCTTGAAAAGGTTGTAGATTCGTCAGGAGCCTTTATTGGTGGCTACGGTGATGCAGGCGGAGGTGATGGTGGTGGTGGCGATGGTGGCTGTTAGCATTCACCATTGCATAAATCAGCGAGCACTAGAGTCATTTTTTTACATTAGCAAGATCAGCGCCTACTTTTAATCCACCCTATAGGCCTGATCGGCCCAGGGTTCGCGGTCTTCTTTACCACCGAAAAAATCCGGA
>CAJQHM010000006.1 GCA_905478195.1 uncultured Pseudomonadales bacterium
GCCTAGAGATTGCTTGGAGAAGACCAGCGCTCGACAGCTATTACTCTGCGATGAACCCGTCACAACGCTATACCTCAAACTGGATATCCGCACCCGTAGTAAAGAATGGCATAGCCTATGTACCGAATGGCGTTGGTCTGGTTGAGGCCTTCAACCCGGGCACCGGGGAGACAATCTGGGTTCAGGAGCCTGTCAACGGTGCCGAGGGTCTGCCCGGGGCGAATACCCGAGGCGTCGCCTATTGGAGTGAGGGGGATGATCGTCGAATACTGGTGCAACGCGGTACCTTTCTCTACGCTCTAAATGCTGATACGGGACAGGCCGTCTCCGGTTTTGGAGTCGATGGTCGCGTTGATCTGGATCTTATGCCCGAAGGCTCTGAACTGTTTCGCTGGGGTGGAGTACCTATGGTGGTGCGGGACGTAGTTGTCATCGGCCAATCAATGTCGGATACCTTCTCCAATAAAGAAGCCTTCCGTGGCGACGTGCATGCCTTCGATGTGCGCACGGGTGAACTACGCTGGACTTATAATACGATTCCTCAGGAAGGCCAGTTTGGCACAGCCAGTTGGCAGGACCGCTCCTGGTCATATACCGGGCACTCGCCGGTTTGGGCGCTATTCAGTGCCGATGAGGAGCTGGGCCTGGTGTATATGCCTATTTCGTCGTCCACCAACGACATGTACGGCGGTCATCGCATCGGTGACAATCTATTTAGCCAGTCTCTGGTAGCTGTAGACGCCGAGACCGGTGACCGGGTCTGGCACTATCAGACAGTTCACCATGGCCTCTGGGATTACGACCCTCCTGCCGCTCCGATCCTGATGGACATTACCGTGGACGGCGAACCGGTCAAGGCGGTTACGCAGCTGACCAAGCAAGCCTTTGCCTTCGTGTTCAACCGCGAAACGGGCGAGCCCATTTGGGAGATCGAAGAGCGAGCGGTGCCGCAATCCGATGTGCCGGGCGAGGTCACCTCCCCAACACAGCCCTTTCCTACACGACCGGCTCCATTTGATCGCCAGGGAGCAACTGTCGACAACCTAATCGATTTCACTCCCGAGTTGCGTGCGGAGGCTCTGGAGATATTTAACAACTACGTGACCGGCCCCCTGTTCACGCCGCCATCGATACGCAGCGATGATCCAAATGGCACTCAGGGTACGATTCAATTGCCCGGTTCGCAGGGTGGCGCGGATGTGCAAGGCGCTGCCTTCGATCCAGAAACCGGCTATTTATACATTCCTTCCATTACATCCCCTTTTGTTGCCGATATCGTGCCCGGTGACCCCGAGATTACCAATCTAAGTTACGTTAAAGGTGCCAGACGCTGGATAGCCGGCCCCCGTGGACTGCCCTTATTCAAGCCCCCCTATGGGCGCATCACGGCTATCGACATGAATACAGGTGAACATATTTGGATGGCGCCTAATGGAGATGGCCCTATCGATCATCCCGACCTTGTGGATCTGGACCTGGGTCAACTGGGCTTGCCCGGCAGACCCTCTCCTCTGCTCACCAAGACACTCCTATTCCTGGGCGAGGGGCTCACTAATCAACGCCCCGGCGGGCGCATCCCTGCAGACATGCCGGTTGAGATAGCCACTAATAGTGGCGGCCCTATGTTCAGAGCTTACAGTAAGGAGTCAGGTGAGATTGTTTGGGAAACCGAGCTCGAGGCAGGCACATCTGGACCGCCGATCAGCTATCTCTACGAAGGGGAACAGTTTATTCTTGTAGCCATCGGTGATCGGCAGTACAGCCCCGAGCTAGTCGCCTTCAAGTTGCCATAAAAAAAGCTGAAGCGTCGTACGCGTCAGCTTTTGTAGATTAACTGCCCTCGGTGTCGAATGACTATTTAATGCATTCGTAAACAAATGCAGGGGGCATATTTCGAAAGGTGAAGTCCAACTTAACGGCTTTAAAGATTGGCTTTAGTTCGGCGTAATTATTGAGACTGTATTGATACTGCAGGAACCGCCCGCCCTCACACAGATTAGACCGAACTGATTCCAGAATATTCTTCACCACCTGATCTTCGATCAAGGCCAGCGGCAAACTGGACACGATATGATCGACGTCTTCGATACTCAACTCATCCAAAATCGTTCTTATGGATGAAGCGCAGGCATTAACTACGCGCAACCTCGAATCCTGCAGCGCCGTTAACTGCTCGATAAAATCTTCATTGACTTCAAAACAGATCAAAACGCAATCTGCACTCATTCGTTCCAAAAGAGAACGGGTAACGCAGCCAGTGCCGGGACCTAATTCTATGATGCAACTTGCAGATTTGAAATCTATAGGGGCGAGCAAGGTCTTGATCAAGGACTTGGAGCTGGGGGTGATTGTGCCCGAGGTCTTAAAACTCTTAATAAGATTCAGCGAATCATTAAATTTGAATTTTGCGTTCATATTCTAAGCCACTCGCCAATTTCGACACCGAGAAAAACATATACGGCCACCAGGGGAAGCTCACCTATCAGCACTGCACTAAGCAACTTCCGTAACGACATCTTGGCTATTCCCGCAACATAACAAACAGCATCGGTAGGAACCAGAGGAAAGAGCGACCAGCCAACAACAAACCAAAATGCATACTTATGCTGCATTCTGCGCTTCAAATCTGTTATTTTTTCCGGGTACTTTTCGTGTAGCAATCGATCGTAGCTGCCAAAAGAGGGGAAACTGTATACTAGGAATGCCCCAACCACAACTCCAGCCAGTGATATAACCAGCACCAGATAGGGCCACTGCGGAAAGGCAATCGCACCTGCTAGCACGAATGGCGTACACGGCATCAACAATAAGGAGCGGGTAAGTGACATGAGCAGATAGGCTATTAGCGCCATTGAGCCCATCTGATTGAGCAGCTGCGCTATTGACTCACGGCTCAGCAACTCAGGGTTAATGACCAGCAATGTCAGAATCATAGCCACCACAACAAACCAGACTCTATTGATATGCCGGGTCATAGGGAATCCATTAGCTGACGCGAGAACTGAGATAGCATGTGAATTAGATAGAGAATCTGCGTGATGATTAAAGAGAACCGCGAAGTTTAGGCCTAGGCTCAACACCATGCAAGCCCCCATAACCAGTGCCCCGCGACCTGCTGCGTTAACTCTGCATAGATGAGGGGCATACATTGAAGGCGGGCATGGTTCCACGCCTCAAATTTCTGCGCTAAGATGATGACATGCTTCAACACCGTTTTATCGACTCCGCCATTAGCAATCCTGACAAGATTGCCTTCATCGATCGCAGCACCGAGCGCGATATCAGCTATTCGCAGGCACTTCTTGCCTCTCTAATCCTGGCGCGGCGCTTCGGCAAACTGGAGAGGGGCCGTATAGGCATCATGCTACCGACATCATCCGGGGGCGGACTAGCAATCATCGGTGCCGTGATGGCAGGTCGCACACCTGTGATGATTAACTACTCTACCGGCGCCGAAAAGAATTGCCGTTACGCACAGGACAGCTGTGATTTCCGCATCATAATTACCACGAAGGCTCTACTCGAGAAAACCGGCTGTGCGCATTTGCCGGAGATGGTTTTCATCGAGGACATCCTCAGCTCACTCGGCAAATTTGAAAAGGCGACTGCTTTCCTGAAGTCGAAACTACCGCGGCCATTATTGAAACGCCTGGTCGGGAAACCCAACCTTGATTTGCCAGCCGTCATTCTCTTTACCAGCGGCAGCGAGAAAGAGCCAAAAGTTGTGCAACTGTCTCAGCGAAATATTCTTTCCAACATCGATTCCTTTTCTCAGATGATGGATATCTACGGAATGGATAATCTATTGGCTGTACTACCCTACTTCCACGTCTTCGGCCTCACGATTAATTTGTGGACGCCTATGTGTCTGGGCATGACTACGATCACCTATGCAAACCCACTAGAATTCAAGACAATTGCGAAGATCATTCGAGAATACAAACCCGAACTCTTAGTAGGCACACCCCTATTCCTCGAGGGCTATGTTAAACAATCCAAGGCTGGAGATTTTGCCAGCATCAAGCTTGCGGTTTCCGGAGCAGACAAGTGTCCTGAACATCTACGGATACTCTATCGAGAAAAACACGACATCGAGATTTTCGAAGGATACGGCACCACCGAAACCTCGCCTGTGATTTCAGCCAACCCACGGGATCGCAACAAGCCCGGCAGCATTGGCACACCGATACCCGGCACCGAAATAAGAATACAGAACCTCGATACGGGTGCCGACTGCGCAGTCGGCGAGACTGGCAAGATACTAGTCAAGGGCGATGGCGTAATGCAGGGTTATCTCAACGACATAGAAGAATCTTCGCTGAGACTGAAGTCCGGCTGGTATGACACCGGAGATCTGGGCTATCTCGATGAAGACGGCTATCTATGGCACAAGGGCAGACTGAAGCGTTTCGTCAAGATTGGTGGGGAGATGGTGTCTCTGGTCATGGTCGAGGAGACCATGAATGCATTGACGCCACTAGAGGTTGAGTGCTGCGCGGTGGAGCTTCCCGATTCGAAACGAGGCTCGAAGATCGTCGGCGTTACCAATACGATGGTAGACCAGCAAGACCTGAACAAGAAACTGTCGAAGGCGTTGCCGAATCTTGCTCTGCCGAAAAAATATGTACACGTGGCAGAGTTTCCCAGGATGGGCAGTGGCAAGACCGATTTCCGGTCACTTACCGAGATAGTGCGCGAGTTGGATGAGAACGCCTAGCTGCACTCGATTTCGATTATTTATCCCACGCACCTTTCTCGCCACTCCTTTCTCGCTACCCCTTTCTCGCCACCTCTTTCTCACTATCTCTTTATCCCAAGCTCTCAGTCCCAACCGCTAGTTACTCTTCACCTTTATTTCCTCTGAACGATCTCTAGAGGTAATTCTGAATCCTTAGAGTAGTCAAAAAAAAACAGCCACTGCAATTATGCCGTGACTGTCTTTTAGCTACCCTGAAGAAGCTAGATTCGACTTCTGCCCTTCTCTATATCACTTGCATAACGGCAGAGATCAGGCCCGCCAGGATCAACAGTACAGTCGGTACCCAGCCGATAATGAATCCTAATCCGCGCTTTGCCGGGTCGGAAACATAGGATACGAAGTAAATGATGCGGCCCACCAGATAGAACGAGCCCAAGCCTGCAGCGTAAGTTGGATTGCCGAAATAGGCGAAGATAAGAATAGCTGGAATAAACACTATCAATTGCTCGAGGGTATTCATGTGCACACGGTAGTAGCGATCAAACACCTCATGACCACTAATCGCCGGCGCCTTGATATCGTACTTCCCTCTAGCCATACCGACCTTAAAACTGAAGAACTGATACTCGAGAATTGCGAGTAAGATTACTATTGCTACTAATGCCATGACTCTCCCCCTGCGCTGTAGGCAGCGCATTATTTTTAAATGGTGTTAACTACTTTTTAAACCGGAATTAATCATACTGTCCAAATATTGCTCAGTATCAGTACCGACTATTGGCTCGAACTTGATATCTGGGTGCAGCTCTCTCATCCTGATATTCAAAATGCCATGACCCGAATAAATCAATGAGTCCAAAATAATATTATCTGTATCGCAGCCTTTAGCAAGCTCTAATAGACGGTCGTAGCCAACTAAAAGATTTTCCGTGTGACGACGGCGGATTTCTGTTCCGTAGAACAGATCAAACCAGTCCACCTCCTCTCCGCCCATGGTGAGAAACAGCCTGGAGAAGACTTCCACATCGCCGCCTGCGAATTGAGTCCAGATCTCCGCGAGATCTTCTGTAGAGTAGGCATTGTTACCAATCGGCCCCTGAGAAGAGAGAAATAGCAGACCTGTAATCGAGCCCAACTGCCTGCGCGTGCTCTCCGCGATCTTGAAGAAGGTTTCCTGTCGCGCATTCATCTCCGTCGCCGCGATGGCCTGAGTCTGCTTCTCGGAATGTGCGTTATTACGCCTCAATTCTTCATTGTTCTCTGCCAGCACCGACTGCTGGATGAATAAACCGATTACCAACCACAGAAAAGCGAGGAACGCGAAGGCCCCTTCCAGGAAGGTGCCCATCTCCTCGATTGGCAGATCGAGGAAGGAACCCCAGCCTACGTTGCGGGCTATATAAATAAGAAGGAAGCAGAACCACAGGAAGGTGAGGCTGAGACCAAATCAGATGCGCCAGTCTTTAGAGATATAGGATTTCATGTGGCCCTAGAGTAAAGTGCTAGCTGGCATGGGTCAAACACTTCCTCGTGCCGTCTATTGCGCCGAGGTTCGTGTTGTACCTGCGCTGTCAGCTGAAAATAATTCGATAAGATTATCCCGTATCAGCTCAGATTCATCCCAGAGCACGAAATGTCCCAGCCCCTTGCGAGGCAGATAGCGAACGTCGGCATTGACCAGCTCCGCGCGCATGAACAGCGCGTTGTCTGGATGCACCAATTTGTCTCTGTCCCCCTGCACGATTAGTACCGGCATCGTCAGATTCTTCCATAGCGGCCGCATCGCTTCCAGTTGCGGGCGTAAAGGCATTATCTCGGCATTCGCCCCCTTTAGGCTTGCTCCGAGCACGAAGCGCGGCAAGAGAGTCGCGAATCGATTATACCAACGCGGCCCACTTAGTTGGGGATCGCCAGTAGTCGCGACAAATATCAGTCCGGCAATGAGGTTGGAATAGTTCATGGCGGTGCGGGCTATAACAGGCCCACCATAGGAGTGCCCCATGAGAAGCGCACCTCTGCCGGAACGATCCATATCGAGGAGCGGGCGCAAGGCGGCTACCTGCGCGTCCAGAGACGGCACCTTCGCATCTTCATCATTCCTCCAACCGGGGCGGGTTACCGAGATCATATGAAATCTCTCCTGCATAACAGGGTCATTCAGATAGCTTCTGAATGCGGAATAAGAGCCAGGTGTCCCATGAACAAAGATTATTAGCTGTTTAGCCTCGCCCGAGGCATTGGGTCTATCGATCTCGACATAGTCAATACTGCCCAGTGACTTGACCCGAAGGTTAGCCATCGCTGCAAAGGAAGATGAGTCAGGGTCCTGTTGAGAAAGGAGCACTTGAGGGCTCATACAGGCGAGAACCCAGATCAGCGTTAACTGAACCGGACTCAAAAGACGGTTGCTTCTTTGTGATCCAGGCCGTGACAACGACTCATCTCTCCTGCTCAGATGCGGCACCAACAGATACCCCATTGCAGCAGAAACATGCATGATGATCAACCGACTGGAATATCGCTCTATCACACCGTTTTGGCATAAAATCCGATGGACTTGGCGTATAATCCCGAATTATCTGTATACCGGAACAAAATCATGACAAAGAAGAAGCAAGCAACATTCGATTTTGAGCAAGCGCTGGAGAATCTGGAAGAACTGGTGTCTTCCATGGAAGACGGCGAGCTTACTCTGGAAGAATCCCTGCAGGCATTCGAGAAAGGCATCAAGCTAACTCGAGAATGCCAGAGCGCCCTCAAGAACGCCGAACAGAAAGTACAGCTATTGCTAAATGAGAATGGCGACACCGAAGAGATAGACCTAGACGATGTGGAAGAATAGCTACCCCTCATGACTTCATCGAATATCAAGATGCTGGATGAGTTTCTGACGCAATGTCAGCAGCGGGTTGATCAGCGCCTTGCCGAGAAGCTCGATACCGAAATCATCAGCCACACGCTAAAACAAGCGATGCAATATGCCTGTCTCGGCGGCGGCAAGCGTATTCGCCCCGTACTAGCCTATGGCAGCGCGCTCGCCGTGGGTGGAGAGCTGGCAGCCGCCGACAATGCGGCCGCGGCCGTCGAGCTAATACACAGCTACTCACTGGTTCATGATGACCTGCCTGCCATGGATGACGATGATTTGCGCCGCGGCAAGCCCACAGTGCATAAGGCCTACGACGAGGCTACGGCAATTCTGGTCGGCGATGCATTGCAGTCTCTGGCCTTCGCGCTGCTTAGTTCGGACGGTGAGCCCCTCGAGGCAACGACTAGCCTGGCGATGGTCCACCTACTGAGTCAGGCCGCTGGAGCCACTGGCATGGTTGGAGGTCAGAGTCTGGACTTTGAAGCAGTTGGAGAGAAATTGACTCTCGAGCAGCTAGAACAGATGCATAAGCTGAAGACCGGGGCCCTGATTCGATGTGCCGTGTTACTTGGCGGCATGAGCGCCGGTTCCGCCAGTGAGTCGCAGATGAACGCGCTAGCTGACTATGCGGACAATATCGGGCTGGCATTCCAGGTGCAGGATGACATTCTGGACGTTACCAGCGACACTTCGCAGCTAGGCAAGCCGCAGGGCTCGGACAGTGACAAGAACAAACCCACCTATGTGTCCTTGCTTGGCATAGAGCAGGCCACGGAGCTGGCTACCTCTCTGTCAGACAAGGCGATCGCTGCTCTAGAGGGGTTTCCCCCCAGCGCAGACCCACTAAGAGAACTTGCCTCTTACGTGGTGAGCAGATTGCACTGAATTGAGTATAATTGACGATTCGGTGACAGTGCTTTAACTTACGCCCGTTTTCGCCTCCCAAGGCTACTTTCAGTTAGCATGGGGGCATCTGGAGTTGATATACCGCTATGCTTAATGAAATACCCTTGTCCAGGCCCGACACGCCGTTGCTGGACAAGGTAGACAATTCTACCGACCTGAAACTTCTGGAGCTGGATCAGCTAGCTCAGCTGGCGGATGAACTGCGCGCCTATCTTCTTTACTCCGTGGGCCAGACCGGCGGACATTTTGGCGCTGGCCTGGGGGTTGTCGAGCTTACCATCGCTCTGCACTATGTATTCGACACGCCGAAGGACAAGCTGGTCTGGGATGTGGGCCACCAGGCGTACCCTCACAAGATACTGACCGGCCGCAGAGACCAGATGCTAACCATGCGTCAGGCCGGCGGCCTGGCGGCTTTCCCGAATCGAGGCGAGAGCGAATTTGATACCTTCGGCGTAGGTCACTCCAGCACGTCGATAAGTGCCACATTAGGCCTGATGGTAGCGGCACGTTTGCAAGACAAGCAGCGGCATAATATTGCGGTAATCGGTGACGGAGCGATGACAGCGGGCATGGCATTCGAGGCGCTAAACCATGCCGGCCATCTCGATGACAATATTCTCGTGATTCTCAACGATAATAATATGTCTATCTCCAACAACGTTGGCGGTCTCTCAAGTTACTTCGCGCGGATGTGGGCGAGCAAGCCCTACAACTTTATTCGTACCGGCAGTAAGCGCGTTCTCTCAAAAATTCCGCCGGCATTGCGGGCAGCGCATCGCGCAGAAGAATATATGAAGGGAATGGTGTCTCCTGGCACGCTTTTCGAGGAAATTGGCTTCAACTATATCGGCCTTGTAGATGGCCATGATACGAACGGCCTGGTCGAGATTCTCAGCAACATCAAGACGCTGCGCGGGCCGCAGCTGCTGCATATCATTACCCAAAAGGGGAAGGGCTACCTTGAGTCTGAAAACGATCCCTTCGGCATGCATGCCTTGAGCAAGATTGATCCTGGCGCCAGCATGAAGAATGGGCCTACTGAAGAAGCAGCAGAGGAAACCGTCGAGGTAGCAGCGAAAGTCACATCCTCCCCGAGCTATTCGGAAGTCTTCGGCGATTGGCTTTGTGACGTTGCGCAACATGATGAGCTCGTCGTAGGCATCACACCCGCTATGGGTGAAGGCTCGGGCATGCGCAAGTTTGCTACGGAATTTCCAGAGCGCTTTCACGATGTAGCGATTGCCGAACAGCACGCTGTCACCTTTGCAGCCGGCATGGCCTGTGATGGGCTGAAGCCCATCGTTGCCATCTATTCAACCTTCCTACAGCGGGGCTATGACCAGTTGATTCATGATGTAGCCCTGCAGAATCTCAACGTCATGTTCGCCATCGATAGAGCCGGGCTTGTCGGTGAGGATGGCCCCACCCACGCCGGTAGTTTCGATCTCAGTTATCTGCGCTGCATACCGAACATGTTGCTGATGACGCCTAGCAACGAAGATGAAACTTACAAGTTACTCTCCACCGGCTACCATCATACTGGCCCATCGGCGATACGCTATCCTCGAGGCAAGGGACCGGGCAAGGAAATCGAGACTGGACTGGAACCGGTAACAATAGGCAAGGCTGTTGTGCGCCGCAGCGGCAAGTCAGTCGCTATTCTCGCCTTCGGCAGCATGGTAACTCCTGCGCTGGAAGTCGCAGAGGATCTCGATTCGACGCTAATCGATATGCGTTTCGTTAAGCCGCTGGACGAAGAAATCATTGGCGATATGGCAGCGAAACACCAACTGATAGTAACCATCGAAGAGAACACTGTAATGGGCGGCGCCGGATCTGCCGTCAACGAATTCTTACTCGCCTCTAACTATCAAATACCGGTTCTGAATCTGGGGCTGCCCGATACCTTCCTGGAGCATGGCAAGGTGCCAAAAATGCTAGCAGACGTCGGCCTGGACGCGACAAGTATTGCCACGGCGATCAAGAAGAAACTGAAAGACTGCAAGATTCACTCGGAAGCCGTCTAGAGATTTCCGAACCGAAAATAGTTTTCTGAGAATCAGGCAAAACCGCACGATTCTTACAAGCTTCTCCACCCAAACCAATACCGGAGCACAATGTGTCTACATCCGAGGAAAGAGCCATACGTCATAAGAAGGCGATGCAACGCAAGAAAGAATATATAGATGGACGCATCGCCGAGGCAACGATCGACAAGGGCTTGATGGTAGTTCTCACAGGCAATGGCAAAGGCAAGAGTACCTCGGCCTTTGGCATGTTGGCCCGGAGTGTGGGCCATGGTCTTCGCTGTGGCGTCATCCAATTCATTAAGGGCCAGTGGGAGTGTGGCGAGCAGATGCTATTCGCCGATAATCCTCTGGTTAAGTTTCATGTAATGAATACAGGGTTTACCTGGGAGACTCAGGATCGGGACAAGGATATCGCTGCAGCCGAGGAGACTTGGAAGCACGCCGCATCGATGTTGAACAATCCGGAATTCGATGTAGTTATTCTCGACGAGTTAACCTATATGCTCACCTATGGCTATCTGGACAAGGAGATGGTGTTGTCCACCCTGGAGGGAAGGCCTGCCGCTCAGCACGTGATAGTTACCGGGCGCAGCGCGTCGAAAGAGCTTATAGAGCTAGCCGACACCGTGACCGAACTGGGCGAAAACAAACATGCCTTCTATGATGGTGTGAAAGTTCAGAAGGGCATCGACTACTGATGCGCTATTCTTCGCGCATTATCACCAAGCTGCTGCTAGCTTGCCTATTTACATTCCTGTCTCTGAGTCAAAGTTCGTTCGCAGCGGAAGTCCTGGACGACGAGGGCACGGTGGTTAGACTCGACAGGCCCGCCGAGCGCATCATTAGCCTTGCACCATCCCTAACCGAACTACTCTTTGCAGCGGGCGCCGGTTCAAAAATGGTCGGTGTCGTCGATTACAGTGACTATCCGCCGCAGGCGGAGACACTGCCGATTATTGGCCGCCATGACCTGTTGGATATGGAGAAGATACTGCAACTGAGTCCCGACCTGGTCGTAGCCTGGCAGAGCGGAAACCCCAGAGCCTCGGTCAATCGACTGCGGGAACTGGGAATAACAGTCTATATCGCCGAACCCAAAAACCTCGCCTCCATCCCGAGTCATTTGCGGCGACTCGCCGTACTAGCTGGTACCGAGACCTCGGCAGATAGAGTGATAGATGATTTCGAAGCCAAACTTGGCGCGCTGTCTGAAAAATTCAGGCACAAGTCGCCCGTTAGAACGTTCTACCAGGTATGGGACAGACCGCTGATCAGTGCAGGAGGCAATGAATTGATTAACGACATTATCAGCCTATGCGGCGGTGTAAATATCTTCGCCGATATTCAGCTCGTTGCCCCCAAGGTGAGCACGGAAGCCGTGCTAGTGAGAAACCCGCAGGCTATCGTTGCAAGCGGCATGGACATAGAACGCCCAGAATGGTTAGACGACTGGCTCAAATGGGAGCAACTCAGCGCGGTCGCTACTAACTCACTGTTCTTCGTGCCCCCGGAACTGCTGCAGCGTCATACGCCGCGCGCGTTGCTTGGTGCCGAGAGCATGTGTGAACAGATAGACCTTAGCAGGACACGGCTGGAGACTAACTAGCCGCCTTCGTATTCCGCGGCGTTGTGAAAAACCAGACTCGCACCCACCTTTTCATCATCATCTGCGTCCGCGCTAGCGGAAACGGCAAGAGTAATTCGACTGAAAGACGCGAAGGGAATGTGTAGGGGATAACTGCGATTAAGTGGCATGCCCAATACCGTAGGCAGTACAACTCTCAGAACGCCACCGTGGGTTACAATCAACACATGACTGCCATCGGGAAGCTGCGCGATCTCATTCCACGCCTGTAATACTCTGTCTCTGAACGTAAGAAAAGCCTCGCCATTCGGCGGTACCAACTTCGAACTATCTTTTCGAAATTCCTTAAACTGCTCTGCCGCCTCGCCTCGCCAATCCGAGAGCAACATGCCATCCCAGTCGCCGTAATCAATTTCCTGCCACTGCTCTTGCACCTGTAACTGCACTCCGGTTTCGCTCGCCAGGTGTTCGGCAAAGACACGACAACGTTGCAGCGGGGAGGAAATTAGATGGGTCCAGCGAGGGGTCGCAGCGGATGTCTTTAACTCGGCGCATAGCGCTGCCGCCTTTTGCATCTGCAACCAACCCAAATCACTCAAGGGATGATCGATACGGCCGCGTAATACTTCACCGCCCACCGGCTCTCCATGACGCAAAAAATCTACAGTAATCTGTTTTTTCGGGGAAGACACAAACTAGCTCGTCAGCATTGCCATGATTTAAGTGGGCTTGTTGATATGTCCCATTTTATCAACCTTCACCGCCAGGTAATTTTCGTTGTGAGGATTGGAACCGGTATGTATTGGCACTATTTCCGTCACCTCAATGCCCATCTCGGTTATTGCGTCTATTTTTTCAGGATTATTGGTCATTAGACGCAGACTCTTAATGCCAAAATGATCGAACATGGGTTTACAGATTTGGTACTCACGAAGGTCAGGATCGAAACCGAGCTGCACATTAGCCTCTACTGTATCGGCTCCAGTGTCTTGCAGGGCGTAAGCCTTTATCTTGTTTAACAAGCCGATGCCACGACCTTCCTGACGCAGATACAGAATTATGCCGCGCCCTTCTTTCGCTACACTCTCCATCGCGCGCTGTAGCTGCGGCCCGCAGTCACAACGCAGACTGAACATACAGTCGCCGGTCAGGCATTCGGAGTGGACTCTGCAAAGAAGTGGTTGGTTTGAATCAGGCTCGCCGAAAACTAGAGCCACATGCTCTTTGCCATTACTCTCGTCTTCGAAGCCATGAATCGTGAATTGTCCCCACTGTGTGGGCAAGATCGCCGATGCTACAAATGAAACTGTCAAAAAGCTTTCCTCTAAATCCTTAGGACCCTAGCCAATTAGCACAACCAGGGCCTGTATACACAGGGCGGCCATTATACCTGCTAAAACATCATCAAGCATGATTCCCAGCCCTCCAGCGAGCTCTTTATCTGCCCATTTAATGGGCCAGGGCTTGAAAATATCCAGCACCCGAAACAGCGCGAAGCCCACAATAGCCCAAATCAGGCCGCTTGGTGCCATAAACATGGTAATCCAATAGCCTACAAACTCATCCCAGACTATGCCTCCATGATCATGAACCCCTAGATCTTCTGCCGTTTTGCCGCATAGCCAGATGCCCAGCACAAAGCTCACTAGAATCATCACCGCATAAAGCAGCGGCGACATGGCGGGTAACAGCAGATATATAAGCAGGGCAACAACAGTGCCTGCTGTGCCGGGGGCCTTTGGTGACAAACCCGAACCGAAACCAAAGGCTAACAGGTGTATCGGGTTGCTTAATATTGCCTTGTTTGAATTCATGGTTATCTTAAGAATAGTTATCTTACTACTAGTTACCTTAACAGGCTGGCTGGATAGATGCGAAATGCTGATAGGCTCGCGCTGAAAAATCAACTGGCGCTCCATCAGAGTCGAGATAAACGACGCCTTCTCCGCTGACGATTTCACCAATACTGCTTACTCTCACACCGATGTCTCTGGCTAGTCTCTCCAACTCGGCACAATCTCTCCCGGGGACGGTGAAACATAACTGATAGTCATCACCACCGAACAACGCGGCCACTATTCGATTCTCAGTATCCATGCAGCGTTGGGAAGGCATCGAATACGGTAAGGCATCTATGTTAATAGTAGCGGCCATTGAGCTGGCTGCGAGAATATGCCCCAAGTCGCCCTGCAAACCATCGGAGATATCGATGCAGCTGGAAAATAATTTTCCAGCTGCATCGGCTAGTTCAAGCTGCGGCTGTGGCTTGAAAAAGGCATCGCTGAAGTATTGTCTATCTTGATCGCTGAGCGACTGTACCCCGAATGAAAAGCTATCGCCTAGATGTGAGTCTAGCCCGAGCGCGAGCAGAGCAACAGCCCCATCGCCTAGATTGCCACTGACGTAAATTTTATCACCACTACTCGCAGCGCTGCGGCGGGCAGCCTGCGATCGATCTACTAATCCCTGAACCTGTATGCTAATACTCAGAGGACCGCGACTGGTATCACCACCTACCAGAGGACAATTGTATTGTCTGGCGAGGCTCGCCAGCCCCTCACTAAACCTCTGTAGCCAGATCTCATCGCTATCGGGAAGCACGAGGCCCAAAGTAAAACAGTAAGGCTGTGCAGCCATCGCCGCCAGATCACTCAGGTTGACGGCAAGAGCGCGGTTGGCTATCAGTGCCGGGTCTGCATCGGCGGGAAAATGTATGCCGGAGACCAGGACATCCATGGACATGGCAAGATGCTTGTTCTCAGGTACGTCTATGAGCGCGGCATCATCACCAATCCCAAGCTCGATTCCATCGCGCTTGAAGGACAAATTCGAACTCGCAAAATAGCGGCGAATAATCTCAAACTCTGATTGGCTGCTGGATTTGTCCATGAAGTTGCATACCGACGATAGCTCAGTGATCGCCTGTAAAGTGCGATCGATCTGAACGGCTTATTGCACTGGCTATTTGGATGCTTGTTCGACAGGCCGCAAAGTCACAGCCAACTTATCCAAGACACCGTTAATATATTTATGGCTTTCGGTAGCTCCGAAGGTTTTGGCCAATTCCACACATTCGTTGATGACAACTCGGTAGGGGACATCTATTCGATTAGCCAATTCGAAGGTTCCAAGGTATAGCAGAGCCCGCTCAACCGGATCTAACGACTTTAACTCGCGGTCTAATAAGGGACTTATATGATGATCCAGAATTTCTTGTTGCTTGGGTATTTCCAGAAAAACTTCCGCGAAATATTCCCAATCTATCTTGCCGCCATTCTGTTCATGGAATTGCGCTTCAATCACCAGGGGATCGGATTCACTAATATGCCATTGATACAGGGCCTGCATGATCAGAGTGCGAGCCTTGCGGCGCTGGGCAAGAGGTAGTTTACTCTTGGCACGAGGCCTTTTTTTTGCGGGAGCCGAAGAGCTCGCTTCTGCTTTAGGCTTAGCCTTAGTTTTAGCCTGAGCTTCAGTCTTGGGGTCGGCCTTGGATGGCACTAGCTAGTGCTCCAATTGTCTTAACAGGCTAACCATCTCTATGGCGGTGATTGCAGCCTCGGCGCCCTTGTTTCCAGCCTTTGTTCCCGCCCGCTCTATTGCCTGCTCTATCGAATCGACGGTTAGAACGCCGAATGAGACGGGCTTGCTAGACGCCAGACTCACCTGACTCAATCCCTTTACACATTCACCGGCTACGTATTCAAAATGCGGTGTTCCACCGCGAATTACCGCACCCAAGGCAATCACAGCATCGCAGTCATCGCCAGAGGCAATTTTCTGAACCGCAAGTGGCAGTTCGAATGCACCCGGCACCTTGATGACCATAATGTCTTTATCCATCACGCCATGCTTGCGCAATACATCGATCGCACCTTCGACCAAATGATCTACGATGAAGCTATTAAACCGCGCTACAGCGATAACATATCTGGCTGACGCATTGTTATAGTTGCCTTCGATTGTCTTTATAGTGCTCATTACCTATTCCTACTTGTTCTTCTATAGTCCTTAAAAATTAGACTGCTATTTCTCGAACGCGACGAACTCAACCACCTCCAGATCGAAGCCTGAAATAGCATTGAATTTGGCCGGAAAACTCAATAGCCGCATTTGGCCGACTCCCAAATCTCTGAGAATCTGAGAACCGGTACCTATGGTTAGATCGCTGCCACCCCGATTCGTCTGATTCGCCTCGGAGCCATCGGTCAGTATATTCGCTATATTCTGCTCCATACTCTGACCATAGTCTTCACCCGATAATAACACAGCCACCCCATTGCCTTCCTCGGCAATTTTCTTCAGGGCATCGCCGAAGGACCAACTGGTGCGACTGGAGTTATAGACCTCGCAGATATCACGGACCGTATTTGGAATATGCACCCGCACCAGCAGAGGGATATCGGCTGCAATTTCACCCTTAGTAAATGCCAGGTGCAGACTGCCACTTATAGAATCCTTGTAGGTATGGACATCGAACTCACCAAACTTGGTTTCCATCTTGGCGCTAGAAATCTTGGTAACAGTGTGCTCGTTGGCGATTCGGTAGTGAATCAGATCGACAATAGTGCCAATCTTGATCTTGTGCTTTTCAGCAAACTTCTCCAGATCGGGGCGTCTAGCCATCGATCCGTCTTCATTCATAATCTCGACGATTGCGGCCGCCGGCGAGTAGCCTGCCAGACGCGCGAGGTCGCAGCCCGCCTCGGTATGACCGGCTCTGCGTAGCACGCCGCCGGGTTGTGCCATGATGGGGAAAATATGCCCAGGTTGCACAATGTCATCGGCAGCGCTCTCGCGCCCAACCGCCACTTGAATAGTGCGCGCCCGATCTGCCGCCGAGATACCGGTAGTAACCCCGGTCGCCGCTTCAATTGAGACGGTAAAATTGGTGTTATAGGGTGTATTGTTTTCATTCACCATGAGTGGCAACTTCAGATGTTTGCAGCGCTCATGGGTGAGAGTCAGGCAGATCAATCCGCGCGCATTGGTTGCCATGAAGTTTATATCTTCGGTACGCACACGCTCGGCGGCAATAATTAGATCGCCCTCGTTCTCTCTATCTTCATCGTCCATCAATATCACCATCTTGCCCTGGCGAATATCGTCGATGATCTCTTCTATCGAATTCAACTTCATAGTTTATTCAAACTCTTTGCTACTCTTTTAACTCACTTAATCAAAGCCATGCTTTGCCAAAAATTCTTTATCCACTACTTTATCGTCTGGGCTACTTCCCGTCAGCAGTCGCTCTAGATAGCGTGCTACGAGATCGACCTCCAGGTTAACGCGCTGACCTGTCTTGTAGTCGCCAATTATCGTTTCTATCTGCGTGTGCGGAATGACATTGACAGTAAACTTCGATCCGCTTACTTCATTCACCGTAAGGCTTGTGCCATCGATACAGATTGATCCCTTCGCCGCGATATACTTGGCCAGCTCTTCGGGAGCCTCATAGACCAAGCGCACACTGTTGCCATCTGCCGACGACTCCTGCAGCAGGCCTACCCCGTCCACGTGACCGCTAACGATGTGGCCCCCAAGACGCCCATTCGCCAGCATCGCTTTTTCCAAGTTAACACGACTGCCGGCGTTGAAATCACCCAGCGCCGTGCAGCGCATTGACTCATTCGATACATCCGCACTGAACGAAGCACCGTGCAACTCTACGACGGTGAGACAGCAGCCATTTACAGCGATGCTATCGCCCAGACCCACATCGCCAAGATCCAGCTTTCCACTATCGATCGTAAGACGCCAGTCTGAACCTAACTGTTGTAACTTGGCTACTGAGCCAATCGCTTCGATAATTCCAGTAAACATTTTTCTAAATTCGCTATCGTAAAACTACTATGTATTATCTATCAACTTAGATTAGACCGGCTTCAAGGTGACGCGAATATCGCTGTCAATCTGCCGCAGGTCGGTAATCTCAAAATTTAAACAATCCGACATAGACTGTATGCCCGTTATGTTGAGCAAAGACCTTGCATCGCTACCTAACAACTTCGGCGCAATGTAGAGAATAAGTTCATCGACCAAGCCTGCTTCAATGAATGCCGTACTAAGTGTGGCGCCGGCCTCTACTAGCACCTCGGTGCAGGCAAAATCGGAGGCCAGGGATTCTAGCATAGAATGTAGATTTACTCTCTTCCCTCTCGCCTCGAACTGCCTGTATTCCACATTTGCTGTAGGGGTTTTGGCCGAATCCAGCGCCTCGACCCCGAAGATCTTGACCTCACCCGGGGCTTCCAGAATCTTTGCGGTTTCCGGAGTTCGGAACTGACTATCAAGAATCACTCGCAGTGGCTGCCGAGAGAGAGCTAGCTGATTGAGAGCTAACTCTTCCGGATCCAGCTTTAATTCTTCTAGGCGAACATTTAGAGATGGATCGTCAGCTAACACTGTTTCTATACCGGTTAGCACGGCGCTGCTTGCGGCACGCAGACGTTGTACATCGCTGCGCGATTGCGGACCACTTATCCACTTGCTCTCACCATTCACTAAAGCTGTGCGACCATCGAGGCTCATTGCCAGCTTGCATCGCACATAAGGGCGCCCTTCTTCTCTTCTCTTAAAATAGCCAGGATTGAGACCGCGGGCAGCCAGATCAAAATCAATCAACTGAACCACTTCTATACCTGCAGCGAGTAGTTTATCAACGCCTTGTCCTGCGACAGCAGGATTAGGGTCTATGCTTGCGATCACCACGATGGCGACATTAGCTTCGATCAATGCATCACTGCAGGGGCCGGTGCGACCTATGTGCGAGCAGGGCTCAAGACTCACAAAAGCAACAGACGACTTTGCACGCGCTCCAGCCTGCACTAACGCCATTACCTCGGCATGTGCTTCACCGGCTGCAATATGCCAACCTTCACCCACGATTTTTGAATCCGAAACCAGGACACAACCTACTCTGGGATTTGGCGAAGTGTTGATAGAATTGCCGGCTAAATCTATTGCTCTTTGCATATAGACTGGCCAGTCAAGAATCGCTGGCTCTAGCTCATCGTTGCGGATTTTTTTCATGACTTTCATTAGCAAGATAGCTCAGTGACAAAGCAATATGTTCTATGAATAAAGACAGCTACTAGCAGCAGCGCAGTATTATCGGTTTAGGGAACGGTTAATATGCTGAACTTATTTAATGTTGTCTTGGGAGAGGCGATCGATTTCCGCACGGAATTCATTAAGATCTTTGAAGCTACGGTATACCGAGGCGAATCTGACGAAGGCCACCTCATCCAGGTTACGCAGCTCCTTCATCACCTGCTCACCCACATCACGGGATTGTATTTCACGCTCTCCGGTAGCGCGCAGGCTTGCCTTTATACGCGTGATAGCTTCCTCAACCTTCTCGATACTAACTGGACGCTTCTCTAATGCCTTCGTTAATCCCGCCATCAATTTGTCTTCGTTAAACGGCTCGCGAATACCACCTTGCTTAATAATTCTCGGCATTACTAATTCAGCGGATTCATAAGTGGTAAATCTTTCTTCGCAGGTGATGCATTCACGCCTACGTCGGACGTGATTGCCCTCGGTAACTAATCGGGAATCTATAACCTTGGTATCAATCGCGCCACAAAAAGGACAATGCATAAAAACCACTCATTCCACTAATATTATAATAATGTACTATTCTATTCGACCGACTCCACTAAGGAGCCGGCTATTACTCGTCGCTACCGTTGGTACACGGGAAAGCGTGCGCAAAGATCAACCACCTTTTGCTTCACCTCGGCAATTACCGCTTCATTCTCAATATCGTCGAGAATATCACACATCCATGCGGTTAGATCGGCCACCTCTGCCTCGCCGAAGCCTCGCGTGGTGATTGCCGGCGAGCCCAGTCGCAGGCCACTCGTAACGAATGGCGGCTTCGGATCGTTTGGAACGGCGTTCTTGTTCACGGTGATATTCGCTCGACCCAGAGCGGCATCGGCGTCTTTACCGGTAATATCCTGCTTGACCAGACTGAGAAGGAATAGATGATCATCGGTGCCACCGGACACCACATCGAAGCCTCTATCGATAAAACCCTTCGCCATAGTTCTGGCGTTAGCGACAACCTGCTGCTGATACACTTTGAAGTCTTCGCTCATCGCCTCTTTAAAGCACACCGCCTTCGCTGCAATAACATGCATCAATGGGCCGCCCTGACTCTCGGGGAATACCGCGAAGTTGAGTTTCTTCTCTAGCTCCGGATTCGCTCTGGCCAGAATGATTCCACCCCGTGGTCCGCGCAAGGTTTTGTGGGTGGTAGATGTAGTGACATCGGCGATGTTGACCGGACTCGGATATACGCCGGCCGCAATCAATCCGGAAACGTGAGCCATGTCGACTACGAAGTAGGCGCCGACGCTATCGGCGATATCGCGGAACTTCTGCCAGTCGACAACGCGTGAATAGGCAGAAAAGCCGGCCATGATCATCTTCGGCTTGTGTTCCTGGGCCAGGGCATTGACCTGCTCATAGTCAATCTCACCGGTATCGCTATTGAGACCATACTGCACTGCATTATAGATACGACCCGAGAAACTTACGCTGGCTCCGTGAGTAAGATGACCCCCGTCTGCCAGACTCATGCCTAGTACGGTTTCACCAGGCTTAAGTAGCGCCATATAGACCGCCGCATTTGCCTGCGAACCAGAGTGAGGTTGCACGTTTGCATAATCAGCCCCGTAGAGTTCCTTCACTCTGGCGATGGCTAGATTTTCTACTACATCGACATGCTCGCAACCGCCGTAGTAACGCTTGCCAGGATAACCCTCGGCATATTTGTTGGTTAAAACCGAACCCTGCGCCTCCATGATCAGAGGGCTCGCGTGGTTCTCTGAGGCGATCAGCTCGATGTGTTCTTCTTGGCGAGTTCTCTCAGCTTCTATGGCCGCGCTAATTTCTGGGTCAAATTCTGAAAGACTGGTATCGCTCTTAAACATCTGCTGCTCCAAAGGCTAAAATAGGGTTACAAGGGTCTCTAGATTCGGTCTGGGTTTGTGTCCCGATTGTGTTTGCGACATCGGGATTTTTGAAGGCGCTATTCTACATGATGAGCTTTCGATGGGCATTAATATTCTTGGAATTCTGACGCGCTTTTTGGGCACATAGTGCTCTGCCCCTGTGCCATAATAGCCCAGCAGAGGGGCAGCACAGTGACAGCCTCGGCACCGACGGATTCGGCTCCGTAGACAGTAAATACATAAATATCAGGACAAGCTCAATGGCACAATTTGTATACACCATGCACCAGGTCGGCAAGATCGTCCCACCCAAGCGAGAAATCCTAAAGGACATCTCTCTCTCCTTCTTCCCCGGAGCGAAGATCGGCGTGCTGGGGCTAAATGGTTCCGGTAAGTCGACACTGCTGCGCATTATGGCGGGTGTGGACAAGGAATTTAACGGCGAGGCCCGCGCTCAGTCAGATATCAATATTGGCTACCTGCCACAGGAGCCCGAGCTGGATGAGACTGCCGATGTCCGTGGCAATGTGCAGCAGGGGGTGAAAGAAATCATCAGCCTAGTAGAAGAATTCAATGCCATAAGCGACAAATTCGCCGAACCCATGAGCGACGATGAGATGACCGCCCTGCTAGAGAAGCAAGGCGAGCTACAGACCAAGATCGACACCTGCGATGGCTGGGACATAGAGCGAATTCTCGAGCGCGCCGCAGACGCCCTGCGCCTGCCGCCCTGGGAGGCGGATGTGAGCAAACTATCGGGCGGAGAGCGGCGCCGCGTGGCACTGTGCCGCCTCTTGCTCTCAAAACCCGATATGCTGCTATTAGATGAACCCACCAACCATCTCGACGCCGAGAGCGTAGGCTGGCTAGAACGCTTCCTGCAGGACTATAACGGAACCGTAGTAGCCATCACACACGATCGCTACTTCCTCGATAATGCGGCAGGCTGGATTCTCGAATTAGACCGTGGTCACGGCATTCCCTATGAAGGCAACTACAGCAACTGGCTTGAGACAAAGGAGAAACGACTGCAAACCGAGGCCAAGCAAGAGGCCGCCCACGAGCGCACTATCAAGTCCGAACTGGAATGGGTGCGCGCTAACCCCAAGGGCCGGCAGTCCAAGAGCAAGGCGCGTATTGCGCGCTTCGAGGAGCTTAACTCGCAGGATTTTCAGAAGCGTAACGAGACATCTGAGCTGTATATACCGCCCGGCAATCGTCTGGGTGACAAGGTCATCGAAGTACGCAACCTGTGCAAGGGCTTCGATGACAAGAGCCTGATCGAGAATCTGAGCTTCTCGGTGCCCAAGGGAAGCATCGTCGGCATCATCGGCGGCAACGGCGCGGGCAAGACGACTTTCTTGCGCATGCTAGTAGGCGCAGAACAGCCCGATAGTGGCAGCATCGAATTAGGCGAGACTGTCGATCTGGCCTATGTCGATCAGAGCCGTGACGAATTGAATGGTGAGAATACCGTCTGGCAGGAAATATCTGAAGAGCAGGAGCAGCTGCAGATCGGCAAGTACGAAATCTCTTCAAGAGCCTATGCCAGTCGCTTCAACTTCAAAGGCGGCGATCAGCAGAAGTTTGTAAAAGACCTGTCCGGCGGTGAACGCAATCGGCTGCATATGGCCAAGCTGTTGAAACGCGGCGGCAATGTTTTGCTGTTGGACGAACCGACCAACGATTTGGACGTAGAAACACTACGCGCCCTGGAAGAAGGCCTTCTTGCCTACCCTGGCTGCGTGATCGTCGTCTCCCACGATCGCTGGTTTCTGGACCGCATCTGCACACATATCCTAGCCTTCGAGGGCGACAGCGAAGTGATTTGGCACGAGGGGAACTACACGGACTACGAAGTGGAACGTAAAAAGCGTACAGGCGAGTCCAATGAGCCGACACGCGTAAAATACAAAAAACTTAACAGCTAGCGTGCTTGCAAGAACCCTCGATGAGAGGTGAGGGTCTGAGGTGGGAATCTGAGGTAAGAGTTTAGAGACCGAACTCTTCTTTTAGCTTAGCCAGTCGTGCCTTCGTCTCGCTCTTGCTTAGCGGTCGCGGCAAATTCTCGGCAAGAGGCGTCGCTGCATTCGCTACTAAGTCCTCCCCGTTTATCACGCGCCTGCATAGCAATTCATAGTGGTATTCAAATAATGGCAGAGACTTTGATTCAGGTTCGCTAGCCAGCAGGAACCACCCTGTCGCCTGACCCGCCAGATAGACTGCCTCGTGACTCCAGGTGAAGTCGCGCTTCGGCGAGTGCGCGGAACAGGCTTCTATATAGGCCTGCCGCGGCGATGGCAGGCCGAAGAGGTCAAGACCCTGATCACAGGCCTTCACCAGAGCGGCGATTGAGGGCAGGTAATCCTGCGATCGAATCACCTGCTTTGCCGCGTGCACGATCTGCAGCGGTGAATAATTCTCCAGGCTCGCCAACCAATACTTCTTGGCTATTATCTGGCTCTCTTCGCTGTTGAAGGCTTTGTGAAATTGATTGTGATAGGCAAACTCGAATTCCGCGAAGATCTGATTTATTGCATCCACACGGTCGAGCTTGACGCCTTCGTTAAAATCGCCAGTGGATTCCGCCACACCCTCAGAGTCCTCAGGGGCGTGTCTACTCTGCCCAACTTCGGTCAGCGATGCGCTGGAATCTTTCTTTAACTCGTTGCTGGCTTGATCCAACAAGGGATTGATTTTCTGCATAACCTATATCCGCGCCTTCACTTTGTTTCAGCTGTCGCGCCCAATCTTGCTTAATGAACTGAAGAAACACCGTATTCCAAGATGACTTCACCTGCTGGCTATCCTTCCAATACATGACAAACTCAGGAATCTTACTTCTCGCATAGTCTTCATCGATTTCTGCAAGCTGCAGAATCTCGAAACAGTCACTGCTGGGCTGCCAATTTGCCGAGATCGCCTTCGGCGTATCATCGTAACCAAACGATGCCGAGAACTTGGCCCATTGCCGGCGTATGTGCTCGATGAACTTCGTGTTCCACGCGCCGTTCACCATTCCACGTTCACGCCAGTAGAGCACGAACTCGGGAATGGCATCTTCTATAAAACTGCTATTGATACCGGAAATCTCCAATATACCTGCCGCATCTTCGCTGGGCCGCCATTGCGCCGACATCTCTGTCGCCAGCTCGAATGCTCCCTTACGAGTCTGCTCATTGCGCCATTCTTTCAGGACATGCTTATAGAACGCATTACCCCAGGAAAAGCGCGCCTGGCCTCGATCTCGCCAGTAGCTCACAAATTCAGGAACCAGAGCATGAACAAATTCTTCCGGAATACTGTGCTGCTTGCACTTCTTTATCCAGTCCAGGCTTGGCTGCCAATTCGGCGCGATCAACGAGGCATTGCCGCTGCTTGGCATCGCTGTTGCTTCACGCGGCTGCGCTGACTCCTGGCTGGGCACGCTCTGCAAACGGGTGACCCGGTTATCTTCAGTGATATCGCCAGGGTCGACCACGGCGTAGAAACTAGCGCTGCTATCGACGGATGGATCGACGGCTATCAGGCCGAGGTTCAACAAGCTGCTCTGCACGCGACGTATGTCTACCGGCGCCCAGAAGGGAAACGCTTTCTGCAGATCGCCCTCATCGAGTGCCGCCCATTCCAAAGACGGGTTCAATGAGCGCTCACGCTTTTCCTTGCTATGGATTAGCTCGGCGAGAACCTGCAACATAACCGCCTCTTCCAAACCTATGGTCGCGGCTAGGGTCGGCGAAATAAGCAGTGGTCTCTCTGGCAATAGTGAAGATTTCATTTAGGATAGAATCGATAGTGGTGCCAGGCACCAGACGAAAAGCTATTTGGGCTATCCGTCCAAAGTAGAATTGGAATAACTGCCTAGATGCTAACACAGGATGTTTTGCTAACACACCGAACAGTGTGCACAGAATCAATTTTCGCCATGGGGATTCTTAACTGATAATCTATACACAATGTATCAACAGCTTATTGACGAGTTTATCCAGCGGGAGCATCTCCCCCAGACCTATGCCGCTGACGCGCGGCAATTTTTCTTGCCGCTTCTGCAGGGAATTGAGGAAAAAATCGACAGCGTGATTCAAGGGAAAAAACGACGCCCTTTCACTGTCGGCATCAACGGTGCGCAGGGCACAGGCAAATCCACACTCGCCGAACTACTGAGCTCTCTGCTACGACAGAAAAACCATTCCGTGGCCAAGCTATCAATCGATGACTTCTACTATTCCAAGGCGAAGCGCCGGCAGCTGGCAGATACTATCCACCCGCTGCTACGCTCTCGCGGTGTACCCGGCACCCACGATGTAGGTCTTGCCCTACACGTATTGCAGCAACTCGCCGCGGCACAGGAGACGGATGAAGTCAGACTCCCCCGATTCGATAAAGCTATGGACGACTGCCTGCCCGATGAAGCCTGCGAACAGATTCAGGGCCCTATCGATGTCGTCATTTTGGAAGGCTGGTTTGTCAGCGCCAGGCCCCAGGAAGAGTCTGCGCTTGCACAGCCGATTAATGCGCTGGAGGCGGATGAGGACAGCGATGGTCGCTGGCGTGCATACGTGAACAGTCAGTTAGCCGCCGATTATCAGGCGCTCTTCGCACAGCTGGATACGCTAATCATGTTGCAGGCACCGGGGTTCGAACAGGTTCTTCAGTGGCGTTCTCTGCAGGAAGAGAAGCTGCGTTCCCGGGCCGATGCAGATGCCGTTGGTCTCATGGACCAGCAGTCCATCGAACGCTTCATACAACACTTCGAACGCCTAAGCCGGCACTGCCTGGCCACCCTGCCCCAGAGCGCCGATCACCTGTTCTTGCTCGATGCGCAGCACCGCATCCACGCCTCATCTATCAAGTAGATTCAAGCAGCTCCGCCCTGCGCAGGAACAAAGGCTGTAACCAGACTCGCGCGAGCAATGCGCACAGCAACACTGCCGCTAGATGTCTCCACAGCGGATAACTCACACCCTCCTCCATCAGAGAAAGCTGTAGCGGCCAGCCGTAGAGCGCATAGAGTTGATTGAGGATGAGGCCACTGACGATCGCGCTCACAATGACGCCGACCATATAAGCAATCAATGAGCGCGTACCCAGCTGCTCCCTGATCACTCCCATGGTGGCTATGTTGGTAGCGGGGCCGGTCAACATGAACACCAGCGCAGCGCCCGGAGATACACCGGCGAAGAGGAAGCCCGCAGCGACCGGTGTCGATGCCGTAGCGCAGATATACATGGGCAGACCCACAACCACCATAACTATCATCGCCAGCAGACCGTCGCCCCATTGCAGAAAGAATGACTGCGGTACTGCCGCCGTTATAAGAGTCGCAGCCACCAGGCCTATCACCAACCATTTCGCCGTGTCGGAGATCATTCGACCATAACCGTATTGCACAGCACTGATCATTTTCTCGCCTAGCCCAGGTTCTGCTGTCTTCTGCTCCTGCTCTTTACTGTGGCAGCAACTGCTTTCAGCTTTGACCGGTTCAATAACTCCCTCTTCCTTATCGAAGCTATTGACCAATAATCCAGCCACTATGGCACTGGTAAGAGCCGCAATGGGTCGCGCTAACGCGAAGACGGGACCTAGAACTGCGAACGAGAATGAGATGGAATCCACGCCAGTTTCGGGCGTTGCCACTAAAAAGGAAGAGGTGGCACCTTTTGATGCGCCGGCCTTGCGCACTGCAAGCGCAGTTGGTATTACGCCGCAGGAACAAAGCGGAAGTGGCGCTCCTATAAATGCCCCCTTAACGATAGAAACGAAGCCGGGCTTTGCCATTTGTTTATGTACCCACTCGCTGGGTATCACCTGCTTAATAATACCAGCCAGCAAATAACCAATGAGTAGCCACGGCGCACTCTCAATTACCAGGCTCCAGAATATGCTTAATAAATTCATTTCGTCTCGCCTTGCTGTTCAGTCCTCGATGCTGCCTCCCTATCTAGGAGTAGCCCCGCATCCAGCGCTTCCATGATAGAGCAATGGGTGGCGTTTTCCGGGCCTCCACAACAACTCTCAAGCAGCAGCTGCAGGGTCTGCTGCATCGACTGTAGCTCAGTCAGTTTTGCACTCACCTCGTCCAGCTTCTTTCTGGTTATGTCGGTCACTTCCTGACAACTGTGGCTGAGCTTGTCTACGCGAATGGAGAGTAGCTGGCCAATATCCTCCAACGAGAAGCCGGTATTGCGTGCGGTCTTAACGAATTGCACACGGCGCACATCGGAATCCGTGTAGAAGCGGTAGCCCGCCTCGCTTCGATTGCTGGCATTGATGAGGCCGTGCTTCTCGTAGTAGCGCAGCGTATGGGCTGTAAGCCCCGTCTTTTTTGACAATTCACTGATTTTCAACATGCATTCAATTCCACTAGTTCAGCTAATTACTTGAAATTGACTGCAAGTATAAGCTTAGAGTTAACTCTAAGGTCAACTAGCAAGTCGCAGTAATTGCCTCCACCACCGGAGTTTCTAGATAAAATTCAACAATGCTGGTCTTATCTCTGAAGTAAGCCCGTGGTAATGGGGGTGTTTCCAACGAACAATCAGGACCGAAGGTCCGTGAGTGGGGAATACCTCCATTGCCACGGGCGATGGGGAAGCAAATGTCGATAGCTGAACCCTAATCCCCAGCAAGAACGCGAGTTATCCAGTCGGCAATATCCCCCACCTGCTGCGGGCACAGCGAGTGTTCCATGGGATAGCTATGGTATTCGGGCGCAAAACCCAGACTCTGCAGGGTAGCCATACTCTTCTGGCCTAAGGATTCCGGCACTACCGGGTCCATAGTGCCGTGGCAGATCATGGTAGGAATGGCATTCTGCACGGGGTTAACCTCGATACTCTCGGCAGTAGCGAAATAGGTAGAGAGCGCCATGATGCCGGCCAGTGGCTTTGCATAGGTCAGCGCAGCCTCGAAGGAGACAGCCCCTCCCTGAGAAAACCCGGCAACAATGATGCGGCGACTATCGATGCCGCGCTCAAGCTCTCTATCGATAAGAGCGTGCACCCAGGAAGCCGATTGCAGCAACTGCTCCTCGTCGACGTGTCTATCTATATCCATTTCCTTGATGTCATACCAGGCGGGCATGACATAGCCATTGTTGATTGATACGGGAATCGATGGCGCATGGGGAAAGATAAAGCGAATACCGAAGCTTTCTGGCAGCGGCAGTTGCGGCACCAAGGGAGCGAAGTCATTGCCATCGGCACCGAGCCCATGCAACCAAATGATCGAAGCGTTCACCGCCACCGTGCTGGGCGATTCCATTTCTATAGCAGGTAATAACTCCATAACGCTCCTTAGTTTCTGTCAGTAATCCAGCCGTTCCACTCGACAGCATGACCATAGCCTGAGAAGCGGGGTAATGGGAATTTATAGCAGGCGCAGTATTCTCTAGCAACTCATGAATTGCGTTTCTCATCTTTATAGATCTATGTTTTACTCAGAACGAATCAATCTGTCACAGCCCAATGTAAGCAGGAATAGATGATGAAAATTTCACAATGTTTTGACGCGCTAACAGCCCCCGAAAAATCCCTAAGCTGGAGCTCTGCTATCGCCGCCTTGTTGCTTGTAACGCTTTCGGTCGCAGGCCCATTATCCCGGGCTCAGGAGCAGAGTGATCCGCGCTGGGTGACTACCTGGACGGCTTCACCCAGCACGCTGCCTGGCCAGGCTGATCCGCAAGACCCAGCGCAGGATCAGACGCTTCGATTAATAAGCCATAGCAGCGTTGGCGGCGACAGTGTTCGAATTCGTCTAAGCAATACCCACGGCAACGGACCGATCACCGTAGGCGCCGCCTCTATCGCCATGCAATCGACAGGCAGCTCAATTCGTGCAGGCAGCAGCTCGACACTCAGTTTCTCTGGCCAAGCTTCGGTAACAATACCCAGGGGCGCTGTAGTCATTAGCGACGCCATCAACTACCCCGTGCCGCAGATGAGCAACTTAAGCGTCAGCCTCTACCTTCCGGCGAACAGCGGCTTTCTTACCGCCCACGCCCTATCGAATCAGGTCAATTACCTATCGGAAGATGGCGATCAGACTCAGTCGACAAACCTAAGCAATGCCAGTGAGACCCCCGCATGGCCACTGTTAACTGCTATTGATGTCATAAGCCCGGATTCGGTTTCGGCAATCGCCATGGTTGGAGATTCCATCACAGATGGTTGGGGGTCTACCGCTAGTGCAAATCAGCGCTGGCCGAATCATTTTTCAAGAAGGCTCTTCGCCGATAGCACTGCGAAAAAATTTGCCGTGGTAAACGCGGGCATCAGCGGCAACAGAGTCACCACAGAAGGAAACGCGCGATTCGGACAAAACTTACAGGCGCGTTTCGAGCGCGACGTGCTCGCGTTAAGCAATGTGACGCATATGGTATTGATGGAAGGCATAAATGACATAGGCATGTCACCGAGTGGCGATCTAATATCCTCAGCCGAAGTCATTGCAGGCTATAGACAGATAATCGCTAGAGCTCACGCGGCGGGAATAAAAATCATAGCAGCCACTCTCACCCCCTATGAAGGTGCAGCCTACTTCACAGCGGCAGGTGAAAATATAAGACAGGAAATCAATGCCTTTATCCGTAACAGCGGCGAATTCGACGGCGTTATCGATTTCGAAAAAGCCGTGCAAGACCCTACCCAGCCTAGCCGAATTCTTCCCGAGTTTACCGAAGATAATCTGCACCCTAATGATGCAGGCTACAAGGCGATGGCTGACATGGTCGCGATTGACCTATTCGAATAAAAAGCAGTCGCCGCAGTCTTTGCATTAATTTCCTTGATCCGAATGGGGCCAGCCCGCAGGAGTTGGCCATATCGGGTACAATCGCCAATGGGAATGCCGATGACGACTAATCGCAATATGGAGCAAGATGAGCGACTCACTCTCAAATAAATTCGAAGAACTGATTGGCCTGAATTACCAACTCTACAACGGCCTGTTTCTGACTCTACCTCTAGATGCCATCGAAAAGACAGGGCTTCTACTGCCACTATTGGATGCTGCCTGCCAGCAGGGGCTCATCGATGGCAAGAACCCGGACGCCATCATCGAAGAATTCTTCGAGCTGCACAAACCCCATTTTAGTGCTCAAGATAAGAACAACTTCCTGTTTAGAGTGATTCAGTATGTGGAACGGCAGGTGGTGCTGGTAGATGCGCTGGAAGACGCGGCCTACAAGAAGATGCATCAGGTCGACAAACTAAAGATTCTGCAGAGTGTCGTTGAGAAGGTCGAAGCGGAAGACCTGGGTGAAAAATTTTCCGAGGTCCTCAAGAAGTTTGGCATACGGGTAACCCTAACCGCACATCCCACACAATTTTATCCGGGCACCGTGCTCTCCATTATCAATGACCTGACTCGCGCCATCGCTCGCAATGATATCTCTGAGGTTAGGAATCTGCTGCAGCAGCTGGGTAACACGCCTTTCTCGCGCAAGAAGAAGCCCTCACCCTATGATGAGGCGATACTGCTCAGCTGGTATCTAGGCAACATCTTCTATCCCGTGATGGGGCAGATCGTGGATAAGTTTGCCGGTCAATACGAACGCGCCGTGCTAGAGGACCAGAAACTCATGACCATCGGGTTCTGGCCCGGCGGAGACCGCGATGGCAATCCCTTTGTTAACGTCGACATAACGCGCCGAGTGGCTGCGAAGCTACGCTATAGCATTGCGAGTTGTTATCACCGCGATGTTCGCGAACTCAAACGGCGCCTCACTTTTCAGGGAAGCTATGAAATACTCGACGAGATCGAGAAAAAGTTGCACGATGAGATGTCGGAGAGCAATCCCCACTCCACTCTGGACGCAGAATCACTGATAGCCAAGCTCGATGAAATCGAAACGATTCTACTGGAACAGAACCAGGGCCTATTCATAGAGAAATTACGTTCGTTCAGACGCAAGGTACAGCTGTTTGGATTCTATTTCGCAAGCCTCGACATTCGTCAGGACAGCCGCGTAATTAGTAGCGCGTTCGATGCCATTATTGAGAAAGACCCATCCCTTGTTGGCAACATCGGCGAATTGGATGAGGCTCAACAGGTAGACAAGCTGCTACACATCTGCGGAAGCACCGACCTCGGTGCCTTCGATGAGGCCATCGTGCAAGATACCCTGGGCTCGTTCTCCGTTATCGAAGATATTCAAAGAGCTAACGGCGAACTTGGTTGTCATCGCTACATAATCAGTAACTGCCATGGAGCGATTGATATGGCGCGGGTATATGCGCTATTTCAGCTGTGTGGCTGGCGCGACAAGGAACTTAGCGCTGATATCGTCCCATTGTTCGAATCTATAGATGACCTGCAAAGCTCTGGCGAATCCATGCGCAGTATCTACGCCAACCCAACGTATAGACAACACCTCGCAAATCGCGGTAACCGACAGACAGTGATGTTGGGCTTCTCCGACGGAACCAAAGATGGTGGCTATTTGATGGCTAACTGGGCCATCTACCGCGCGAAGGAAGATCTAACCGCCGTCTCCCGAGAGGCGGGTATCGAGATCATCTTCTTCGATGGTCGTGGCGGCCCTACCGCGCGAGGTGGAGGCAATGCCTATCTGTTCTATGCGGCGCTAGGCAAGAAAATTGAAAGCAATCAGATTCAGATGACGGTACAAGGCCAGACCATCAGCTCCAACTATGGAGTAAAGCCCGCGGCACAGCACAACTTGAGTCTTCTGCTTGCGGCTGGCCTGGAAAACAATCTTTACGATAGATCCGAGCGAGAACTCAACGAGGAGCAGAGCGCCCTGATTGAATCGCTCGCCACAATGAGTCTGACAAAATACGAGTCGTTAAAGCAGCATGAGTTGTTTCTACCTTATCTGGAAGAGATGAGCACGCTGCACTACTACAACATGACAAATATCGGTAGCCGACCGGCCAAGCGTGGAGACAGTAGCGAACTAAAATTTGAAGACCTCCGTGCGATACCTTTCGTTGGGGCCTGGGCACAACTCAAACAGAACGTCCCTGGCTACTATGGCCTGGGCACCGCTCTTCAAGAACAGGAAAAAGCCGGCAATCTAGAAAAGTGCATTCAACTCTACAAAGAATCTGGGTTTTTCCGCGCCCTGATCGCCAATGGCATGCAGAATCTTGCCAAGACCAATTTTCATTTAACTCGCTATATGAAAGAAGACCATCGCTTTGGCGAATTCTGGAAAATGATCTTCGCGGAACACGAACTCACCCATGAAATGGTGTTAAAAGTAGCCGGGCAAGATTATCTATTGCAGGACAATGATAGGGCGAGGCTCAGTATCGAACTACGAGAACGCATAGTCCTCCCTCTTCTCGTCACCCAGCAGTTCGCGCTAATGAAGATACACGAACTAAGACGCGAGAATGAGGATGACCCGCTAATAGAAGACTATGAGAAGATGGTAGTACGCTCTCTCTACGGCAATATTAATGCTTCGAGAAATTCCGCCTAGGCAGGCCGACAAACGATGTGCTTTTGTTAGGGCCTGCTCTTCTGCATCTCCAGCCACGATCGCAACATACTAGTGACGAACTGAATATCTCCTGTATTCTGTGAGTTATGCCCTATTCCCGGCAGCGTAACCAGGGTGAGATCGCGACCCATAGATTCCCATGTGTCATTGAGTGATTCATTTACATAGGCTCCATCCTCCAGACCATGAAATTCCAACACTGGAACCTGTATAGGCACGATAGGCGACTCATCGACCATCCATGGCGGCTTGGGGTAATAGGCGCGGTAGTAGTTCAGCATCGCTTCATAGTCTGATCGCTGATACGCGGCGAGATAACGCTCATACCACACAGTGCCCTGATGACTCTGGGCGCGACGCTCCGCATCCATGCCCCCCAGATCTCCCTCACTGTTTGTGAATCTGGCTATATAGGCACTGCGCTCCTTCTGCTCATTGTTGAGCGCCATCTCGCGCTTTCGAGAACGCGGATGTGGACGATTGAAGATCACGAGATTCTCGGTCTTCTGTGGATAGGCCTCGGCAAAGGACCAGGCAATTATACCGCCCCAGTCATGACCGACGATGGTGGCGCTTTGAACATCCAGATCATCCATTACCGCCAGTACGTCGCCGGTCAGATGAGGTAACTCATAATTCTCCACTCCCCGGGGCTTGTCACTGCGGTTATAGCCCCTAAGAGAGATGGCAACGACTTTATATTCATCCGCTAACGCTGCCATCTGATGGCGCCAGTCATACCATTGATTGGGAAAACCATGAATGAAGATCAACAAGGGCCCTTCACCCAGGCTCACATAATGGATACTAACTCCGCCATTGTCGGCATAGTGATGTTCAACAAGGTCGTAGAGTTCGTCGGCATCGATCTGCGCGTTGGCCTGCACTGCCAGCAGCATCGATAAAACGAAGGACGCAAAAGTTAGCTTTGACATAGACATTCTCCCAGGGAGTTTACGTACTCACATTTTTAAACAAGAATATGCCTAGCAATCCGTCTAGTCCATACACATTTTCTCTGCAATACAGCGCCACCATCGACAGTCACGAATAATAGCTAGCCACGGCATTTCCCTTTGCAAGATCAATTCAGACCCAATACCATGCAGATCGAATCAGCACTAACTCTCAATCAGGAGAAAAACATGAGATTCCTCGGGGCACAAAAAACTCATCAAGATGGCACTATTACTTTGTTTCTCGCTAAGCGCCATGAGTCAAAGCAGTTCACAGAACAATGAACCAGATCCTGACAAGCAGCTAGAGGTAACCGAAGCCTTGTTTAAGTGCCTCACCGAAATGACCAGATCATCGACCGGCGCGTTCTTCGTGGATAATATGCTAGGCGACATCGATGCCACCGTAGCCGTAGCGAACTCTGAAACCGGTGGGGAATATCCTGTGGGATCGCTGGTTTCCTTGATACCCACAGAGGTGATGATCAAGCATCGTGAAGGCTGGAACGAGACCACCAACGACTGGGAATTTTTTGAGCTGACCGTTTCCGAGGAAGGTTCCGAGATTGCAGTTCGTGGAACTACCGAAGTCGTAAACCGCTTCGGTGGCAACTGCTTCGGTTGCCACATGCTTGCCCGATCCGAATGGGATCTGATTTGCGGCACCGGCCATGGCTGCGCACCTCTTCCTATCGATCGCGAGACTATTGCGAATATGCAGAACGGCGACCCCCGCTGCATCAAGCAAGACTAGCTAAACAACCACTATGCCTGTCGGTTCCAGTTCGGGGATCGGCAGGCTAGCGAGCCTTCTCTACACCCCGGCAGCGGCCATCCCTCATGGCATAAGCACTAAAATTATCACCCAGCAGCAAAGAACTACTTTGAAACATTGCCACAATCTGGAATACTCTGTCGCTCCACCATAATCAGCACACAAAAATAATCAATTCAATAACCTAGGTAAGCTGCATATGTCCTATCTAAAACAACGAGTAGTCCTGAGCATTAGTGCACTCCTGCTTGGTCTTACATCGACCATAGTCATGGCCCAAAGTGAATGGCCTGAAGTGGCTCCGGCCGAGCCGCCGGCGCATTGGGGTGCCGTTTCCGCTAACTTCGAAGAAATCCCTTATCCCTATCCGGTACACTTTCTGGAGCTTAATCGTTTCCAGCAAGATATCCGCATGGCATATATGGACGTGCCTCCTAGCGGGCGCGCTAATGGCCAGACTGTCCTAATTCAGCATGGCATGAATTTCTACTCCGAAGCCTATACACCGACGATCAAAGCTCTGGCTGCCGCAGGCTTCCGCGTGCTAGCCGTAGATAGAATAGGCTTTGGTAAATCAACCAAGCCGATTCTTCCTTACAGCTTCAACTTTGTCGCAGCCAATATGAAAGCGCTGTTGGACGAACTCGACGTCGATGAAGTTGCGATCGTTGGACACTCCATGGGCGGGATGACAGTAAGTCGCTTCGCTATGATGTACCCAGACATTACGACACACGTTGTTATGGTAAACCAGATAGGTCTAACCGATCAGCGCCAGAGCCGACCCTGGAGTGACCCTTTTGCCGGTGGTGGCACTACTACCTACCAATCGATATTGCGCGGTCATCAACGCTACTTCCCGCTGCGCTGGCCACCAGAGCATCTGGAATTCGTCCGTCGTCAATTTGGGCAGACAATGAGTGGTGAATGGCCACGGCTGGCGCAGGTGCGCAGACTGCAGGGTCAGATGCTATACGATGACCCGGTTGTCTATGATTGGCAGCACATCGAGACCAAAGCCCTGGTTATAGGCGGCGAAGAAGATGGATTGGTCGATGATTTCCCAACTCTGGCACACAATGTGGCAAATGAATTACAGAACTCAGCCATATTGCTCTACCCGAATGTGGGCCACGCGCCTCAGATCGAGATACCCGATCTGTTCCATGCCGACCTGATTCGCTTCCTGAGATCAGATCCGAACGAGCCAGCCAGCGCCTGGAAATAGTCAGTCGCCCAGCTCAAGCTATTTGGTCCCAACTACAGCATCTGCGCTGGTAGTTGGGACCACATTAGCACTTCAGGTAGTTTCTCTGCCGCATACAACAATTTCCTTGTCGCCCCAAATCCTACTTTCATCCCCGCTCTATCGTGATATTCTAGAGTGATAAGGACTGATGTTGAACGCCTAAAACCACCACAGCCCCACCGTTGCTGCGCTTTACTCAACGATTTTCAAATTCGTAGGAGAGCGATGTTATGACTAGCATATTGGAGCACTCAAGAACCCCTGTTGATCCTGACCCCAGAGGCGAAGCAGTCCATTGTGAACAGATCGACTCTGTATTTCGACAACTACGGCTGATTCTGGGTGTAGATGCCGCC
This sequence comes from uncultured Pseudomonadales bacterium, assembly GCA_905478195.1. Lineage (GTDB taxonomy): Bacteria > Pseudomonadota > Gammaproteobacteria > Pseudomonadales > Pseudohongiellaceae > UBA9145. The sequence goes on from CAJQHM010000006.1 coordinate 35,865, forward strand.
TCCGGCACCATGCTCGTCCTATTCGCTCTGCTCTTTGCCGAACAGATCTATCTTGGCACCTATCTATGGATTGCTGTGCTGCTCCTTAACAGCGGCGTGTTCTACCTACTCGGTCGCTCACAGATCTCCACCGCCTCGACGACCGAGAACAGCAGCTATAGAGAACGCTTTCTACTCGCGATGGTTGTAGCCTCAGGTTTTATCTGGGGCTCTACTTGGGCTCTCGCCCCGATCAGCGCTGAAGAGCTGGTGGTTGCACCAAAGGGAGCGACTCTCATCTGGTTCTGTCTAATGCTGGCAAACGCGACTATCGTTCTGTCTGTTAATCGGAAGCTATTCTTGAGCTTTGCCATACCTGCGGTTGGACTTCACGTTGCCTTCTCCCTCTACCAGGGATCTACGCAAGACCTGCAAATTGCCGGAGCACTAATTATCGTTCTCGCTTTCTGCTATTTCATGGCAATGCGAATCGGCAGAGATTTAAATCGAACTATTCGCCTGCGGCTTCGCAATAGTGAGCTAGACAAAAAGCTTAGCGCAGATGAAAAAACACTTAAGCTGCGCGAGGAAGAACTGGTTACACGTATCAAACGCGAAGAAGCCTTGCTGCTGGAGAAACAGGCAAAGAAGCCACAACGCGCAAGTCAATAAATCTCTGCCTGCTTCAGGGTCAGTCCGTGCAGAGTGCAACGGGTGTTTTCTGCGGCAAAGATGAACTCATCATACCGGTGCAATTTTTCTGCAGGCCTATCATCGAGGATAGCAATCTCATCGGAGCCGTAGTCAGTTTCATCGACATGACTAACCAGATTGAGATGGAATCGAAACTTCTGCAATCGCAGAAGATGGAGGCCATCGGTCGCATTACCGGCGGCGTGGCGCATGATTTCAATAATCTACTCACCGTGATCATGGGAAACCTGCAATTCTTGAAACGTCGCCTGGCGGACGATGGACGAGTAGACGAAACCGAAATAATAGACAAACTAGTTAAGGCGGCAAAAAACGGCGCAGACTTAAACAAGAGACTGTTGAGCTTCTCACGAGAACAGGCGCTGCTAAGCAAGGCAGAAAACATCAATTCGATTCTTGGCGACATGGAGTCGTTTATTCGCGGAATCATAGGCGAAGACGTGAATCTGGTTTTGAAACTGGACGAAGACGAAACTACGGCAAAGATCGACAAGACACAATTTGAGAACGTCATTGTTAACCTCTGCGTGAATGCGAAAGATGCGATGCCCAGCGGCGGAGAGCTAACGATAGCTACACGCCGTGTTAAGTTGCATGAGTCTGCAAATGGCATGTCGATGAGCAATATCGAGCGCGACTATATAGAGATCACTGTTAGCGACAATGGCATGGGCATCCCAGCGGATATCCAGGACAAGGTTTTCGACCCTTTCTTTACGACGAAGGCAATGGGCGAGGGTTCCGGTTTCGGTCTCAGCACCGCGTTTGGATTCCTGCAACAATCCGGCGGTAATATTTCGGTAGAGAGCCGGCAAGGTGAGTGGACAAGGTTCACTCTGCATCTACCAGTGGCCATTGAAGATTCATCGACACATCAAACTGGACCTGCGCGAAGCAAGACAGACGTTCAGTACAGTGGAACTGTGCTTTTGGTAGAAGATGATTCCGGCGTCAG
>CAJQHM010000007.1 GCA_905478195.1 uncultured Pseudomonadales bacterium
CCTCTGTCTCGGGCAGCAGGCATAATACCCTACTACCTGAGGCAGTCAAACAAGCCATTGTTTGCAGTCTCCAGACGTTAATCCCTATAATCGAGAGCTGACTATGGCTACAGAGAACCAGGAACTTCGCAAAGCAGGCCTTAAAGTTACCCTGCCCAGAGTTAAGATTCTGCAAATTATGGAAAGTTCCGCCACCAAGCATCTGAGTGCGGAAGACGTCTATAAGGCGCTGATCGAGGCCGACGAGGATGTGGGTCTGGCTACGGTCTATAGGGTGCTCACGCAATTCGAGGCCGCGGGATTGGTGATGCGTCATCATTTTGAGGGCGGCAGTTCCGTGTTCGAGCTCACCACGGTGGATCATCACGATCACATCGTCTGTCAGGCCTGCGGCAGCGTCGAAGAGTTTTACGACGAAGTTATCGAAGAGCAGCAGGAGAAGATCGCCAAGAAGTACGGCTTTGAGATCACCGATCACAGCATGTATCTGTATGGCATCTGCAGAGACTGTCAGGCACAGGCCTAGTCTTTACTAGCTAGTCGCCACCATCTTCTCGGCATGGGCGAGTGATTCGTCGCTGAGTTCTTCGCCGCCCAACATGCGGGCAACCTCTCTCACTTTTTCGCTATCACTAAGCTCGGCAATCTGTGTGAGTGTCGATCCGGCCTTGGTGAACTTGCTAACGAAGAAATGATTATGGCCCTGGCCCGCCACGGGAGCCTGATGGGTCACACACAGAATCTGCGTGCGCTCCGCCAGCTGTCTAAGTAACTGACCTACCACCTTGGCAACACCGCCACCGATACCCACATCCACCTCGTCGAATACGAGGCTTGGCACATGGGATGTCTGCGCCGTGATTACTTGAATCGCGAGGCTGATTCTCGACAGTTCGCCGCCGGAGGCAATCTTGATGAGCGGCTTGGCCGGCTGACCGGGATTGGTGCTTACCAGAAACTCTATGGTTTCCAGCCCGCCGAGAGCCAGCTTGTCTTTATCGCTCGCTAGCAGCTGCACCTCGAGGCTGGCGTGGGGCATGCCCAGCTGCTTCAGCTGTTCGTTGACCTGCGTGGCCAGTTTGCCGCTGCCTTTTTTGCGCTGCTTGCTGACGTCCTTTGCCACTTTTATATAGTCCTGACGCAGCTGCGCGCCGGCGGCCTCCAGCTTCTCTAGCTCGGCGTCGCTGTTCTCGATCAGATCGAGCTGCTGGCGCAGGTCGGCAATAACCTCAGTGAGGCCATCGGGTTTTACTTTGTGCTTGCGCGCGATTGCGTGCAACACGCCCAGTCGCGTGTTGACCTGATCCAGTCGCTCCGGGTTCGCCTCGAACTCGTCGGCGAAGGCGCGCAGGTCGGACACGGCCTCGTCCAGTTGAATGCTGGCGTTCTCTAACAGGCCAATAATATTGTTCACCCGGTCGTTCTTTTCGGGCAGGTCTCGCAGCGCCGTCAGCGCCTGATGCATCGCCGTCTTGGCATTCTGCTCTTCGTCGTCGCCACATAGCGCGAGGGCGGTTTGTACCGATGCCACGGTCTCGTCTGCGTGATTCAGCGATTTGAATTCGGCCTCCAGCTTGGGCACTTCGTCGCTGGCGATGCCTAGCTCGTTTAGTTCATTAAGCTGATAGGACAGTAACTGTGTCTGCGCGGAGTCTTCCTGAGAGCGGTTGCTAAGCTGGTTGATCTGTTGTGCATTCTTCTGCCATTGCTTCCAGATATCCTGCATCTGGGCGAGTACTTTTGGTGCTACGCAGAAATCATCGAGGAGTCGCTGGTGCGTGCCGCGATGCAGCAAGGATTGGTGTTCGTGTTGGCTGTGGATATCCAGCAGCATTTCGCCCAGCGCCTTTAAGGAGGCCATGGTTACCGGCGAGCCGTTGATATAGCCCTTGGAGCGGCCATCGCTATTAACTATGCGGCGCAGCAGGCAGCTTGTGGAATCGGGGTCTGTCTCCAGGTCGTTGTCATCCAGCCACTGCTGAGCGGCCTTGATGTTAGCAATATCGAATTCGGCGCAGATGTCAGTCTTGCGCGCGCCGCTGCGTACTATGCCCTTGTCGGCACGATCGCCCAGGGTCAGGCCAAGGGCGCCCAGCATGATGGATTTGCCCGCGCCGGTCTCGCCGGTTATCACCGACATACCGGCCTTGAACTCGATCTCCAACTTGTCGACGGTGGCGTAATTCTGAATGGATAATTGCTGCAGCATAGGGGCAAAGTATAGGGGATTGAACCGGGTTTATGCAGCACTAATGCGATTATTTACGCGGGCTGTGCGGACCGGGTTTGCCGAGCGTAAACCACAGCCGCCAGGGGCTCGGGGAATTTTCCCGGAATTTGCTGAAATTGCTTGAATACGCTCCCGCAGACCCCATATAGCGGTCATCGGCTGAGTTTCAGCCCCTAACAACTACCAGCAATTGCCTAACAAATTTTAAGCAGGGGAAGTCATGAGCACGCAGACTCCAGATCAAGATCAAGACCCTTCCGATCAGGCTAATGCCGACGAATTAGAAGAGACAACGAACGAATCGGCGGATGAGAACAATGCCGAGCAGGACCCGCTTGAGCAGGCCGCGGCGAAGCTAGTTGAGTGTGAAGAGGCTGCTCAGCGTGCGAAAGATGACCTGCTTCGGGTGCAGGCTGAGATGCAAAACGTGCGTCGCCGCGCCGAGCAGGACGTAGAGAAGGCGCATAAATACGGTCAGGAGAAATTCAGCATCGAGCTGTTGGCGGTGGTAGATAACCTGGAGCGTTCTCTGGAAGTTGCCAGTAATAACGAAGATGAGACGGTGAAGGCGATCTACGAGGGAGTGAATCTAACCCTCAAGAGTTTTCTGGATTGCTTTACCAAATTCAACATAGAGGCGGTTGACCCTTTGGGCGAACCGTTCGATCCGCAGCTACATCAAGCTATGTCTATTCAAGAGAACGCCGAATGCGAGCCGAACACGGTAATCGCCGTTATGCAGAAGGGTTATACCCTGCACGGGCGTGTCATTCGTCCCGCTATGGTGATGGTCTCGAAATAAGGTATATGGCCGCACCATGGGCCTGAGAGGCAGGCCGAGGGCGCGGTAATAGCAGTGGCAGGGTAAGGCCACAAGAAAATAAGGGAATTAGCGGTTTGATCCTTGAATTACGCTGGATCGGGCCAATATCGAAGACATTAGCAAACTATCAGCAAACTATACGTCGGATCAACGCAGCAATTGAGCTTGATTCAGGACACTAGAGAGATCGGAGATCTGAACAATGGGAAAGATAATTGGTATCGACTTGGGCACCACCAACTCCTGCGTAGCAGTGCTGGATGGTGGCGAAGCCAAGGTAATTGAAAACGCCGAGGGTGATCGCACCACGCCTTCCATCATCGCGTATGCGAGTGACGGTGAGACGCTTGTTGGTCAGCCGGCGAAGCGTCAGGCGGTAACGAACCCTAACAACACACTGTTCGCTATCAAGCGTTTGATAGGTCGTCAGTTTAAAGACGACGTCGTGCAGAAAGACATCAAGATGGTGCCTTACAAGATTATCGAAGCCGATAATGGCGATGCCTGGGTTGAGGTAAATGGCGAGAAGATGTCTCCTCCTCAGATCGCAGCACAGGTGCTGATGAAGATGAAGAAGACGGCGGAAGACTTTCTGGGCCAACCGGTGACGGAAGCGGTTGTTACCGTGCCTGCCTACTTCAACGATTCTCAGCGTCAGGCGACCAAAGACGCAGGCAAGATTGCCGGTCTCGACGTTAAACGCATAATCAACGAGCCAACGGCCGCTGCTCTAGCCTATGGCATGGACAAGAAAGCCGGTGACTCCACTATCGCTGTGTATGACCTCGGTGGTGGCACCTTCGATATTTCTATCATCGAGATTGCCGAGACAGATGGCGAGCACACTTTCGAAGTGCTCTCGACCAACGGCGATACATTCCTTGGTGGTGAAGATTTCGACCTGCGTCTGATCGACTATCTTGCAGATGAATTCAAGAAAGAATCAGGCATGGATTTACACAACGATCCGCTTGCTCTGCAGCGTCTTAAAGAAGCGGCAGAGAAGGCGAAGATCGAATTGTCTTCGGCGCAGTCTACCGAAGTTAACCTGCCTTATATTACGGCCGATGCATCGGGTCCAAAACACCTTGTGCAAAAACTGACTCGAGCGAAATTCGAATCTCTGGTGGAAGAACTCGTTGAGAGAACTCTGGGGCCACTTAAGCTTGCCTTGGCAGACGCCGATCTGGAAGTGTCCGCTATCGACGATGTGATTCTCGTAGGTGGTCAGACTCGTATGCCACTGGTACAGAAGAAGGTTACCGAATTTTTCGGCAAGGAGCCGCGTCACGACGTGAACCCTGACGAAGCGGTAGCAGTAGGCGCGGCGATTCAGGCGGGCGTACTCTCTGGTGATGTGAACGACGTGTTGCTGTTAGACGTTACACCTCTGTCCCTGGGTATCGAAACCATGGGTGGTGTTGCCAGTACGCTTATCGACAAAAACACTACGATTCCAACGAAGAAGACACAGGTGTTTTCAACAGCGGATGACAATCAGACGGCGGTTACGATTCACGTCGTACAGGGCGAGCGTAAGCAGGCTGCTCAGAATAAATCTCTGGGACGTTTTGATCTGAGTGATATTCCTCCTTCGCCACGTGGCATGCCACAGATCGAAGTAGCCTTCGACCTCGACGCAAACGGTATTCTGAACGTGTCGGCGAAAGACAAGGCGACAGGCAAGGAACAGTCTATCGTGATCAAGGCATCGAGCGGATTGTCTGACGAAGAGATCGAAAAGATGGTCAAAGACGCCGAGGCAAATTCTGCCGAGGACAAGAAGTTCGAAGAACTGATTACTGCGAGAAACACAGCCGATGGCATGATTCACGCAACCAAGAAAACTCTGGAAGAAGCTGGCGACAAGGCGACCGATGAAGAGAAGGACGCGATCAATGCTGCCATCACCGAACTGGAAGAAGCAGTTAAGGGCGATGACGTAGCGGCGATGGAAGCCAAGACCAAGGCTCTGACCGATGCTTCAGGAAACCTGGCGCAGAAGATGTATGCCGAAGCACAGGCTGCTGAGACTGCAGCGGGTGCAGGTGCGGCAGAAGAAGGCGGCAGCGCCGAGAATTCTGACGCCGTCGACGCCGAGTTCGAAGAAGTTCAGGAAGAAGAGAAGGAAGAGGAAAAGTAGTCGGCTGATGGCGCTAGATTCGGGGCAAACTCCGAAACGAAGCGACAGTTCGATGTGCAAGTAAAAACTAAGTCATTCCGATGGCTTAGTTTTTTTTGCGTTTACCCATTGCAGTAAAAGACAGCAAGCTAAAAGAGCGAATACGATGTCAAAGAAGGATTACTACGAAGTACTGGGCGTTTCCAGAGACGCAGCGGCAGCCGATATCAAGAAGGCCTATCGCCGCGTGGCTATGAAGAATCACCCAGACAAGAATCCGGACAACGAAGAGGCTGTCGAAATTTTCAAGGAGGCGAACGAAGCCTTCGAGGTGCTCTCCGACAAGGAGAAGCGCGCACGCTATGACCAATACGGTCATGCCGGTGTAGAAGGGCAGACCAGTCACGGCTCTGCCGATTTCGGTGACATCTTCGGCGATATCTTTGGCGACATCTTCGGTGGCGGCGGACGCGGTGGTGGGCGCAGCCATGTGCGTCAGGGTGCCGATCTGCGTTATAACCTGGAGCTAAGCCTCGAAGAGGCAGTGAAGGGCACATCGGTCAAGATTCGAATTCCTACTACCGTTACCTGTGAGACCTGTACAGGAAGCGGATCCAAGAAGGGCAGCAAGCCTGTCGACTGTACGACCTGTGGTGGTCACGGTCAGGTACGCATGCAGCAGGGTTTCTTCTCTGTGCAGCAGACTTGTCCGCGCTGTCAGGGTGCCGGCAAACAGATTAAAGACCCCTGTAATACCTGTCACGGCCGTGGCAATGTAGAAGAGACCAAGACGCTGTCGGTGAAGGTGCCCGCCGGAGTCGATGTGGGTGACCGCATACGTTTGTCCGGTGAGGGTCAGGCTGGAACTCACGGAGGTCCCGCTGGCGATCTCTACGTGGAAGTATCGATTCGTCCGCACAAGATATTTGTTAGAGACGGGCGCGATCTGCACTGTGAAATTCCGATCAATTTTGTCGATGCAGCTCTGGGTGGCGAGTTGGAAGTGCCAACACTGGACGGTCGCGTTAAATTGAAGATTCCAACGGAGACGCAGACAGGTAAACTTTTTCGTCTGCGCGATAAGGGTGTTAAGCCTATTCGTGGTGGCAGCACCGGCGACCTGCTGTGCCGTGTAGTCGTCGAGACACCTGTGCATCTAACCAAGCGTCAGAAAGAAATTCTCGAAGAGTTCCGCGGCATTCAAGAAGGCGAAGGAAAACGGCAGTCACCGAAGACTTCGTCCTGGTTCGACGGGGTAAAGAGCTTCATTGATGAGTTGCGATCTTA
>CAJQHM010000008.1 GCA_905478195.1 uncultured Pseudomonadales bacterium
TTCAGGTGTTGCCTTGGCTATCTTGTTGTTAGTGGTGCTGATGCTGCGTAGAAATCGCGCTTCAAAAATTGAGGAAGGCGATATTGAAGAATTGGTCGAACAAGAATTAGATGCAGCCGCGGCAGAGATAGACGAAGAGGATGCTGTCGAAGTTGAGGCGGCAACGGAATTTCAAGACTATGACTCCACGGATCTAGATAACGAACTTGATGAAATTATTGGGCTGTCAGATGACGATGATGGCACTGATGAGGTCGAGGAAAAGCAGGAACTAGAAGAAAGCCAGGAGCAGCTTGATGTTCTCTCTATTGTCGAGCAGTTAGTGAGTGAACAGCAATACAGACGTGGTTTGAGCATGCTGAACACTTCTCTGCAAGAGCAGGGAGAGAACGAAGCAGTCAGAGCTAAAATAGAAGAAATAGAAAGCTTGCTCGAGGCTGAGGATGCTAAACAGCAAATTGATGATGAGATGGCAGAGGCGCAAGAGGCGCAAGAGGTTGAGGACCGAGAATCGGAGACGAAGTCATTTCTAGATGACCTGGGTATAGATCTGGATTCTTTCGATTACGAAGACGATAACGATGAGGCTGTGGCAGAATCTCAGCCCGAGGAAGCAGCCGAGGTAGAAGAGCCTGTCGCAGACAGTACAGACTCTGAAGATGTTGATCTAATGTTCGACCTGGGCGGTGGTGAAGATGATCAGGACGACGAGATAGACGATGGCTCATCTGCCGAAGAGGAAAAGGGCAGCGCAGCGGAAACATTTGAGTTCGATATAGATGATGGTGCCGGCACTCTGGAGACTGAGCAAGAGGAACCCGAAGCTCTCGATATAGATACATTGGAGTTTGATGCGGATGCTGCTGAAGAGGTGCGGGCTGATGTCACGACCGATGATGAGGAGGTAGATCTAGAGTCATTCTCGTTTGATGCTGATGCCGCGGCGAACCTTACACAGGCAGCAGAGGTTGAACAAGATGCTGTAGAGGAAGAAGGCCCTAACGCGGTAGAGTTTTCTTTTGATAAAGCTGACCTGGAGGACTCTACAGAAACTTCAGAGCCGGCAAGCAACGACGAAGTTGAAACCTTCGACTTTGATCTTGATGAAGAGGCGGGTGATACAGTCCTTGAAAAGCCAGCTGCAGATGGCGATGTTGCCGCTGTCGAAGACTTTGATTTCGATCTGGATGAGTTTGAGATTGACCCATCTACTGCTGATGCGACCCCTGCAGCTGTGACAGAAGTCACTTCTGATACTCTCGATGAGGACTTTTTCGACTTAGATGCCGAGGTGGACAAGCAAGATAGCGTTGCCGCTACTGAAAATGATACTAACGAAAACCTATCTATTGACGACGATGCTGAGATCGAGTTCGATATCGACGACGAGCCCGCCGACGTAATAGTGGATAGCGCAGAATCTTCTGAAGACGAATTGCTTGAAGAAGATAACCTCGATTTTCTCTCCGACAACGAGATCGAAATAGAATCAGTCGACGATATCGAAGAGGTCGACATGCTTTCCGATGCTGACGAGACGGCAACTAAGTTAGAGCTAGCGTATGCCTATCAGAAGATGGGCGATGCAGATGGTGCTAAGGAAATTTTGCAAGAGGTCATCAGGGAAGGTTCTGATGAGCAAATCGCAGAAGCGACGAAGCTACTAGGTACTATAGGCGATTAGTCTGCTTTCTTGCCCACCCATTACTACTTGCGTCTAAAAGACCTGTGCCAACTCACGAGAAATCCCCCACAAAGCAACAGCGCTTTGCACTAGGCATCGAATATGATGGTCTGGCGTATTCTGGATGGCAGAAACAGAAATCCCCTCAGCAAGAAACCGTTCAGCAATATGTTGAGACAGCGCTTAGCAAGATAGCAGACCGTGCGATTGTCGTGTCTTGTGCTGGAAGGACTGATGCGGGGGTCCATGCCACGTGCCAGGTTGTCCACTTTGAGAGTGAAATAGACAGAGGCGACAAAGCATGGACTGAGGGGACAAATAGTTTGCTGCCTAAGTCGATACGGGTGTTATGGTCACGCAAGGTTGGCGAGGACTTTCATGCGCGCTTCAGCGCCCTGTCTAGAAGGTACATGTATCTCATATACAGGCGTGATACCGAATCGGCGATGTTGAATGGCAGGGCGACCTATGTGCGAAGGGAGTTAGACGATCAGGCCATGCACGCCGCAGCTCAATCCTTACTCGGAGAACAAGATTTTACTTCCTTTCGCGCGGCAGGATGTCAGTCGAAGACTGCCATGCGCAATGTGATGCACACAAAGATATACCGCCAAGGCGGGATTCTAATATTTGACATAAAAGCCAATGCATTTCTTCAGCATATGGTTCGCAATATAGTCGGTTCGCTGTTAGAGGTAGGCAGGGGAGCGCAAGACCCAAGCTGGATCTCCCATTTGCTGTCTAGTAAGGACCGAACCCTGGCGGCCCCGACTGCGCCGCCTGACGGGTTGTATCTGGTTGGGGTGGCTTACCCTGAAAGTGCTCAGCTGCCAACGGAGCTCGCACTGCCCGGGCTATTGCTGGCAGTCTAGACAGGGCTGCATTGCAAACTTTTTCTCTCTGCCTGATAGGCGCGAATCGGTCTATTTGCTAGAATACTCATCTTTCATTAGCCTCAAGACCCACCTTGCAAAAAACCTGGATTAAAATTTGCGGTATTACACGGGCGCTGGATGCCTTGGCTGCGGCCGAGCTCGGCGCGGACGCTATAGGGGTGGTCATTTACCCAAAAAGCCCAAGAGCGGTAACTGTTGATGAGCTGGCTGGGATCACGGCCGGACTTGAGGATTATGTAGCCGTAGTAGCCCTATTCGTCGATCCAGAGCCGGAGTTAGTGCGTAGTGTAATACAGACCGGTTCAGTTAATCTGCTGCAGTTTCATGGAAGCGAATCGCCGGAATTTTGTGATCAGTTTGCCCTGCCATATATGAAGGCAGTTGCGGTAAAGGGTGACAGCAACCTGGAAGAGCTTATTGCGCCATACGATTCTGCCCGCTATATCTTGTTGGATAGCTATGATTCGATAATGCCGGGTGGAACAGGTAAGACATTCGATTGGAATAAAGTTGAACGGTTGTCTGAGCGCCAGCAGTCACGATTGGTGTTGGCGGGCGGACTTGCTCCAGATAATGTGAGACTGGCGATAGAAACAGTCAGGCCCTTCGGTGTCGATGTGAGCAGCGGCGTTGAGGCGAGTAAGGGGATTAAGGATGTTGAAAAGATGAAATCATTTATCGAAGGAGTAAAAGCAAGTGATCAATAGTGAAGCGCCTGGGACTAACGTTGATCCGGCTAAATTTGATGGGCCCGATGCCACAGGGCATTTTGGCCCCTACGGTGGAATATTTGTTGGCGAAACCCTCATAGCGGCAGTCGAAGAATTAGCCGAGGTTTATGAGAGCCTATCTTCGGATAAGGAGTTCTGGGCAGAGTATGACTATGAGTTAAAGCACTATGTGGGAAGACCATCTCCCCTGTATTTTGCAGAGCGCCTGACCGATGCGGCGGGGGGCGCGAAGTTGTATCTCAAGCGAGAAGATCTGAATCATACCGGAGCACATAAGGTTAACAATACTATCGGACAGGCGCTGCTCGCTAAGCGCATGGGAAAAACACGTATCATTGCAGAGACCGGAGCAGGGCAACACGGTGTTGCCAGCGCTACCGTAGCTGCGCGACTGGGCCTAGAGTGCCATGTCTATATGGGCGCCGATGATATTGTGAGGCAGGCGCCAAATGTTTATCGCATGAAGCTCTTGGGAGCGAACGTAATTTCGGTAAATTCTGGCTCGTGCACATTAAAAGATGCAATGAATGAAGCGCTACGCGACTGGGCGACCAACGTAGATAACACCTACTATATTATTGGCACTGTAGCTGGCCCGCACCCGTACCCGAAACTTGTGCGCGACTTCCAATGTATTATCGGCAGGGAAGCTCGGGAGCAGTCACTGGAGCAGATAGGCAGCTTGCCTGATGCATTGGTGGCTTGTGTGGGTGGTGGCTCAAACGCTATTGGGCTGTTCCATCCATTTCTGAAAGATGATTCTGTCGCTATGTATGGTGTAGAAGCGGGTGGTCATGGTATCGCAACCGGTCAACACGCAGCCCCACTAAGTGCGGGCTCGCCTGGCGTATTGCATGGTAATAGAACGTATCTAATGTCTGATGCGGCAGGACAAATTCTGGAAACTCATTCGGTTTCTGCGGGATTGGATTATCCAGGCGTAGGCCCAGAGCATTCCTGGTTGAAAGACTTGAAGCGGGTTAATTATGTAGACGCAACCGATAAAGAAGCCATGGAGGCGTTTCACAAGTTGACGCGACTCGAAGGAATAATACCTGCGCTGGAGTCTAGCCATGCGGTGGCCTATGCGATGAAGCTAGCGGCAACGATGCCGAAGGATAAGTGTATTATTATTAACCTGTCGGGACGTGGCGATAAGGATATAGAGACAGTTGCGAAGATCGAAGGTATCAAGCTCTAGAGAAAGCGATAGTCGAGAACTTTTGTAGAAAATAAAATATAGCAGGCGCGGTAAAAAGACCTAGAGAAAACCATGAGCAGAATAGAGCACATAGCGCAGAAGGCCGTAGCGGCCAAGAGGAAGTTATTGATACCCTACCTCGTTGCGGGTGACCCGAACCTCGATACTACGAGTGCCTTAATGCACAAGCTGGTCGAGCAGGGTGCAGATATTATTGAACTAGGGATCCCCTTTAGTGATCCATCATCTGATGGGCCGGTAATTCAGCGAGGTGTAGAGCGCTCCCTGTCAAAAGGAACAACACTCAAGCAGGTGTTAGAGCTAGTAGCTGAGTTTAGGCAGACAGACGCGCAGACGGGCATTGTGCTGATGGGGTATCTGAATCCAATCGAGATAATGACTTACAAGACTTTCGTCGATACGGCTAGCAGTGTGGGCGTGGATGGCGTGTTGATCGTCGATTTGCCGCCAGCTGAGGCTCACGACTTGCATGCCATGCTGCGAGAGAGTGAGATCGATACGATATTTCTGGTCGCCCCGACAACCAGGGATGATCGTGTGGCCGATATTACGGCGCTCTGTAGTGGGTATTTGTACTATGTGTCCTTGAAGGGAGTTACCGGAGCCGCGTTGACTGATTTTGAGTCGGTAACGGCGAATATCAGCAATCTGAGAGAGCGCACAAAGCTGCCGATTGTGATCGGGTTTGGTATTAAAGACGCAAGTAGTGCTGGGGCTATGGGCCAACTAGCCGACGGAGTTATTATAGGTAGTGCTCTTGTTGAAAAAATTGCTCTGCTGGCCGATCGAATAGAGCAAGGTCCTGCTGTTTTAGGCGAGACTACACAGGTTATCGCGCAGGCAAGAGAAGCCTTAGACAAACTAGTGTAATATCCTACTGACTGCTTAGACGGACTAGAGAATGAGCTGGATAGATAAAATTTTACCTTCGATTGCGAATGCTTCAAAAGATGCAAAGAAATCTGCTGTTCCCGAGGGTACCTGGAAGCAATGTCCGCGCTGTGACGCGATGCTTTACACGAAATCGCTCAGCGATAACTTTGATGTTTGCCCGAAATGTGAGCACCACCTGCGGATAACCGCCAGACGCCGCATAGAATTATTTCTGGACGCTGGCGATCAGGAAGAGCTCAATGTCGATATGGAGCCAGTTGATCTGCTGAAGTTTAAAGACTTGAAGAAGTATAAAGACAGACTTAGCGCTGCTCAGAAGGGCACTGGCGAGAAGGATGCACTTATTGTCGTGAAGGGTAAGGTCGAAGAGATTCCTGTAATCGTTGCAGCCTTCGAATTCAGCTTTATTGGGGGTTCGATGGGCGCAGTCGTTGGCGAAAAATTCACTCAGGCTGTTAATACCTGCATAGCTCAGGGTCTTCCCCTGGTGTGTTTCTCCACCAGTGGTGGGGCGCGTATGCAGGAAGCATTGATCTCTCTCATGCAAATGCCGAAGACCTCGGCCGCATTAGAGAAGCTTAAACAAAACTCTCTGCCTTATATCTCGGTTCTGGTTGATCCGGTCTATGGTGGCGTTTCTGCTAGCCTGGCCATGCTCGGCGATGTAAATATTGCTGAACCGAATGCATTAGTGGGGTTCACCGGCCCGGATGTTATTCGCCAGACAGTGCGAGTTAAGTTGCCCGAGGGTTTTCAGCGTAGCGAATTTCTCCTCGAGCATGGAGCGATTGATATGATTGTTCATCGCAAGAATGTGCGCGGCAAGATAGCGTCGATATTAGATAAATTACTCTATTTCAAGCGCTCCGCCTCATAAATCATCTGAGTTAAAGCAATGCCCGCCAAAGGAAGCTCCCTAGACTCCTGGTTGGAGTATATCTCCAGTTTGCATCCACGCGAGATCGAGCTCGGCCTTGATCGCACTAGGCGTGTTGCACAGCGGCTGCAGCTAGAGACGCCCGATTCTCTTGTAGTCACAGTCGCTGGTACTAATGGCAAGGGTTCCTGCGTTGCGACCATGGAAGCTATCTTGCTGCAGGCAGGATATAAAACCGGCTGCTATACCTCTCCTCATATCCATGCCTTCAATGAACGTATACGCATAGACTCACAGAGCATTGACGACGAATCGCTTGTCGCCGCTCTGGAAGCGATCGATGCCGCAAGGGAAGGCGAATCTCTAAGTTACTTCGAGTACGCAACACTGGCAGGACTCTACTTATTTCGCGAGTCGCGGGTCGATGTTGTCCTGCTTGAGGTCGGGCTGGGTGGTCGTCTCGATGCGGTGAATATAGTCGACGCCGATGTCGTTATTATCAGTAGCATAGGTATCGATCATACCGATTGGCTGGGCAATGACATTGAGTCTATCGCTGCCGAGAAGGCTGGCGTTATGCGTGCTTATTCTCCTACTGTCTTCGGTGGAATGAGCCCTCCGTCCGCTATTATCAATAGAGCGCAGGAGTTGGGTTCACCCTTGTTGGTTCTCGGTCATGATTTCCACATAATTGAGAGCCCCGATGGGGCTAGCTGGCAATGGAGGGGCTTAACTAGAGAGGGAATATCTAAATGCTATCCAGACCTCCCTCTCACTAGTCTCATGTTGAGTAACGTGGCCGCCGCGATACAGGCCATAAATTTACTGCCTATAGGGATGAAAGATGAGATTGTCGACGTGGCGCTCACTGAATTGGTGCTTGCAGGCAGATTTGAAGTCAGAAGGGACTGCATCACCGGTAGAAGTGTCATCTTCGATGTAGCGCATAACCCTGCCGCAATGGAGCAACTTGCCGCCAGAGTGCAGCGATACAAGGACCTCAATCCGGAGCTTGGGCGCGTAGTGGTGGTGCTTGCCATGATGGCGGATAAAGATGTGCTAGGAATGATCACAGCCTTAGAATACTGCGTAGACATCTGGTATATTGCGCAGGTCGATCAGGCTCGCAGTATGGCCGCAGATGAAGTGGCACAAACCATGAAAAGCGTGCGAATTGGTGGTGATCGCGGCCAGATTTTCCAATTCGACAACGTACAATCGGCCTATAGAGCCGCCTGTGCTGAGACCGAAGGACCTGACTCGGTGTTAGTGACAGGCTCTTTCCTTACCGTGGCGGCTGTTCACGGGCTTAGTGAGCAGGCTTGAAACGCTAGCGGGTACGAAGACCAGCAATCATATTAATATTGAGGTGGTTACGGCTTGAATCAGGGCGCCAAACAACGAATCGTCGGTACTGTCGTGCTACTCGCCCTAGCCTTAATTTTCTTGCCTATCATTTTTGATGGCCAGGGCAGCTACGAAGCCCCGGTAACAAGCCGCATTCCCGATACTCCCATTATCTCTATCATGCCGGAGCCTGTTCAGTCGCGCCCCGTGATCGTTGGTGATACACAGCCCATTGAGCCGGCGACCGCGACTACCGTGAATCTTGTCGAAGAGGTGGTGTCGGAGATCGAAGAGGTTGTTGACATTGAAGAGCCTGCGGCAGAGGTCGAAATCACCGAATCCCAAGCGGTATTTAGTCGCGAAGTTCCCGCGCTCAGTGATACGGGTCTGCCTCAGGGGTGGAGTGTCCGACTGGGCTCTTTTTCCGATGCAGAAAACGCGAACAATCTATTAGCGCGTCTACAGGAAGCCGGTTACAAGGCTTATACACGCGATATCAGCAGTGATCAGGGTTCTCTGACCGGTGTTTTCGTTGGGCCGTGGCTAGATAGAGGCCAGGTAAATGAGTATCAGAGGGAGTTGCAAGAAGAATTTAGTTTGGCAGGTCTAGTAGTTCGCTATGAACTCGAGCAGCTATAGCGAGCACCGGTTAGCAAATGGCATTCAATCAAGTCGATATAGTCATTCTTATAATCACGGTGCTCTCGTCGGCGTTTGGCCTTTGGCGGGGACTGATAAAGGAAGTTCTCTCGTTGTTAACTTGGATCGCCGCCTTGCTGGTATCCAGAGTCTACAGTGAGCCTCTGGCTGGAATGATGACTGGGATGATCGAGAACGATGGCATTCGTTATGTAACGGCCTTTGCCATTCTCTTTGTGATTGTAATGATGCTGGGGACGTTTCTAAACTTTCTCATGTCTAAGCTGCTGACGATCACCGGCTTGAAGTTAGCCGACCGTCTTCTTGGTGCCGCCTTTGGTGTAGCCAGGGGTGTGATAATCGTGTTGGTGATTCTTTTTTTTACCAGCATGTTCGTTTCGGAAACACAGTTGTGGCAACAATCACAGTTGATTCCCTATGGGATGGACATGATTGAAAAGTCGCAGGTCTTTATCGGGGATATGAATAGCGTCGAGCCGACGCCTTAAATACGTTTAATCGCGGAGCGTACTATGTGTGGATTGGTTGGTGTGGTTGCAAGCAAGGACGTTGGTGTCTGTCTCTATGACACTTTAACCGTACTGCAGCACCGAGGTCAGGATGCTGCAGGTATTATGACCAGTGACAACGGCAAGTTGAATCTGCGCAAGGATAACGGTCTGGTGAAAGATGTCTTTCGCACTCGTCATATGCGCAGGCTAACGGGCAATATGGGGATAGGCCACGTGCGCTATCCCACAGCTGGAAGCTCAAGCCCCGCTCTTGCTCAGCCATTCTATGTGAATTCTCCCTATGGCCTGTGCCTGGCGCACAATGGCAACCTTACAAACAGCAAAGAGCTTAGTCGCGATTTGTTCAAAGAAGACCTTCGCCATATCAACACTGACTCCGACTCGGAGGTCTTGTTAAATGTCTTCGCTCACGAGTTACAGCGTCGTAACAAGATGAAGCCTCTGCCTGTCGATGTGTTTGCCGCCGTTGCCGGTGTGCATAATCGTTGTCGCGGGGGATTCGCCGCAGTTGTCATGCTGTCTGGATACGGCATCGTAGGTTTCAGGGATAGAAATGGCATACGCCCCTTGGTGTTTGGCAGCAGGGTGACGAAGAAGGGCAAGAAGGAGTATATGATTGCCTCAGAGAGCGTAGCCCTAGATTCTCAAGGGTTCACGATAGAGCGGGATGTCGCGCCTGGCGAGGCTGTCTACATAGATATTGAAGGGCAATTGCATACCGAGGTTTGTACAGAGCCTGGCAGACATACACCCTGCATTTTCGAGCATGTCTATTTTGCGCGTCCCGATTCATTGATGGATGGCATATCGGTCTATAAGGCTCGTCTGCGAATGGGGGAGCGTCTCGCTGACAAGATCGAGCGTGTGCGTCCAGCTCATGATATCGATGTAATTATTCCTATACCCGACACGAGTCGCACGGCGGCCCTGGAGCTGGCAAATCGATTAGGTTTGAAATTTCGCGAAGGCTTTGTAAAGAATCGTTATATAGGTCGTACTTTCATCATGCCTGGTCAGAGCCAGCGCAAGAAAAGTGTACGGCAGAAGCTAAATGCGATCGACCTTGAGTTCAAGGGCAAGAATGTCTTGCTGGTCGATGATTCAATCGTTCGAGGGACTACCTGCAAACAGATTATTCAGATGGCACGTGATGCAGGCGCGGCCAAGGTCTATTTCGCCTCAGCTGCTCCTGCGATTCGTTATCCGAATGTGTACGGTAT
>CAJQHM010000009.1 GCA_905478195.1 uncultured Pseudomonadales bacterium
AATGGGAAAAGCCAGCTAATTTGCGCCGAGCATTACTAAGCGGACATCGAAATATTTGAGAATATTGGTAGCACTGGCAGGATTGTCTATATCCGTATTACAAATTCCTCACAACCTCAAAGACAGGTCTTCGACCCTCTTTCTGCAGAGCCCTCTTAAAGCTGCCTCGTAGCAAACCCAGGAAACGCAGAAAAATTTACAACCCAAACCCTGATCCAAAACCTATTTGGAACTAAAGTTATTTGACAAAACAAGATTTCTGTGTGGCTTTTATCGAAAGAATTCTGCACTTAAAAACTAAGACGATCTATGATTTTGAGGCTTTATTTATCGGTATTTTACTAATTCAGCGCTAAGCGCTGGAAAGTTGCTATATTTACTTGCTAGCGCAATGTGAATGATTTATAAATACACCCCCTGAGACACAGCGGGATTTTAATTTTGAGTCAGAACTAAAGACCGACCCAGAATTAAATAGTAAAATGAAGTCTCACTACTCAACACGAGATTTGACGCAACACTAATCTTAGAACGAATTCAAATTAACTTGTAATTTTAACTGTAAAGAGAGCGGGCATGGCTGTTAAAAAATCACCTAAGAAAGCTGTAACAAAAACTAAAGCAAGCGCTGCAAAAACGCGCAAGACTCCAGCTATTCAAAAGAAGTACACAAAAACTGAAATCCTGAATGAGATTTCAGAAAATACATCAGTAAGCAAGAAGGAAGTTGCTGCTGTATTGGAAGAACTAGGCGTTCTGATTGAGCGTCACGTTAAGAAGCGCGCTGTTGGCGAATTCACACTGCCAGGTCTATTGAAGATCAAATCTGTGCAGCGTCCAGCACGTCCTGCTCGCAAGAACGTACCTAACCCTTTCCGTCCTGGCGAATTGATGGACATTCCACGCAAGCCTGCCAGCACTAGAGTTAAAGTACTTCCTCTCAAGAAGCTCAAGGAATTCGCCCTATAAGGTAGAAAGAGACTTCTAGATCCTGGTTAAGTACTAGCGAGACGCGCATAGCGCCCAACTAGGCCAGAGAATCTAACGAGAACCCCAAGAAAGGCAGCCTGAGGCTGCCTTTCTCACTTTTTAAGAGTGACTATTTGGGCGCTACAATTGGCGCAGTACCCTGCGGCAAAATAGTCTAAGATATTCATTAACCACCCCAGAATTGGACCTGTCATGCGAGCCAGCAAATACCTAATAGCGACCGTTAAGGAAACCCCTTCAGACGCAGAGATTGTCAGTCACCAACTTATGCTCCGAGCCGGCTTGATTCGAAAGCTAGCCAGCGGGCTCTATACATGGCTACCACTTGGGCTAAGAGTGCTGCAGAAGGTCAGCCAGATAGTACGCGATGAAATGAACAAGTCCGGTGCCATGGAGGTCTCCATGCCCGTAGTGCAACCTGCCGAACTCTGGGAAGAGTCAGGACGCTGGCAAGGTATGGGGCCAGAGCTATTACGCTTTCAGGATCGTCATGAGCGCGACTTCTGTCTCGGGCCGACCCACGAAGAGGTTATTACCGACCTGGTGCGCAATGAGTACAGCAGCTATCGCCAACTGCCAGCCAATATCTACCAGATACAGACGAAGTTTCGCGACGAGAGACGCCCTCGCTTTGGCGTAATGCGCGCACGGGAATTCATCATGAAGGATGCCTATTCCTTCCATGTGGGGCAAGAATGTCTAGACGAAACCTATGCGGTGATGCACCAGACCTATTGCAATATCTTCGACCGCCTCGGCCTGGACTATCGCCCGGTAATTGCCGACTCCGGCAGCATCGGAGGCAGCACCTCCCATGAATTTCATGTTCTCGCCGACAGCGGCGAAGACGAGATCGTCTTTAGCAGCGAGTCCGACTACGCGGCAAACATCGAGCTAGCCGTAGGCACTCCAGCTGCGATAGCCGACGACATCGCCGGCGAATCCAAGACCCGCGAACTGGTCGATACCGACGCGGCAAAGACTATTGAGGAAGTGGCCGAGAAACTGAACTGCTCTGCACAGCGCATCCTAAAGACACTCTTCGTACATGCTGCCAACGACGAGGGTGAGCGCAGCAACAACCTAGTCGCCCTATTGCTACGTGGCGACCAGGAATTAAACGAGACCAAGGCCTCGAAGATCAGCGGCTTAGCCTCGCCACTGGAATTTGCCGAGGATGAGTTGATTCAGAAGACACTGGGCTGCCCTGTTGGCTCACTGGGCCCGGTCGGGTTATCTGACCTGGGCATACGTTGCATCGCTGATAACAGCACCAGCGAGATGCATAACTTTGTCTGTGGGGCGAATCAAGCTGGCAAACATTTTATCAATGCCAACTGGGATGATGACTGCAGCCCCGATGCGGTTATGGATATGCGCAAAGTGCAGGAGGGCGATATCAGCCCCGATGGCAAGGGCACACTGTCTATTAAGCGCGGCATCGAAGTCGGCCACATCTTTCAGCTCGGCACGAAATACAGCAAGGCGCTGAACGCAACAGTCCTCGATGAGAATGGCAAGTCGGTGGTTATGCCTATGGGTTGTTATGGCATAGGCGTGACTCGAGTCGTTGCCGCCTGCATCGAACAGAACCACGACGCCCAGGGAATCATCTGGCCCGATGCGATCACACCATTTCAACTGGTGATTGTGCTTATCGATGCCCATAAATCCGATCAGATCGCTGAGGTTGGCGAGCGGCTGTATGCCCATGCGCAGCAACTTGGCGCCGAAGTACTACTGGATGACCGCGACAAGAAAACCAGCCCGGGTGTGAAGTTCGCGGATTCTGAATTGATGGGCATTCCCCATCGCCTGGTTGTCTCTCCCCGCGCACTCGCCGACGGCGTAATCGAATACAAGAACCGAGTCGCTGGCGAGAAGCAACTGATCGCCAAGGAAGAGATCGAGACCTTCGTAGGGGGCCTATTCGACTAAAGGCTGCTTTGACGCGGCTACTGCGCAGCAATTCTGGAGATGGCACACATCATTAGAGTTGCTGCATTATCCTTCTCTTGCTTCTCTTGCTTCTCTTGCTTCTCTAGCCTAACCCCCCTTCAAGCCCACGCATTTCTTCTAAAATGAACGTTCGGCGCTACGCTCGCCAGAGTGCGGTGAGTTCGCGAGTTATCGCGTATACTAAAGCCTGTTATTTCATTTCGAAAAGCGTTCTATGAGCCTGTCAATTTCCAGCCTGCAAAACTTCTTCGCCCAGATTCGAGTCAGAATCAATGACTACCTGTGGCAGCAGAACAGTCCGGAGCTTCCGCTGTGGAAACGCTTCCTGCTTAGAAGTAGCCAGATATTGGTCGTCATTGTCCGCGACCTGCTACAGGGTCAACTCTCACTGCGCGCGATGAGCCTGGTCTTCACAACGGTTATAGGCTTCTTTCCTCTGCTAGCCCTCACCTTCGCCGTGCTCAAGGGCCTGGGCGTGCACAACGCGCTGGAACCCACACTCTTAACCCTGCTGCAACCACTGGGTGACGATGCCAATGGCTTCACCACAGATATTCTGCGCTATGTCGATGCGATTCAGGTCGAACTTATCGGCATCACCAGTGTAGGCCTGCTGCTCTATTTCGTTCTGGACATGATGCGCAAGATCGAGTCCTCCTTTAACTACATCTGGGCGGTTAGACAGGGACGCTCCTGGTCGAGCCGGGTGAGTGAATACCTGTTTGCCGTGATCGTGAGCCCGCTTCTGCTGTTTCTCTCGATTACTATCACCTCCTCGGTTAACACCAGTTTCTTCAGCCGCCTGCTGGAGAGCCTAAGCTACGGCATCTTCATCATCGAATTCGTCGCACTAGCGGCACCGATTCTGCTCATGTCACTCGCCTTTGCCTTCGCCTACAGTTTCCTGCCGAACACACGAGTTCAATTTGGCTCGGCATTTATCGGCGGCTTCGTCACGACCATCATATGGAAGCTGATGGGTTCGGTCTTTCAGGGCTTCTTTATCGCGTCTGCACGAGAGTCTATCTACCTTGCCTTTGCCACCGTCGTCGCAGTGATGTTCTTCGTCTATATCGGGTGGCTGGTCGCACTGATAGGCAGCAGCATCGCCTACTACCACCAATACCCATCCAAGACCCGCGTGATTAGGGGCGAGAGCAATCTCAGCATTGCCCAGCAAGAAGAACTGGGCTTATCCGTAGCGGCGGTGATTATTAATCGATTCAACGCCGGCCTGGGCCCCTTGAATGAGGTCGAACTGGCAGCGGCACTCAGTGGCCACCCTATTGTTATCGAAGATTCCCTGTTGGCCTTAGAGAAGATTGGGCTTATCAGTCGCACGGCGGATGAGCCACCCTGCTTCCTGCCAACCAAGTCTGTGCAGACCTGTACATTTTTTGATGTATGGAAGGCACTGCGCAGCTACAATGAAGACCCATTGAAGTCCAGGACCGCCACAAAAGATCAGCAGCTAGTGCGGGACTTCTCCGCGAGTCTTGAACAAACTGTTGCGAAAGAATTGGGAAACAAGACCTTTACCGACAGCTCATCTTAAGCACTTAGAAGATTAGCGGTCAGATTATCGAGGAGAAGCAGCGTGACAAATAATGGAAAAAGTGACGTGGAGCGTACCGGAATAAGAAACGTGAAAAGCATTCGCATCTATCACAATCCGGAATGCTCAAAGTCCAGAGCGGCCTTAGCCCTTCTTGAAGAGAATGATGTCGACCCCCAGATCATCTATTACATGGAGACACCACCGAGTATCGATGAAATTAAGTCTCTACTCGCCAAACTTGATCTTAAGTTACTCGACATCATTCGCCGTTCCGAAGACGATTTCGATGAGCTAGGCCTGGATGACGAAACCCTCAGCGAAGAAATCATTCTCGATCTATTGCAGAAACATCCGCAGCTATTACAGCGCCCCATCGTCGTGAAGGGAGACAATGCGATCATCGCCAGACCCCCCGAAGACGGGCTCACTCTTATTGGAGACGACTAAGTGGATTCGACTTATATATTAGTGCTGTATTACAGCCGCTACGGTGCTACCGAGAAGATGGCACAGCTAATCGCGCGAGGTGTCGAGCAGGTCACGGGCATGGAGGCGAAGATTCGTAGCGTCCCTTCCGTCTCTGCCAATAGCGAGGCCACCGAGGCTCAGGTGCCGGACGAAGGTGCTGTCTACTGCAGCGAAGAAGATCTAAAAAATTGCAGCGGACTCATAGTTGGCAGCCCGACCCGCTTCGGAAATATGGCCGCCGCACTGAAATATTTTCTGGATGGCACCGGCGCCATCTGGGCATCGGGCGACCTGATCGACAAACCCTTCGCCACCTTCACCTCCACCTCGTCACTACATGGCGGGCAGGAAACCACTCTATTGACCATCGCCATTCCACTCATCCATCACGGCATGGTGTACTGCGGCATCCCCTATTCCGAAGCCGCACTGAATACCACGACTACCGGTGGCACACCCTATGGTGCCAGCCATGTTGCTGGCGCCAAGGGCCGCAACCCGATCAGTGACGAAGAAGCATCGCTGTGCACTGCCTTAGGTAAGCGAGTGTCATCCATCGCCAAGAAACTAACGAGCTCCTAATAGACTATGACCGAAAGTAACGCTTTACCCCCATCCATAGAGCTGCTGCGCAAGTCGCTGCTCGTCGCCTATTATGCGCTGCTGGTTTATTTCGTCGTGAACGCGGTGCTGGTTTTCGGAGAGTTCCGCCTTGCCAGTGCGGTAATCTGGTTTATACAGGTCGCCCCACTATTGATCTTCGCCCCCGGACTGCATCGTGGCCGGCTGCGAACTTATGGCTGGGTGTCCTTCGCTATACTTCTGTACTTCATGCACGGCGTGCTTACCGCCTTCGATCCAGCGAGGCTATGGCTGGGTGTCGTCGAGGTACTGTTATGCTCGATAATCTTCGTGCTGCTTATTCTTTTTATTCGGCAGTATCGAG
>CAJQHM010000010.1 GCA_905478195.1 uncultured Pseudomonadales bacterium
CGGAATAGACACTGGTAGGAATATTAGGATTCTGAATAGCCATAGTTGCTTATTATTATCTTTTTATTTGGGTTTGACGGAACTGTCAGCGACTGCCTACGGCGGACTACAATCTGCGGAGTTTCAGGGGAAGAAAAACATGGGTACAAATAGGGGCTAATTGGGCGAATACAGTACCTAGTTACTGATTTCTAGTCGATTTCACTTCTGCCCATGGTGTAAAACTCGGTATTTGGCCGTATATCAGCCATATTGGCCATGCGGTTGGACAAGGCGAATAGAGCGGCTATGGAGCCAATATCCCAGATCTCTTCGCTGCTGAAACCGTTCTCTTGTAAAGTGGTGATGTCAGAATCCTGAATTTCGTGGGCTCGCTGTGAGACCTTCACGGCGAAATCCAGCATCAGCTTCTGTTTCGCTGTGATATCAGCCTTGCGATAATTGGTTGCGACTTGATCTGCGATGAGTGGGTTTTTCTCCCGAATTCTGAGAATTGCGCCGTGGGCTACGACGCAGTAGATGCATTGATTGATTCCGGATGTTGCGACCACTATCATTTCGCGCTCGGCCTTGCTTAGGCCCTCTGACTTCTCCATTAAGGCATCGTGATAGCTAAAGAAGGCCCTAAACTCGTCCGGTCTGTGAGCCAGAGCAAGAAAAATATTAGGAATGAAACCAGCCTTTTCCTGCACCGCGAGAATGCGTTGACGTATATCTTCAGGTAGCTCATTTAGTTCTGGGACCTTAAATCTACTTATGGGTATATCGCTCATAGTGTGTCTGCAGTATTCGTTTGATGTGTTATGTTTTATCTGACTTGGAGATTCGAATAGTCTACTAGATGCGACGCATTTGTTCTCCGAAAAATACTGTGCTGGAAGAGTTGTTTTTCTCTGGTTTCGGTTACATAACTGAGAAGCATCTCAACTAGTTAGGATTAGGTAATTTAAAGGCGGTAGCAAAGATGGGTCACCCAGCTTTAGAGGGCAGAAATTACGTCGTAACAGGTGCCAATAGTGGAATCGGTTTCATTGCAGCGCAGCGTTTCGCCGAGTTGGGTGCAAATGTAGCTTTGCTGTGTCGCAGCGAGCAGAGAGGGAGGGAGGCGGTCGCAGACATAATTGCGGCAACGGGTAATGAAAACGTCAGCCTCTATCTGGCGGATTTCGCTTCTCTGGCGAGTGTTAGTGCGATGGCAGATTGTCTTCTGCAAGACATGCCCGAAATCGACGTGCTATGCAACAATGCAGGAGGTGCTAACGGGGTGAGGAGCGTGACAGCGGAGGGCTTTGAAACTACGCTTGTCAGTAATCATTTAAGTGGATTTTTGCTCACTAAGAAATTGTTGCCGGCAATTTTAAAGCTTGCTGAGAAACGGCTTGCGCGGGTTGTCTTTACTAGTTCCTATGGGCACTTCAATAGCGCTTTAGACTTCGATGATATTGGCCTGAGCGAAGGCTATAGCACTTTGAAGGCCTATGGCCGTTCGAAATTGATGAACCTGTTGACTGCTATGGAGTTGCAGAGCCGGCTTGCGGATAGCAATGTAGTTACAAGTTCTTTTCACCCAGGTACCGTTAGAACTCCTATATGGAAAAAAGGGGGCTTGTTGGCGCGGATTCTGGGCTTGCTCTTGTATCCGACTATGATCAGTCAGGAGAAGGGGGCAGACACATTTATTTGGTTGGCGAGCTCGGAAGACTCGCCTAGTAAGAATGCAGATGGTCATTATTTTTTTAAGCGAAAGCGAGCGGAAGTCGCCAAATTCGCAACAGCAGAGGACGCAGAAAGACTATGGCAGCTTAGCGAGGAGTTAGTCGCGCCATACTGCTAATCATGTGTGAGTTCAGAGTTTGCGTAGGCGTCTGCGCCAAGGGAGTGCTGCAAGAGTGGGAGATCAAGCTATCCTCAGGCCATCAGTTAACCGAGCGATCTTGGCCTTCCCAATGGGGAGCGCGCAGCTCCCTCTTCAGGACTTTGCCGGGGCCCGGTTTGGGGAGAGGTTCTAACTGCACATCCACGCCCTTGGGCACTTTGTAAGTGGCAATGCGCTCGCGGCAAAATTCGATCAGCTGCTCTTTGTCGATCTCATTACCTTCCCGCGGCACCACGACTGCCCATACGGCTTCTCCCCATTTCTCATCGGGCACGCCAAAGACAGCGACCTCGAGAATGGCAGGGTGTTGATAGAGCATTTTTTCGACTTCGGTACAGTACACATTTTCGCCACCGTTAACGATCATGTCTTTGCTGCGATCTACTAAAAATACGTAACCCTCGTCATCCATGTAGCCTAAGTCGCCGGTCCAATAGGCGCCATCTTTAAGCACAGCTGCCGTCTGTTCTTTCTTGTTCCAATAGCCCTGCATCACATTTGGCCCACGCACCACAACCTCGCCAATTTCGCCCGCTGGTAGTTCGTCTCCATTGGGGGCGAGTATGTTAATCTCATTGCCTATTGCTGGTCGGCCACAGGATCTTGCTAGCGGAGAATCGATTAATTCCTGTTCGTTGGTGAGTATGGTACAAATTGGCGAGAGCTCGGTGGCTCCATAGACTTCAACCAGCTCTGCCGCGGGAAAGGCGGTATGGGTGCGACGAAGAACTTCTGTGGCTATAGGCGAGCCGCCATGTACAAGCAGTTTTAGGCTGTCTGTCTTGCGCGGGCGTGCATGCTGCTCTTCCGCAATGGCTGCAAGCATAGTAGGGACCCCAAGGCTTTCTGTTATGTCGTGGGTCTGTATCAGATCGAGTGCGATCTTGGGATCGAACGCGGCCAGTGTGACCTGGGTTCCCAGTGTCCAGATATATTGGCGATCACACCATTGGAACCCGCCGCATGAAATAAGGGTGCCATCACCAGCATTAGGTCATCTTCACGCTGTGGGACGGTGGTCATATAGTGAAAGGCGTTTGCGATCAGATTGCGGTGGCTAAGCATTACGCCTCTAGACTTACCGGTAGTGCCTCCGGTATAGAAAAGGCCGGCTAGATCCGACTCTCTGACATCGACGCCCAGTTCTCTCTCTTGCGCCGCGCTGAGCATCGCGTCATAGGCATCGGGAATCAGGATGACATGATTCACGCAGTCGGCTAGTTCGCCCGGATCTCGGTCGATTAACAAGACCTTGGTCTGCGAGTCTTCTAGCGCATATTTTAATTCGGTGACTGCATGACGCGTGTTGAGAGGAACTACTACCAGTCCAGCGGCAGGCACTCCCATATAGGTTTCAATCTAGCGCTGGCCGTTACTAGCTAGAATGGCTACTCGGTCACCCTTGTCCAAGCCCAGAGCCAATAGGCCGCCGGCTAAGAGGCGGCAGCGTCGATGCAATTCGGCAAAATCGATTGACTCGTTGCCATCGATAACAGCAGTCTTGGTCGGAGCCATTCTAGAGGCGTATCGGAGTGGATCAGCGAAGGTGTGCATGCTTCTAGATCACCATCTCATATTACTTGGATTCAAAGTGTCAGGCGTCGCTTCGTTTAGTCATCTTTTAGGCCGAAGGTATACACCACATTTCCAGATGCAATAGTGACGAACTGCTTTCCATCAACAGCGTATGTCATGGGTGCGGCATGAACTCGTGCGCCCAGGGAGATATGCCACAGCTCTTCGCCAGTAGCTGCATCCAGAGCGAAGAAATAGCCGTCCGCGCTGCCCGTGAAAACGATCCCGCCTGCTGTAGTTGTAATGCCTGCCGATGAGCGGGGCATTATTGGAAATTCCCACTCAATCTGTGCGGTTGCAGGGTTGATGGCGCGAATAGAGCTGTGGAATGCGTCCATAGGTTGATTGTAGCGACCGCCACCACCGGTAAACCGCTCCCCCTCTTCGTAGTCTTCGTCGCGTTTAAAGAATTCTTGTTCGCCGTCGAAAGAGGTCACATAAAATAAACCGGTCTGCTGGCTGTAGCCGGGGGAGTACCAGTTAGTTGCGCCTACGATAGGAGGAGACACTAGAATGCCCTCGTAGGTCGGTGCCATGCCGGGAACGCGAATGGGGCGGCCAGTAGGATCCAGCCCCTGAGCCCAGGTTTGTGATGCATAAGCATCTCCCTCCAGAAACTCACCAGTAGCGCGATCGATAGTGTAGAAGAAGGCATTGCGGTTCGCCCACATCATTACCTTGCGTGTGCTGCCCTGATATTCAATGTCTGCGAGTATGGGTACTTGGATAGAGTCGTAGTCGTGTACATCGTGAGGTGTGAATTGAAAGTGCCAGGCGATCTCGCCTGTGTCGCCATCCAGTGCCAGGGCAGAATCTGAATAAAGGTTGTCACCCAGGCGAACGTCTCCATTCCAGTCTGGGCCAGGGTTGCCTGTGCCCCAGTAAATCAGGTTCAGATCTGGGTCATAGGAGCCGGTGATCCAGGTGGCTGCGCCGCCTGTTTTCCAGGAGTCGCCAGACCAGCTGTCGTTGCCGGGCTCACCTGGTCCTGGAATAGCATAGGTGCGCCACTCCAGTTCGCCGGTAGCAGGGTCATAGGCGTCGATGAATCCACGGATTCCAAATTCGCCCCCGGCAATTCCGGTTACGACCTTGTCTTTGACAATTAACGGCGCCGCAGTCTTGCTGTATCCAGCCTCGTAGTCAGCCACCTCGGTGTCCCAGAGAACATTACCCGTGCGAGCATCTATGGCAACGAGGTGAGCATCGAGGGTGCTCATGAAGAGTGTCTCACCCAATATGGCCACGCCGCGGTTGTTACGCCCGCAGCAGATGCGTAAATCATCGGGTAGCTCGTGATCATAACGCCAGTACACTCGGCCAGTGCGTGCATCTACAGCGGTCAGATTACTGGGTGCCTCGGTAATAAACATAATGCCATCAACCACGGTTGGCACTGTTTCTGCTCGATCTATGACCGGAATCTGGTAAGACCATTTCATCTCGAGTTCGGCCACGTTGCTCTTGTCGATCTGATCGAGGCGGCTGTAGCGCTGACTGTCCAGAGTGCCGGAGTACATCATCCAGTTCTCGGGTTCATCTTCGGCGTTGATCAAGCGTTCCCAGGTAACTGGACTAAAAGCCGGCGTGATAACAGTCTGAAACTCGTCTTCCTGCGCGAGAACGGGCAGTGTCAGACCTAAGCCAAGGCATAGAGGGGCTAGCAGAGCGATGAATCGGTTCATGCTTAATTCTCCTTTCGCAGTGAAAATAGATAGGCCACGAGGTCGTCTACGTCACTGTCGGATAAAGTCTGTGTATAACTGGGCATGGTCGATTCTTCGACCCGTTCGATGGAGGCTAGTTGTCTCTTCTGATAAGACCAAAGATTTGATTCGGCATCCATTATTCGAAGTGAAAAGCTGTCTTCATTCATGCGCAGCCCCTCTCTTGTGACGCCTTCGTTATCAGTTACGCGCATTGTCCACCAGCGCGGAGCAACCTCTTGATGTGGGTCTAGAATATCCGTGAGTAATTCTTCCGGATTACGTCGCTCACCGACGCGAGACAGGTCTGGCCCTAGCCGGCCTCCTTCCCCGTCAATCATGTGGCAGCTATTGCAGTCACCTCTATTTCTAAACAGTCTGGATCCGGCCACCACGGAGCCGGGCAAATCGATATTCGCAGGGTCTGTGCTGAGAGAGCCTATATAAGCGACGAGTTGCCATACCTGAGAGTCGGGCAGATCGGCGGCTACTGGGAGCATAGCCGTCCCGGGGACCCCCGTGCGGATGATGTTGAAGACGCCTACATCTGAGCTGGCTCGAGATAGTCTGCCTGTCAAGTCCGGAGCACCGGTTTCGTCATTGCCCTTTGCATCGAAACCGTGACAGCGTGAGCATTGCCGTTCGAAGTATTTCAAGCCTGCATTGATGTCGAAGTTCGTGTTGTAGAGATTGCCTGCGTCTTCGGCGGTGCTGGTGCCGACAGTAAAGAGTAGGCAGGAAATAGCGACCGTCAGCAGGTATCTGATTTGTATGCTTATACTGCTCATGCTCACTCCTCGTTATTATTGTTTGGGTGAGACTCTCTAGTGTAACACCACGGCCTGATCAAGCAATTGCTAATACCGGTGCAGGATTTCGGCTGAAAGAATGGAAGTAGGCCTATTGAGTCGTGAGAAAATTATACAATTATATGACAAAATTGTAGTGTTCGTTAAAGAGTAAAACTATACTCGCATGAAATCAAAGCAGGCTTAGAATATGTCATCTTCACTCAGTGCTTTATTCGGTCGTTCTCCCATCCGTCCCATTCAAGAACATATGGCGATTGCCCATCATTGCGTGGAATTGCTGGGCAAGTTTCTTGAGGCAAGTTTCTTGAAGGATTGGGATGCTGCATTCGCCTTGCAGCAGGAAATTAGAAATCAGGAAAACTTGGCTGACGACCTTAAAAGCAATGTGCGCACAGGTTTGCCAAAGAGTCTCTTTCTTCCTGTGCCCAGAACAGACCTGTTAGAACTCCTCTCTACTCAAGATAAACTCGCCAACCGTGCCAAGGATGTGGCAGGGCTTATGCTGGGCAGGCGGATGGAAATTCCAGAAAGCCTCGTTGCAGAAGTTCGTGAATACTATAACGAGAGTTTTTTGGCTTCAAAGCAGGCGCTCAAAGTAATCAATGAGTTGGATGAACTGCTGGAAACAGGGTTCCGAGGTAAAGAGGTCGAGCTGGTTGAGGGCTTAATCAATGAGCTCGATGAGCTGGAGCACCAGACTGACGTGAGTCAGGTTAAGTTGCGAGCAAAGTTGTTCGCCTTAGAGCAGTCGCTGCCTCCAGTTGATGTTATGTTTTTATACAAAATCATCGATCAAATTGGCGACCTGGCTGATATCTCAGAAAGCGTGGGCGCTCGGCTGTTATTGCTGATCGCGCGATAAAAAGAATAGTTACACTACGAAGCTAGGTGGTACATGTCTGACATAATCTCTCAATACGGCACTATTTTTCTGATCATGGCCTGTGTGTTTGGCTTTTTCATGGCCTGGGGTGTGGGTGCCAATGATGTGGCTAATGCGATGGGAACATCGGTTGGCGCCAAGGCTATCACTATCAAGCAGGCGATTCTTATCGCCATGGTGTTCGAATTCGCTGGAGCCTATTTCGCAGGCGGGGAAGTAACCTCAACCATCCGAAGCGGTATCATCGACATCGAAAAAGCAGGGTTCGCCGATTCGCCTGAGCTGCTAGTGTATGGCATGTTGTCCTCACTGTTGGCGGCCGGGATCTGGTTGTTGATCGCTTCTCATAATGGCTGGCCAGTTTCGACTACCCACTCGATAATCGGTGCAATCGTAGGCTTTGCCGTTGTCGGTATCTCGACAGACGCCGTGGTTTGGAGCAAGGTCTGGTCTATTGTTGCCAGCTGGGTTGTCTCGCCCATGTGCTCGGGTATCATCGCTTTCTTTATTTTCCGTAGCGTACAAAAGCTAGTGCTCGAAACTGACGACCCGTTTACTAACGCGAAGAAGTATGTGCCCCTATATATCTTTATGGTGGGCTTTATCATCGCGATGGTTACTCTGGTGAAGGGCCTCCGCTATGTGGGGCTGAACTTTAGCTTTAGCCAGTCTTTGGGTATCGCCGTGGCAGTGGGTGTATTTGCTATGCTTTTAGGCGTGTTACTGCTGCGGGGTATTAAGGAAGTGGCTGCCGAAAACGAAGATTTTCATTTTAGTAGCGTTGAGAAAGTGTTTGGTGTTTTGATGATATTCACCGCTTGCTCCATGGCATTTGCTCACGGATCGAATGACGTAGCAAACGCCATTGGGCCTTTGGCGGCAGTGGCCGGTGTGGTGAGGAGTGGGGGAGAGTTTTCTGAACAGTCTGGTTTACCCTTTTGGATCCTACTCTTGGGCGGCGGCGGTATAGTTGCGGGTCTGGCTATGTGGGGTTACAAGGTTATTGCGACCATAGGTAGAAATATTACCGAGCTTACGCCTAGCCGCGGTTTTGCTGCAGAGTTGGCGGCGGCAACCACCGTCGTTGTTGCCTCCGGCACTGGCATTCCGGTATCCACCACGCACACACTTGTAGGCGCCGTGTTGGGAGTAGGGCTAGCTCGCGGTATTGGTGCGCTCAATCTCACTGTCGTTAGCAGGATATTTCTGTCTTGGGTGGTTACCCTGCCTGTAGGCGCAGGAATTTCCATAATATTTTTCTTCCTATTCAAAGCTATTTTTTCCTAGTTAGCTAACGCACTAGGTTTCGGGTCCCCAAATTTTATGCTTGGCGCCGGGGAAGTTTCTGGGGAAGGGCGAGGCTGAGAGGTCTGATGCTCTTACGCATGGGGCGATCGTGGAAAAGTTGTTGTCAGCTGTACGCTAGCTGTCGCGGTGTTCTGGCTAGTTCTCTTTCTTAGTTTCTGCAGTAGGCTCTGCTTTCTTGACTCGGATAGTATTGCCGTCGATCTCCTTCCCATTTAGGTTCTTCGTCGCCGCTTTTGCCTCGCCTGGCTTAGGCATTTCTACGAAAGCAAAACCCTTGGAGCCGCCAGATTTCGTATCGAGCACCAAAGCGCAGGATTGCACGGCGCCAAACGACTCAAATAGAGCTTTTACTTCTGGCTCAGTAGTCGTGCGTGCTAAGTTGCGGACCAATAACTTCATTTTCAGTTCCTTTATCTGCCTTCTATCTGTCTTCGGCTCGAGTTAATTTTGTTGCGCCTGCAAATTGTGCGATTTCCGTGGTTGAATATTGTGTGTGAACTCGTTTATCGGAGGCGGGTTGATGGCTGCGGCTCACGCTGGGTCTTCTCTCTGTTTGCGGCCTGATGGGGCGCTTGCTAAAGCCGCCACCGCAATTAGGACAGACGTTGAACAGCACGTTCTGAACGCAATGAGCGCAGAAGGTACACTCGTAGCTGCAAATACGCGACTGTGGCGATTCGGGCGGTAGGTCTTTGTCACAATACTCGCAATTCGGTCGTAATTCTAACACGCTGTCTCGCCCTTCTGATATCGTTCTAAAAATCCGCTTCTTCCATCGCTGCCATGCTCATCATGAGAAAACCAGTGAACGCGGCGCTGTTTGGTGATAGCGATGAGTCAACCTTGCTCTTCATTTCGTTAATAGTCGCGCGAAATGTTGTGTAAAATTCCCAGGAAGGCTGAGGTCTATACTGCAAGTTTAGTAGTTCGAAATGCGCTATCGCTTTTTTTGCGGTTGTTGGCTTCACGAAAACTTCATCTTGCGGGCTATAGTAAACTGGGCAGATGCTGATCAGTGACCACTTGGCCATTTTTCCGATCTGCATGATATTGAGAACCTTGTTGAAGCCTTTTTCTATATCGCCATGTAGCTGATCTTTTAATCCGCTAGCCAGAGCATTCTTGTGCTTTGGTTCCAGGGAGCGCGCGAAGTCACGAAACTTCGGCTTCTCGAATATTGAAACCATCGACGAGCGAGACACAAGCTTGATCATGCTCTCAATGATTTCAGGTGGGTCCCTAAAGTTTTTCTTTGCAAACATTTCATGGCTAAGCGCTATCATCCTATCCATCTTATGCTTCTTGGCAATGGCTAGCATTTCCGGGTGAGAGAAACCGCCGGGATAGCGTCTCAAAAACAACTCTTCAGCCCATTTAAGTTTTGCCAGATTCATTCTAGTGCTAGCAGCTTTTAGTTGTCGGTAGGCAGAAATGAATAATCTTCTGCGTACTCTAGCATCTGCGTCATGAAGTCTTTCGGATACTCAACCCGAACGTTGCTAACTACTCCATTCTCATCATCGGCTACGATGCGCGGGTTGATAAATCCGGAATAGGGGGCAACTTCTAGAGAGGCATAGCGCTCTAGCACTTCTGCATGAAGTTCCTGGTCTACCTGGGTGCCATAGTTCTCCACAAGCTCTCGCGCTGCCTCGAAATCGCCTTCGGACTTGATGCGTTGAATTTCCCGCAGCAGGCGGCCGAAGATTTCACGTAGCTTTTCGTAGTCATTCACGACGAAATAGGTTTTTCCGTCTCGTACCACGCGTTCGATAACGTTGTCTTCCAGTCCTTGCTCATAGGACCACAAGGCGACCAACTGGCGATTACGCATATGTGCTTCTTCAACCAGTTCGCCAGGTTGCAAGCGATACAGTTGCAGCATAGCCCCGCCTCGTATATAGGCGTCATATTCGGAGCGGCCAACATCCAGGCTATCCATAACGCCTATTTCAATAAGCATCGGGTCCATAATGTAATAAAGTGCCACCAGGTCGGCGCGAGCCTCTTCTAGCGTGCTTGCATATTGCCGCAATGTTTCTCTTGTTGTGCCAACGCCAGGGTTAATCTTGCCCGATGCATGTCCGATGACCTCGTGCATATCTGTGTGCAAGTCACCGGCTTGCTCCGAGTGGGTTCGGCTACGGAGAATTTCTTCCTCTGAGTACGCGAATTCTGCCAGTGTTTTACTGGGGGAAGAATTGTATGCGCCTACTATATTGCCCAGGCTTACTGATTTCGAGCCGTGCTCGGCTCGGATCCAGCTGGAATTTGGCAGGTTGATACCAATCGGTGTGGCGGGGGAGGCGTCGCCGGATTCCATGACTACTGTGATGACCTTGCCATCTATGCCAGTAACATCTGCTTTCTTATGTTCGCTTAGAATGGGAGAGTTGTCTTCGAACCATTGAGCTCGCTCGCCGATGGCAGAAATTCTGAGCGTAGCTTCGGCATCGCGAAAAGAAACGACAGACTCGAATGAACCTCGATAGGCTAGCGGATCGTTATAGACTTCGATGAAGCCATTGATGACATCTACTGTAGAATCAATATCTTCTACCCAGGCTATGTTGTAAGCATCGAAGTCTTCAAGATCTCCGCTGCGGTAATATTTGACTAAGAGCTCAAATGTTTTCTTCTGCTTCTCATTTTCTGCGACATTTATCGCTCGTTCCAGCCAGTAGACCACTTGCTCCAATGCATCGTTGTACATGCCACCAACGCGCCATACTTGTTCGACGATTTCGCCATCGACTTTCGTTAGTTTCGAATTCAGTCCGTGAGATACCGGAGTATCATCGTCGTTCGCCGACTTGGCTGCATAAAAGTCGATCACTTCCTGTTCGGTGACACCTTCATAGAAATTGACAGCGGAGGTTGCGATTTTGTCTACGCCATCGGCGGTGTTCACTTTCTTAGAATCTATCGTCGGGTCGAAGATGATTGGTGTAAGTTCCGCGACCAACTCCACGAGGCTCTGTCCTTCGCGAACGGGAAAATCAGATACCTTTGCTGAGGCCAGGATGATCTCGCTAAAGTATTCCTGATCGAACAAAGGTGTAAATTTGGCGCTGGAGTAGTGATGGTGAATGCCGTTGGCAAACCACACCTGTTTTGCATAGCTTAGGAAATTCGCAAAGCTCTCCGACTCTCTATCGCCATCATAATTTTTTAAGACTTCTTCGATGGTGCGGCGAATTCGAAGATTATGTTTGTAATTTTGGTCATACATGATGTCTCGTCCAGACAGGGCTGCCTGCGACAAGTAGTAGAGTAATTCCCTCTGCTGATTACTTAGGTCCGAAAAGCCAGGAACCTGGTAGC
This sequence comes from uncultured Pseudomonadales bacterium, assembly GCA_905478195.1. Lineage (GTDB taxonomy): Bacteria > Pseudomonadota > Gammaproteobacteria > Pseudomonadales > Pseudohongiellaceae > UBA9145. The sequence goes on from CAJQHM010000010.1 coordinate 11,485, forward strand.
GTAGCATGCGAATGTCGGCGAAGCGGTCGGCTTCATATTTAAATTCCACATCGCTAGTAACCAGATTCGTCTGTGCCGCTTCGGCACTGGTTGCGGCTTCTATTAAAGCTGGCTGCGCAGTGGTCGTTGTCGGTTCGCTGACATCGCCGCAAGCGCCTAACAGAGTTAGGGAGGTAAGCAAAATCAATATACGAGAAATGATGCGTGTATCTATAGTGAAAGAAGGGGTCATTTCGCAATCCTCAAGGGCATGGATGTTTCTAAATTATGAGTTTGATGTAGCGCATATCTGCCGCGCGCTGAAGTTGGGGGTTAGCTATATTGGGAATTCTATATCGGAAAGCGCGGCGGTGCACCCAATCCCGATAATTAAGCTTGAAGGAGATGAAGGGCGGATGCGGGGTGTAGCTAAGGAAAGAGTGAGAATCTGCGTTTAATAGAGGCGTTGCGGCTATCTAATGGATCTTAATCGGCAAGAACATAGCGGTCACGTCCTTCGGCCTTAGCCACATAGAGGGATTGATCAGCCTTCTCCACGAGTTGATCGAAAGAGAGGTCCTCCCTGTGTGTGGCAATACCCGCGCTAAAAGTAACAGGAGTTTTCTCCTTTACGGCGCTGCGGATACGCTCAACTAGAATCACTGCGGCATCCAGGCCTGTGGACGGCAGCACCAAAAGAAACTCTTCGCCACCGTAGCGCACGACCAGGTCTTGATCTCTAGAGCACTCCCTCAGAATTTCGGATATCGTTACGAGCAAATCGTCGCCAGCACTGTGGCCGAACTTATCGTTGTACAGCTTAAAATTATCAATATCCAGCATTACGACACTGAAAGGATCCTTGCGACGCAATGAAGAGGGAAGCAGTGTTTCTACCAGCAAATAGAGGCGGCGACGGTTTCCTAACTCGGTTAATGGATCTGTCAGAGGCTGATGTTCATTTTCGATTCTAAGGATTATGTTCTCAACCAGTAATCGGTTCTGGCGCGGTATCAAGGCAGACAGGATCAGGTAGGCAATGACCAGCAGCAAGCCTAGGGCGTTGAATTGAGGTTCTTGCATCCAGAACGCCTTGGTAATCAAGGGAAGCATGCTCGCGCTCATAAAGAGGAAGATAACGGGCAGAGAGGTGCTATAGGAGAGAATGCTTCCCGATATGAGTGTCATCACGATCACGGCATAGAATAGCAGCGCGTTGAATTCAAATTCCCCATAGGGGATGAATACGGCGCTGGAGAAGCAAAGAAACGGTACGATGCTGCAGTAGAAGAAGTAGTTCTCCCAGGGCTTAATATTGCTTGCGATGATCTCTTTTCTTTTCAGTTTCTTTGCAAACTGCAGGGAAAGAAGAACTCGGGGAATATAGGCGATACCAACTGCGATAGCCTAGGGATAGGCGATGCTCGCCGTTGCGAGCTGGTTTATGATTTAGGCAAAGAAGAACACGCCAGTTGCAATGCCAAAGTAGCCTGCGTTGGTATTTGCATACAAGACGCTAATTCGCGTGAAGTCCAGTTCTGTGTGGTTATCTTTGCTGTTCACTGAGGTGCTCTGTTTTTTATTAAAACCTGTTGGCCGCCATATTAAATAATATGACCAACCCATCGTCCTGCCAGCATTACGCCTGACCACAGGAGAAGTGATAGGCTTCCGATGACTTTGAGCTGTGTGGGCGTTGCAGTGGCGTCATCCCATTGAGCGATATTCTTGTAAATGCGGAAGTGAAAATATGCCATATTAAGACCGGCAAGCGCGAGCAGAACAATCTTCCACTGAAATGCAGGGTTTACCACGTGGGAAGCCGCGCGCGTAATGAACATGCCAAGCCCCGTTACAGTGGCTATCACAAATGCTCCCCAGGTCCAGGGAACGAGTTCTTTTGATAGAGTGCTTATAGGGTATTTAACTGCCGCGAATCCGAGCAGCCTCAAATCCACCATCAGTATGGATCCGACTACAAAGGCCGCTGCAATCACATGAATAGATTCTAGAAACGGGAACCACCAGGTTCCCCCTATCGTCCAGGATAGTGACCAGTTCTCTACGTCGATCCACTTGGGTGAGTTTAGAAATCCCATTCCTGTTACCAGTTTCTTCCCATTCGGTTTATCACGAATTTAATTAGGTTCAATTTTACTGCCCTATCTCCAGGCTTCGCTCTAGATCTTCAGCATTAATATAAGTTTCAAGGCTAGCGAGCCCGGCAGCCACATTGGGTTCGGAAAATAGATTTGTTGCAGCGACCTGTCCGAGCACGGTAAAACTGGTTTGTAGAGCGAGTGCCCCTTCGTTGCTCAGAGCAAGTCGTGTTTCGTTGAAACAACGAGTGCCAAGCAGGTCAATAAGCAATTCTGCCATTTGCCGATTGGCCTGCTCGCGGGCAGATAGTGAAACATCGGCTATTTCTGCGAAAGCAGGATGTAGTGCCATCGCGGCAAACATCCATTTGACCAAGCTATGTTTGCCCTCCTCCGTGGTGGACCGTAGCAGACAATCAGAAAGCGCATCACTGTACTCGCCCGCAAAAGTAGCGGGAGAGAGCGTCAAGAGTCCCAGAATAAGAAGAGTCTGTAGTTTTAGCTGCCTTTTTAGAGTAAATTTTTTATGGTTGGGCATTTCAGCGGCTTCCTAAGCAGGGTAGTAGATGTATTCTAGGTAAGCGATCCAGCGTCCAGCCATGGCCACCATAAGCCAAGACATAAGAGACAAGAGTGCGACGGCTCTCGCGCTCCAGAGGCGTTTTGAGCTTAATTCCCAATAGGCTTCCTCGCGCCGGCTCATCAGGTGAAAGAATAGAGTCAGCAGCATCGCACAGACAAGAAAGCTCACCTTCCAGCCGAATATAGGGTTGTTGAAATACCTGAGGGGGCGGCCAAATAGAAAGAAGGCGCCTGAAACGAGATTCGATGCCAGGGCCCACCACAGCCAGGGCATTAATCTGTGGGTCATCTCAGTAATATTCTGACTAGGGACGGCTAGTCCCAGAATGCGCAGATTGAGTATCACCACGCTGCCCATCACCACGGCGATTCCGAGGATATGCACGGTCTGAATTATGGGCGGGAACCCTGGAATCGTGCTCAGGGCCCAGAGCGCACCCGACTGCAGGAAACTACCGTCTAGCAGGGTGCCAATGCTGGTGAAATAATCGGGCAATTTAGGACCTTTATTGTTCTTATTTTGGTCAGATGGGTTATCGGCTAAAGGTACTTATCCGTTACCGCGCCTTCTGAGGCTGAGGCTACTGACGCTGCGAACTTCGCCAGCACGCCGCGCGTATAGCGGGCTGCAGGCTTTTTCCATTTCGCCAGTCTTGCTGCGATTTCCTCGTCGCTAAGATCTAGTTTGACCTCGTTGGTTTCCGCGTCAATTGAGATTCTGTCGCCAGTCTCCACGATCGCAATCGGCCCGCCTTCTATAGCCTCTGGTGTCACATGGCCCACTACGAAGCCGTGACTGCCGCCAGAGAACCTGCCGTCGGTGATCAGAGCGATGTCCTCGCCCAGGCCTTTGCCCATGATGGCGGAGGTCGGGCTCAGCATCTCGCGCATACCGGGAGCGCCCTTTGGTCCCTCGAAGCGAATGACCAGAACATCACCTTTCACCACGGTGCCGTCTAGTACGCCCGCTAGGCAATCCTCTTCGGACTCATAGACTCTAGCGCTTCCTGTAAAGCTCAGACCTTCCTTCCCGGTGATCTTTGCCACTGCACCAGTAGGTGCTAAATTTCCTTTTAATATAACAAGATGGCTGTCTTTCTTAATAGGATTGTCGAAGGGCCGAATGATGTCTTGGCCTTCAGGATAGGGGGCAACGGAGGCGAGGTTTTCTGCCATCGTCTTGCCTGTCACGGTCATACAGCTGCCATCGAGCATGCCGGCTTCTAGCATGCGCTTCATTAGAGGCTGAATACCGCCAATCTTGATGAGTTCCGACATCAGGTATTTGCCGCTCGGTTTGAGGTCCGCGAGCATTGGGGTTTTCTTGCCTATTATAGTGAAGTCATCCAGCTCTAGCTCAACTCCCATGGTATAGGCCATTGCGAGCAAATGGAGTACGGCATTGGTGGATCCGCCTAAGGCAATAACGACCTTAATGGCGTTCTCAAAGGCTGAGCGGGTCATAATATCCGAGGGTTTTATGTCGTGCTCAATAAGGTGCATGATCGCCTCGCCCGCGTTCTTGCAGTCATTGACCTTTTCCTGAGAGATTGCATCCTGCGCTGAGCTATTGGGTAGGCTCATGCCCAGAGCTTCTATAGCAGAGGCCATGGTGTTCGCCGTATACATGCCGCCGCAGGAACCAGGGCCTGGGATAGCCGTTTCCTCAATGTTCTTCAGTTCAATATCCGACACTTTGCCAGCGGCATGCTCGCCCACGGCCTCGAACACAGACACGATGTTGGTGTGATTTGGGCCCGGTTGTATGGTGCCCCCGTAGATGAATATCGAGGGGCGATTTAGCCTGGACATGCCCATTAACAGCCCGGGCATGTTCTTGTCGCAGCCCCCTATTGTGATGATGCCGTCGTGCCCCATACATCCGGACACGGTTTCAACAGAGTCTGCGATGACTTCGCGGGAGACCAGAGAGTACTTCATACCTTCTGTGCCCATGGATATGCCATCTGAGATGGTTATACAGTTGTAGATGATGCCCTTGCCGCCGGCGGCGTCGGCTGCTTCGTTGACATCTTCGGCCAGTTTGTTGATATGCATATTGCACGGCGTGACCATGCTCCAAGTTGAGGCGATACCGACCTGTGGCTTCTTGAAGTCGGCGTCTTCGAAGCCAACGGCGCGTAACATGGAACGGCTAGGGGCTTGCTCAACACCATCAACTACTAGTTTAGAATATTTTCTTAAGTCTTTGTTATTCATCAATATACCAACTACATTTATCTTTGATTTATTAGGCTTGCTGCGCCGGTTGTGAGCGCAATGGCTGAGCAATTTAATGCTCTGCAAGGCTCAAGAGGCGGCTAATATACACCAGCAGGGAGATCATCGCATTCTCCTTTGCTGGCCACAGTCTCTAATCTATAGCGACTTGTACAGAAAAGGGCAATCTCAGCGGTTTGGGCAGCAAGCACAACAATCGACAGCGGGTCGGAGCATGTTTTTTTCGGCACAAACGAAGCGCAAGTACGCTAGCCTCTTGCCAGCCGAGGCTTGCAGGGGTCATGGTTGTGCCAGGCGCAAAGCTGTCAGGAGGTTGTAGCTTCGTCAATTCTAGATGTGCGACGTTCGCTGGCTCACTGTTAATATTTATTAATATTAGAAAATAGATATATGTTATATAACAATAGGTTATTAAGTTTATATAATTATTTACATTAAATAATTACCATCTACTATTTGTCGATGGTTACGTCCGAAAACGGCCAGTAATTATTGCGAGATAGAGTATGCTAGCGGCTATTGATAAGCGGTTCTGCCTCGGCAGGCCATGAGTTCTCAGTGGAGCTTCAGTCGGTATCGTAATGACAGCCTTGCCTGACAATGATCAATATGAAAATGCGCGCCAGAGTCGCGATCCTCGCTTCGATGGGCGTTTCTTCGTGGCTGTGCTGACCACAGGCATCTACTGTCGCCCTGTGTGTCCGGTTCGCATTCCCAAGAGAGAGAATGTGCAGCTGTATCGCAGCGCCGCAGGCGCCGCCGAGGCTGGCTTTCGGCCTTGCCTGCGCTGCCGCCCGGAGTCTTCGCCAGGCACGCCTGCGTGGATCGGCGCTCCCTACAAGGTGTCAAAGGCCCTGCATCTGATTGCGCGGGGTAATCTGGACGGCAGCTCGGTAGAAGCCTTGGCAGGGCAGTTATCAATAGGTTCCCGGCAGCTGAGCAGGCTGTTTCAGCAGCATGTTGGAGCCTCTCCGGTCGCCGTTGCGCAGACGCAGAGGCTGCACTTTGCGAAAAAGCTTCTTGATGAAACGAACTTGCCTCTGGCCCAGGTCTGCTTCGCTGCCGGATTTGGCAGCCTGCGTCGCTTCAACGCGGTATTTCAGTCAACCTATGCAAGAACTCCGAAGCAATTGCGCAAGGGCAGGCAGGGTTCAAAGCAGTTACAGGGTGAGAGTATTCAAGTTCGATTAGCCTATCGTCCCCCCTTGGACTGGCCATCGATGCTGGCGTATCTGGACTACCGCAAGATTCCCGGTGTGGAATATATCGATTTGCAGCGCAATGCCTACGCTCGAACAATAGCCATAGGCGAAAGCGTGGGTGATATCTGCGTCGTGTTCTCGGAGAAGGAGCACGCGGCGATTCTGCATATAAACTTTCCTGATACGCGCTATCTCTATCACATCGTTGAAAAGGTTCGTCTACTGTTCGATTTGAAGGCGGACAGCGAAGAGATAGAGCGTTTCCTAAGCTGCGACCCCTTGTTGAAAAAAATCATTGAAAAAAACCCGGGCACGCGTGTTACCGGTTGCTGGGATGGCCTGGAAGTAACGGTAAGAGCGATTTTGGGGCAGCAAGTAACCGTGAAGGCAGCGACGACTCTGGCGGGCAGGGTGGCCGAGAGGCATGGCGAGAGTTATAGCTGTTCGTCTGCGCAGTTAAACCGCATCTTTCCCTCGGCTAAGACGCTTGGCCATGCAGACCTGGATGGGCTGGGTATCGTGGGGCAGCGAATAGCAGCAATCAAAGCTATGGCTGTAAAGGTTGAACACAAAGAGATAGATTTTACTGGCGCGGAGGAAACAGACGAATTCGTAGCGCGAGTCTGTGAGATAAAAGGAATCGGCGATTGGACGGCGCACTATATAGCATTGCGTGTATTGAGTGACCCAGATGCCTTTCCTTATTCCGATCTCATTCTGCGCCGCGCCGCTGCCAGCAATCAGGAGACACTCTCGCCAAAGGCTTTGTTAAGCAGGGCTGAGATCTGGCGCCCTTGGCGCGCTTATGCTGTGATCCTCCTGTGGAAGCACTATCAACAAACTATGCGTAAAACTAAATAACACCTGGGGAAAATTCACCCTAGCTTGTAATTAGAAGGTAATTAACATGGCCACATACTACCACTATCACAATACCCCGATTGGCGAGCTGCTATTGGCAGGCGATGGCGAGCTACTTGCTCTATTGGGTTTTCCCAGTGGAAAAATGCAGCGACGCCATGATGTCGATTGGGCGCTCGATGCCAGCCCGTTCAAAGAAGTCTGCCGGCAGTTGGATAGTTATTTTGCTGGAGAGCTTGTGCAGTTTGATCTGCCACTTCAGCCTGTTGGCACGTCCTTTCAGGAATCGGTCTGGCGGGCGTTGAGGGAGATTCCCTATGGTGAAACCTGGAGTTATGGTCAGCTAGCGGCTCATATAGGCAAGCCGAAGGCGTCGAGAGCGGTGGGAGCTGCAAATGGAGTGAACCCAATTCCGGTAATTATTCCCTGTCACCGAGTCATCGGTAGTTCGGGCAAGCTAACTGGATTCGGCGGCGGCATCGAGACCAAGCAATTTCTATTAGGGCTGGAGAAGGAGAGGGCGGGGCCAGGCTTCAACTTTTCCTAGGCCGGTTAGTGGCATGCCGAGGAACTTTAGACACGAGCTCATGTCTAGATTGTTAGGTGCTCTACTTATTAGGCACAACAGATAACTGGTTTCGCAGGTGCAGACAAAATAAGAGCGAGTAGATGAGCTTTGCCGATGACACAACCCTGGGCAAGCTTTCCCGAGCTGACCTCAGTGCTATTAGCAATGATAAGACTCTCCTGGTTCGGTCATCGCAAAAAGTTAGCAGCTCTCGAAGTCTGCAGCTCAGTTTCGCGATCTCTGCATCGTTTCATTTCGCTTTGGCGGCAACGCTCTTCTTGTTTGTGGCAGGCGAGATTGATGTTGTTGAAGAGGCGCAGCCCACTGTATTGCGGATAGACTTTGTTTCATCCAACCCCTTGCTTGGTCAGGAAGAGGAAGCTTCCGTCCCCGAGCCTGCGCAAGCAGACTCTCTGGATCAAAGTGTTTCCATGCCGGCTCTTGTGTCTGAGGCGCCGCCGCCAGGTTCGGAGTTGGATCGTCCGATTGTTGCCGAAACAGAAATAGTAGCGCCATCATTGCCTTCTGAAATAATTGCACTGCCCTCGGCGGAATCGGTACAGCGTGTATTGAGCAATGTTCAACTTTCTGAGACTTCTCAGTTCTACAGCTACAAATGCAATAAGCTGGAGCGGGAGAAGGCGTTTTCACGATGCGCTCCACTTGATGATCGTGACTACGCAGAAATTTCCAGCAATCCTGTGAGAGAATTTTATAGCCCGCCCGTTGAAGTCAGTCGTTCGCGTAAGACTGTTACGACCCTGGCGCGTCACAGTGAAAGCGTCGCTGGCCAGCTTGCACTCAACAACCTTACTTCGGGGCTCTCGACTTATGTAATGGAAGAAACAGAGCAGGGTATAGAAACGTATTCGAATACAACCAGTCGTAGCGCTGCGCATATGAGCGCGATGATAGATAAGAGTGCGGCTGGAGAAATGGCACGACGAATTTTGACTCCCTGGGTGCAACAACAATCCGCGGTATTGCAAGCTCGAAAAGCAAGCGATAGAGTCGTCGATTAGTTTGGGAGCAGAATCAAGAACTTCAAGGCATTCATTATGGCGCCAGATGAATTCACAAAGTGTCTGTCGCTGGCTGCGGACCTTCTGATTCTCAGTATCGAATTTTAGAGTATCTTTATGGCGTCCTTAGGCGGACTTGGATACCTAAATTATGGCCGTGAGGATCTCCCGGGAGGGTTGTATAATGCCAGTTCTTTTTCTAGGTATTCAATGAAGTCTTTTATTCTCCTCAGGGCTAAGGCCTGACACTTAAATTGCGTGTTTGCTAGTGCTGCATAGATAGATAGTGCAGATAATACCGATATATCCCGTATGCAGTTCTTCGTATTGACAGCATCGCTTATTGTGGCCGCTCGTCGCTCCTGTTTCTCTCGCGCTTTTGGCAGTTTTGTAGCCAGTTTGTAGCGATCTGCTAAACTGTTGACGTGGTCTGTCCGCGTTACTCCTTCAGCTCCTCTTATGCTCTCGTTGCATATATATTTGTGACGCCGACTACTTTGTTCTATGGAAATTTGAATGCTATTAAAAAAATTAGAAAGCGGATGGGGACTTTTTAAACAGGCGATGGCTGGCGATGGCGGTATTGACTATACACAGGGCTCTATCGGTCGTGTGACGCTGCTGTTGGCTATACCAATGATTCTAGAGATGGCGATGGAGTCGGTTTTTGCTGTCGTAGATATTTTCTTTGTCGCTGGTTTGGGAACCGCTGCCGTGGCGACCGTGGGTTTAACTGAGGCTATGATTACACTGCTGTATGCCGTGGCTATAGGGCTGAGTATGGCTACCACGGCTTTGATCGCCAGACGTATTGGTGAGAAAGAGCCGGCGGCAGCTTCGCTCGCAGCAGGACAGGCGATCTGGGTCGGCCTCATTATTTCAGTGCTGGTGGGTCTGGTTGGAATTTTCTTTGCGCGAAACATTCTGCTGCTGATGGGTGCCGACGAGGTGGTGCTGGAAACAGGAGAGACCTATACGAGAATTATGTTTGGCAGCAGTTTTACGATTGTCTTCCTGTTTTTGATTAACGCGATATTTCGTGGGGCGGGGGATGCGAGTCTTGCTATGCGCGCGCTTACTCTGGCGAATTGTATCAATATAGTACTCGACCCGTGTTTGATCTACGGTTACGGCCCGTTTCCCGAATTGGGATTTAATGGGGCGGCGATTGCCACCAACATCGGCCGAGGTATTGGTGTGCTATACGGGCTCTACTATCTCTGTGGGGATGGTGGAAGAATTCGATTGCATATCACCAATCTGCGACTTCAGCTAGACGTGGTTTTTTCTATCATCCGAATCTCTATTGGGGGTGTTTCCCAGTTCCTGGTATCCACCGCCAGTTGGATATTTCTGATGCAGATAGTCTCGGGTTTCGGCAGTGAGGCGGTTGCCGGCTATACGATTGCGGTGCGTATCGTCATGTTTAGCATTCTACCTGCCTGGGGCTTGAGTAATGCGGCAGCCACCTTAGTTGGTCAGAATCTGGGTGCGGGCTTACCGGTGCGCGCAGAGGAATCTGTCTGGCAGATCGTAAAATACAATGCTGTGTATATGGGGTTTGCGTCACTAGTGATGCTTCTGTTTACTCGATCAATAGTTAGCCTGTTTACGGAGGAGCCTGTCGTCATCGACTATGCGGTGCAGTGTCTTACTATATTTGCGGCTGCATTTATTGCATGGGGTGCAGGGATGGCAATTATTCAGGCCTTCAATGGTGCTGGGGATACGATGACGCCGACCTGGATTAATATATTCTGCTTCTGGGTCGTGCAGGTGCCTCTGGCCTATTTTCTGGCGCTGATTTTGGAGTTTGGGCCTGTGGGTGTTTTCTGGGCGGTGTTTGCGTCGGATATCCTCACTGGTATAGTAAGCTACCTTGCGTTTAGGCGCGGGAAATGGAAAGACAGAGTAGTTTAGCGTTTCCAGCCCATTGATCCTTTATTAAGAATTGAGTGTATGCAGAGCAGTCAGCAACAGATAATTTCTCACGTTCAGCAATGGTTACATAGCGGCAGAGCAGTGTGGTTATGTACGATAATGAAAACTTGGGGGTCTTCCCCCCGTCCTATTGGTGCCATGATGGCTTGCACCATGGATGGTGAGTTGGTGGGCTCGATTTCGGGCGGATGTATCGAAGAAGACTTCTTGGAGCAGCTCCGGGACGGCAGTCTAAAGACGCAATACGACGGCGAGTCAAAGCCCTTTCTTGTAAAGTACGGAGTGACAGCTGAAGAGCAGGCGCGGCTTAAACTTCCCTGCGGTGGACAGTTACATGTTCTTCTGGAGTACATAGATAGCACCAAAGTGAATATCGACGTTTTTCAAAGATTGGCAGTGGATTTAGAAAATCACAATCGAGTGAGTCGTATTGTCGACCTGAATAACGGCGTGATTTCGGCTGCGGCAGAAAGTAGCGAGGATGCGGTTGTGATCGAAGGCTCGCGGATGACCCATAGCCTTAGTCCAATGTACCGTTTGCTAATTTTAGGTGCGGGAGATGTGGCGAAATTTGTAGCCGAGATGGCGATAGCTCTCGAATACGATGTAACTCTCTGTGATCCGCGGCCGAATTATTTGGATAATTGGCATGTGCCGGGTGTTGAGACTACTGCGCAACTACCTGATGATGTCGTGCGCGAGCGATTTAGCAACCCCTATAGCGGTATTATAGCGTTGGCTCATGACCCAAGAGTGGATGATATGGCATTGATGGAAGCATTGAAGACGAATGCTTTTTATATTGGCGCGATGGGTTCGATAAAAACTTCGGCGGCAAGACGCGAAAGGTTGCCCGAGTTAGGTTTAAATGACAAAGAAATTTCTCGTCTGCACGCGCCAATAGGCTTTCAAATTAACAGTAAGACCCCGGCCGAGATCGCGATCGCAGTCATGGCTGAGGTTACCGCGGTAAGATATCAAAATTAGGCCGTCGGTATTTACATTCCGGTGAAGTAAAAAGAGTCGAAAAAAAGGTAGCTGCAGCTACCTTTTTTCTTGCTTCTATGTTTTCCCTGTTTTATCTCTGAGTCGTCTCGCTACTGTTCTATAGCGCGCTCAATACCTTCTCTTTCCATAGCCTCTAGTCTCCTAGCGCCGGCGAGTATGCCGATGATGCCGTAGTTTCCTTCGTGGCAGGCATATTCGTATACGGGCTCATCTATGCGTGAGAGAGGGTAGGCGCCTGACCACTGTGCGCTATACACAGTAGGGTCATCTACGGTAAAGCCGTAGATAATTTTGTTGTTCGCGCCGCGCTTGAAAGTTTCTATAACGGTTAGGTTCTCAGTAGGTGCTCCGCGATAAGTGATCCAGGGATTGTAATTCTTGGTCTCTACCACTAGCGTGTCGCCTTCCCAGCGCCCAATAGAATCACCCATCCACTTCTGGTGCACTTCACCGGCTGGGTTTCTTTCGTCGGCGATCTTGATGATTCTTGCGTCGTGAGCCATTTCGACGATGATATTTACATACCCGGGTGACTGCACGATCTGCATATGGCTGTTATACATTACCGGGGTCATAACCGGCCCCGATGAGTTGCCGAAGGCTACCAGGCAGCGCTCTCCCAGACCGCGTCCTTCCGGGCCTGCATTTCTATCAGGTCGATTCGCACGTAACTCCTGCATTCTTTCTCTGAATCCCGCTACTCGCTCGGGTATGCGGCCATTCGGTGGATCGATGATGGCCGATGTGCGAAATTCGCCGTCTATAGTAGGCAGGAACATGCCGCGATCTGTCCAGAATAGGTCGTAGTTACCCACCGGGGGCAGGGCTTCGAGTGCGGGAGCGGGGCGATTGGGGTCTAAGGGCTCGTTGTCTTCTTCTACCGCTTGCTGAGCCTGTTTTTCCAAAAGCATGGCTTCCTCTTCGGTATAGGCTTGCTTTGTGCCTAATTCGCTAGGTCGCTCGAAGGGCATTACTGTGGCGTTCTTCCAGTTCCCTTGCAGATCGGGTACGCCCCATTCGGTATAGGGTGTCTGAAATTCTTGCCCAAAACTAGCGCTAGCCAGGCTGAGCGTAAGGCTGGCTGAAAGAACAGATACTAAAGAAAGTCGCGGTTTCATACCTTGTCTCCATATCAAGTAACATATTAACTATGCTAATTAATATATTGTTATATATAGATAAAAAAATTATTTATGATTTCACTATCAGTAATTATAAAACAGCTTCACAGCCCTGTGCGTCATGAATTGTGACAGCATCTGCGAGCAGTCTCCAGCCTCTAACAAGCTGTGAACATTAGCAAGCTCTGCCTAGGACGCCGCCTTAGCCAAGCCAGTCCAGGGGGCGGCCATTTCTAGAGCAGCGGCCAGTCTCAGTAATACTGCGTCATTACCCCAGGCGGCAGTAAACATGGCGCCGATCGGCAGGTTCTCTGCTGTTATCGCCATAGGGACAGACATGGATGGCTGGCCGGTACCGTTGGCGAGAGCGGTAATTCCGCTATAGGACTTGAATCTGCCACCGTAGCTTGCCAAATCTTCGCTATTCATATCCAGCCAGCCCAGTTTTGCAGGAACCTTGTTCAATACCGGTTGAATAATGACGTCATATTGCTGATGAAAGTCTCGCATCTGCCGTTCTGCAGCAAGCAGGCTTTCTCTGGCCTGCAGATAATCGACGGCGCTAACCGCGGCTCCGCGTGAGGCCATGGCCAGAGTCGAGGTCTCGAGAGGGCAGTCCTTCAATTCTAGTTGTAAAGTCTCTGCGCGCTTTGCCACAGACTTATAGATGAAGGTATTAATCAGGCGCGACATGGATTTGCCGGCAATGGCATGATCAACCGGATGCGCAGCTTCTTCTACGTGGTGTCCCAGAGACTCGCAGAGTCTTGCTGCCAGTTGCACCGCCAGCAGGCACTCTTCGTCGATAGTTTCGCCGGTAGGGTGCTCATACTGCACAGCAATACGCAGTTTCTCTCCGTCAGAGTGACCTTCTGCCAGGGTATCAAAGAAGGAATCTGGGCTGCCTGGCAAAGGATATAAATGAGGGCTATGTAATTTGACGACGTCGAGGAACGCGGCACTATCGCGCACACTGCGGCTGACCACGTGTCCCACGCTCATGCCTTCCCAGGACTCGGCATGTGTATTCTCGATTGCCGTTAGGCCGCGACTGGGCTTAAGGCCAAACAGGCCACAGCAAGAGGCGGGAATACGTATTGACCCACCTCCGTCACTGGCGTGTGCTACAGGGACTATACCAGCCGCCACCGCAGCCACCGCGCCGCCGCTGGAGCCCCCGGTGGAATAGCGTAGATTCCAGGGGTTGCGACAGGGTCCATTGGCTGCTGACTCGGTAGTAAGCGTCAGTCCAAATTCCGGTGTGTTGGTTTTTCCGATTATGGGCAGGCCAGCTTCAACATACTTTGCAACGATGTTGGAATGCTTGTTCGAGATATAATTCTCAAAGAGGCTGCTGCCATAACTCGTCCCCAGGCCTTTAACCTCGGTGAGGTCTTTAATTAAGAACGGAAGCCCGGCGACCCTGCTTTTCTCAAATAGGGCAGGGTGCTCATCTAATTCCCTAGCCTGCACTAGAGCATGCTCGAAGTTCTCAATCACGATAGCGTTTATGCTGGGGTTGATCTCGATAGAGCGACTAATCGATGCTTCCGTCAGTTCTGCGCTGGTAAAATCTTTTTTTCGGATTCCTTCAGCGGCAGCAATGGCGTCGAGTTTTTTGTAGTCGAAATAATCAAGCATGGTTAAATAGGGTGTCCAGTTTAAAAGAATTTATCGTTTTCGTCGTCCGCCTGTACAAGCGACAAACCGCCTATGTCTTCATTATCGTCGATATCGGTCTGGTCGGCGCCCTTGCCTTCGGATAACTGAATACGCAGCCGCAAGTTGTTCTTGGAGTCGGCATTCTTCAAGGCTTCTTCATAGCTGATCTTGCCGCTCTTAAAGAGATCGTAGAGCGCCGAGTCGAAAGTCTTCATACCTTGCTGTTCGCTCTTCTCCATAACTTCCTTAAGCTCCATGACCTCGCCTTGCTTGATAAGGTCGCAGACTCGTGGCGTGCCTAGCAATATCTCGAAGGCTGCAGCACGCTTGCCGTCGGGGGTGGGAATTAGGCGTTGTGATACGAAGCCCTGCAGGTTCAGAGATAGATCCAGGAAGAGTTGCTTGTGTCGCTCTTCTGGAAAGAAGTTAATGATGCGGTCCAAAGCCTGGTTTGCATTATTTGCGTGTAGTGTAGAAAGACAAAGGTGACCTGTCTCAGCGAATGATAATGCGTGCTCCATAGTCTCTCGGCTGCGAATCTCACCGATAAGAATTACATCCGGCGCCTGTCTGAGCGTATTCTGCAGTGCTTCTTCATAGCTATTCGTATCAACGCCAACTTCACGTTGATTAATAATTGATTTTTGGTGTGGGTGAATAAATTCGACAGGGCCTTCGATTGTTATTATGTGGCCATCGCTATTTTTGTTGCGGTGATCAATCAGGGCTGCCAATGATGTAGATTTTCCCGAGCCGGTGCCGCCGACAAATAGAACAATACCGTTTTTCTGCATGATCAGGTCGTTCAGGATCGGCGGTAGACCTAAAGAGGCGGCGCTGGGGATTTCAGTTTTAATATTACGCGCTACAATTGCTATCTCACCACGCTGCTGGAAAATATTCACTCGAAAACGGCCTATATCCGGATCCGATATTGCCATGTTCATTTCCGGGCTTTTTTCAAATTGCTCTATCTGTTCCGCGTTCATTATCTGGTAGGCGATCTTCTTAACCATGCCTTCAGGCAACTTTTTTCGACCAGTGGCGACAGCTTACCGAATGCTTTCATGCTAGGCGGTGCACCTGTAGTTAGAAACAAGTCCGAGCCTTCTTTTTCAATCATCATTTTGAGTAAGTCGTTGAAACCCATAATCGTATTCCTGCTATTGAGCCTGTTTTATTCTGTGAATCTTGGTGTTGGATTATTAGAATCTGCCTTGGGTGTACCAGCCTACATCACTGGCCGTATCGTCTACTTTTGCAGCAACATCCAGTACCAGCGCGAACAAGGCCATGCGCACCAGAACGCCGTTGTCGGTCTGACGGAAAATGGCGAGGCTGGGATGTTGGTTGAGATCATTGTCTAGTTCGTTCGCTTCCTCTCGTGAGTCTCGAGGTAGCGGATGCATTATTACCGTATTGGGTTGGCAGTAACGGGTATAGATGGATTGATTTAATCTAAATCGGCCTCGATAGATATCAGCTTCAAGTTTAGTGGTAAAACGTTCTTCCTGTATGCGAGTGAGATAGACCGTGTCTATGTCATTCAGGCCAGCCTCCATATCTTCGGTCTCGATAACCTTATGCCCAGCAATCTTTAACTCGGAGACGATCTGCGCGGGCATCTTAAGTTCGGCAGGGGAGATCAGCTTGAAGGTTATATTGTTATACAGTGACAATACTTGTGAGAGGGAGTGGACAGTTCGTCCATGCTTCAGATCCCCGATCATGGCTATATGCATGCCATCTATTTGACGATTATTGGACAGAAGTTCCTTCTTGATGGTGTAGAGGTCTAATAGAGCCTGAGACGGATGTTCGTTCGGGCCGTCGCCCCCATTAATTACAGGAACCCTGCTAGCCTTGGCAAACTCGCTAACCGAGCCGACTTGCGGATGTCGCATGACAATAACATCGCTATATCCGCTAATGACTCTTGCCGTATCATAAAGAGATTCGCCTTTGGAAATCGAGGAGGTTTTTACATCGGTTGTTTCTCGCACCTGCCCACCCAGGAGGTTGAAGGAGCAACCAAAGCTAACTCGAGTTCGCGTGCTAGGCTCAAAGAACATATTGCCTAAGATTGCACCCTGTAGGGCTTTTGTAATCTTCTCTCTTCGGGCATAGGGGATCATGGTATCGGCTACTTCGAAGATTCGATCCACATCAGACCGTTCGAACTGCTTTACGCTGAGTATATGTGCGCCTCGAAAATCCATGCTTGCTGAGCTCTATTGTTGTTTCTATGTATGTTTAGCGACTGGTCAAAATTGCGCGGAGATACCGCAATTTGATCTGCTGTAGGTATCTAAGCCCCCTGCAATCAAAATTACCAGTCAAACGATAGGGATACTACTACAGATGGGCGTTTAGAAGGAATTGCTAAGTAGATATTGCCAATCCGGCAGTGCGCTGAATTATTGCCATACGCAGTGGGCAGAAGTCGCTATAATCATGCCTAATCAGGTAGCGCGTGTGGCGGCAGCGTCTAGGCCCAAATAAGAATAGAGTAGCGAGATGTCAGGAAATTCAATCTATTGGTATGACTTCGAAACTTTTGGGAGAGACCCACGCCGAACGCGTGCCTCCCAGTTTGCGGGAATTCGAACGGATGAGGACTTGAACATCATTTCCGAACCTTTAGTATTCTACTGTAAGCCCGCTGATGACTTCTTGCCAGATCCTATGGCTTGTCTGATAACGGGGATCTCTCCGCAGAAGGCATTGCAGGAAGGTGTTTGTGAATCTGAGTTTATTCAGCGAATTGAGAGAGAATTCTCTCAGCCAGGTACCTGTGTTGCAGGGTACAACAGCATCCGTTTTGACGATGAGTTGACGAGACAGCTGCTGTATAGAAATTTCTACGATCCCTACGAGCGGGAATGGAAGAATGGAAATTCTCGCTGGGATATTATCGATATGCTGCGGCTCTGTGCAGCGACCCGCTCAGAGGGCATTGTGTGGCCGCAGCGGGAAGATGGCAGCACCAGTTTCAGACTGGAACAGCTAACCGCGGCCAATGGGATCGAGCATGCCGATGCTCACGACGCGCTTTCCGATGTAATTGCCACCATAGAGATGGCAAAACTAGTGCGGCAGCAACAACCCAAGCTATATGAGTATGTCTATAAGCTGCGTAACAAGAGGGCTGTGCAATCTGAAATAGACATGATGACTAGGAAGCCGGTGCTGCATGTTTCCATGATGTATCCGGCTGTTCAAGGTTGTCTTGCGCTAGTCATGCCTATCTGCCCACATCCAACCAATAACAATGGAATCATCGTTTATGATCTGCGCGTCGATCCGGATAGCTGGGCTGAGTTAACAGTTGCTGAGATACGAGAGAGAATCTTTACCGCCCGTGAAGATATGGCCCAGGGAGTGGAGCGTATTCCGCTTAAGACGTTACATATAAACAAGTGTCCAGTGATTGCCTCTCCAGCGGTCTTGCCGGCTGAGCGTGCAGAAGAATTCGGTGTGGATCTGGATAAATGCCGCACGCACTGGAGTATGCTGCAGAATAATCAGGGCCTTGTTGACAAGGTCGCGGAGGTATTCACAGAGGAGGTGGGGCGAGGGGAGCTGGATCCGGACTACATGATTTACAGTGGCGGTTTTTTCTCAGAGTCTGATAAGAGTTTGATGGCGATGATTCGCTCCACCTCTGCAAAAGATCTGGCGCGATTAGACCTGCCATTCCGAGATACGCGTTTGGCTACCATGTTACAGCGATACAGGGCGCGTAATTTCAAGGACACGCTAAACGACTTGGAACTGGCCGAATGGAACAAGTTCAGACAGGAGCGATTGTCCTCCCCTGATGCGCTTGCCGCGTTTGAGGAAGGCTATGCGCAGGCTAGAGAAAGAGCGGATGGTCAGAATGAGGCGTTATTTATGAAGCTCGACGAGTACGTGGCTGCGGTCACTGATTTCGAAGAAAAGGCTGGGAGCTAGGCGCCGTTTGAGCAGGTGCAATGGGGCTCCAAAGCGGATAGAATCCGACACCGAAAGTCGGCCTGCATAGGCTGCCAAGAATCCATAAGCTGTTGATAAAAAAGAATAAAAATGGATAAATTTAAATCGATACGACCCTATCACGATGATGAGATTCGCCCTGTCTTAGATCGACTGATTACCGACCCAGAATTTCTTTCCAGTATAGCCAGTTTCTATGCGCCAAGATTGTCACGCCTTTTTCCCGGCGTGATGCGGCTGCTTGCCAGAAACAGGCTTAAGGGCCAGGTTGCATCTGTACATGATGTGGCCAGCATGCAAGATGTTATAGCTGGCTACATGTACAAGATGATCGAAGACACTACTACAAGCTTGACCCACTCGGGCTTAGAGAACCTGGATAGTGAGAGGAGCTATCTTTTTATTAGCAATCATCGTGATATCACGATGGATCCTGCCTTTGTTAATTACATGTTGTATCACGCAGGAAATCAGACAGTACAGATAGCGACCGGCGATAATTTGCTTAAGAAGCCTTTTGTATCGGACTTAATGCGACTGAATAAGAGTTTCATTGTGCGCAGATCGCTAAAAGGAAGAGAGCTATTGCAGGGCCTAACTCTGCTCTCAGAATATATGCAGTATTGTATCGAGCAACACAGTCATGTTTGGATAGCTCAGCGCGAAGGTCGAGCCAAAAACGGAGTCGATAAGACCGAAGCCGCACTTCTTAAAATGCTAGCCATGTATCAACGCAAGAAACCGTTGAGCGAAAGCTTGGGAAAACTGCATATAGTGCCGGTTTCAATATCTTACGAGTATGATGCCTGTGATGTGCTTAAGGCAGAAGAACTCTATCAGATCGAAACTACGGGTGCGTTTACCAAGACTGAAAAAAGTGACATCGAGAGTATAGTTGCTGGCATGATCGGTTATAAAGGAGCTGTGCACGTAGCCTTTGGGACCGAGATTCAGTACGAGAGTGACGACCCAGATGTCATAGCAGCGAGTATCGACAAACAAATACTGGCTAACTATAAACTACGTGATAGTAATTTCATCGCTTTGGAAATACTTAAAGATGAAGGGTTGTTACCAGAGGGCGTTGCAGAGCTCGATATTGCAATTCCAGTAATAGCAGAGCAGTCTCGGGAAGTGTTTATGAATAGGTACAAGCAAGTGGACTCGAGGCTGCACCGTCACTATTTGCTAAGTTATGCAAATCCAGTGATTAGTTACTACCGAATGCAGTCTCTAGCGTAGTTTTTGTAAAACCTGGCCTAGACGATCTTTGAACTGTTCTCGCGCAGCATCACTTATGGGGCCCATTGCGTAGGATCGAAATTCAGTTGTCATCGCGTATTTCAGATTTTGTTTTGGATCCGGCTTTGCCTGACCAAATCCGCTTTTTAGCTGTTCTAACTGGTACTTCATCCGCAGTGCTTTATCTTCAGCAGGGGAGTCTACGTTTGCTCGAATCTCTGCCTGTATGCACAGTTCTCTAAACTCATCTTCGCATTTTTGGCATAGCTGCATTAGCTCAGTTTTGGACGCAGCGGAAACTACGGAGTTTAGTCGATTCAGCAGCACTTCATCGGCTTCAGCATTTCCGCTCTTACCGATTTCGCTCCAGCTATCTTTGTCGAAAGCCTGCTGCAGAACAGTAAATTTTTCTGCATCGCCCTCGTTAAACAGAGAGTTCTCAAGCGCTTTCAAGCGCTCTGTCTTGTCTAGAAGTAGCTGTTGTGTTGCCTGTTGACGTTTGTCTGGCAGAGCCCTAAACCTGGAATCAATCAGCCGCTTGCTGGAATTAAACAGCTCTAGTAAGCGCTTGCGTTGTGATTTGATGCGCGGGTCAAGCGAGTTCGAAAATTCTTGAGCCAGGTCTTGGTAGGCTGCTTTAGACTCGCGAAATTCAGCATCGCTTTTCTTGGAAATTTTCTCTAGCTCACTGAGAATCTGATTAAGGCGGGCTTCGACTTTCTTCAGGTCTTGCTTGAACCCGTTGCCAGCCTGACTGCGTTTGCTAAAGATTGTATCGCAGGCTGCTCTAAAGTCTTGCCAATACTTGTTGTCTTCTCTGTAGGTGGTGGGGCCTATCGTCTTCCATTCTTGCTGTAGGCGCTTGGCTTCATCCATAGCCAGCTTGTTATCTTCCTGTGTTGTCAGCTCCTGCGCCTTCTTGATCAGCTCCTGCTTTTGTTTGGCGCTATTCGAAACCTCGTTCTTGCGAAGCTTGCGCAGTTCGTTAACAGTTGCATAGTATCTTTTCTGTAATGCCTTAATCTTTCTCTGTTCTATTGGGGCGTGTAGCTTCCAGTTCTTATCTGCTTCGTTGAGAAGTTTGTTCAGTCCAGAAAGATCGAGTTCAGCTTCTGAATCTTTTAATCGAGCATGTTCTGCTTCGAGTGTGTCGCAAATTTCTCTGCGTCTGAACAGGTTGTCATTCATCAACTGTTTTCTTTGCTTGAAGTGCTCCTTGCAGGGTTCGTAAGCTTCATCCGAAACTTTCTTGAATTCTTTCCAAAGCTGTTCATTCTGGTTGGAATGACCTAGGGCCTTCCATTCCTGATGCATCTTGCTAATGCTCTTGGATCGGTCGGACGCATGCATCTTTGATTCTAAAAGATGCTGCATCTGAACTATCAATTCTTTCTTCTTCTCAGTAGCGGCGAAGACCTTCCAGTTGCGAAGTTCGGTTACTTTTTCTTTGTGTGTGTTAGCTGTCTTCTGTAGCTCTGCTCGTATTTGATTCTGTGTGTTGCTTATGTTTCCCTGTATTTTGTCCCAGCACCTGCCCGCATTTTCTGAATTTCCTGAATCGAGTGCTTCCGCGAGGGAAATAAACAATTCTTCAGTTTTCGCTTTCAGCTCATTCTGGTATTCATCATTTTTAACAATTTTGCTCGCTATGTCGGCTTGTAAGGTTGCTATATTTCCCCGTAGTTTTAGCTCGGCATCTGTCAGCCTGGCTTGCAGTTTTCTTAACTGTGAGCGGATTTCAAACAGCCGGGTGGTGTTTTTGTAACTTACCATAGAAGCCTCTTTCTCTATGGCGTCGAATTCAATCTTGGGTTCAACAGGAGGGGGCTCAGGCTCTTTGCTCTTGATCGGTTTGGGTTTTGCCTCTACCTCTTTCGGGGTGGTTGTGGCTGGAGCTTTGCCACTGGCTGCGGCCGCAGTGGCTGGCTTTTCTTCGCTCTCGCTAGTCGATTCCTGTTCGAGTCGACTGGCGATGGTCTTGGTAACCGTTTTATCTTTACCGACGACTTTGTTGTGTATCTCCTTAAGAAGTTGCTTGTCATCTATGAGGAGGGCTGCAGATTTTCGCACATGTACGCTAGCGGCGAATAAGCACAAGTCTGCAAGATCTTCGTTCTGCTTTACAGCTGCAACCGCCAGAGAGCCAGTGTTTTTTATTTTTGTAATTAGCGCGACTTGCTTGATGTCGGCACCTGGAAGCCTTGCTAATCTTCCGCTTCTCTCTTCCTCGCTGTACGCGGAATCCACTGTGCCGGCGATGATACGACAACTCTGCTGCTGGGCAGCTTCTTTTGCCTTGCCGCCTGCCGCCCCTAGCTTAGCAAGTGCTTCCAGGTCAACTATTCGTGAGATAGCTGAGCTACGGACTTTCTCAAAGTCGTCTTCAAGCGCCACTTTAAGGAGAAAATAGGCTGTACTCGACTCATTGGAATCCAGTTTTTCTAAGGTCGATAGCCTTTGCTCACAATCTTGGTTGAGCCAGGTGTCGTCTATAAGTGAGGGTGCTGAGATTGAAGCAGTTGTCATGTACTACGAACCGAAGGATTTGATTGTGTGATTGAGGACTTCCATTGCTTTATGCGCTGAAATTGAAAGTAATAATACTGAGACTCAAGTGTAGCAGATGTTGTTTCATTCAAAACAGAAAAGAATTAGAGGGATCAGACGATTTCCGATAATTTCTCTGGTAAGCAGTCCACAGATGCTATAATTCATCCACTATTTAGCAGTATTTGAACTGCACTCTGAGGGTTGATGTGGATGTTGGCGGATGATGTAAAAGACAGTATTCAATCCGCCTATCGCCAATTGCTAGAGTCCCGCGAACTCACTCCGCGCTATGGTCAGCGTCTTATGATTGCCGAGATTGCGAAGACCTTGTCCAGCCTTGCCGACGAGGACTCCTCACCCCCGATCTGCGTGGTCGAAGCCGGGACGGGTACCGGGAAAACGCTGGCCTACGTCTTAGCTGTAATATCCCTGGCTAAGGCTTTGGATCTCAAGGTGGTGATAGCTACGGCTACGGTAGCGCTTCAAGAACAGGTTGTGCACAAGGATCTGCCAGAGATATTAGCAGGCTCCGATCTCAGCTTTAGCTACTCCTTAGCCAAGGGGAGAGGGCGGTATCTGTGCCTGGCGAAATTGGATATGCTGCTTAGAGGTAATGACAGCATGCAGGCGATGATGGACCTGTATGGCGAAGAACTGGATGATCCAGCTGGCGGAGACCAGGCCCTCTACGAAAAAATGCTAGATCAGCTCAGCATGGGCAACTGGAAAGGCGATAGGGATGACTGGGAAAGCTCTATCAGTGATGATGATTGGAGGCCGGTTACCGTAGATAACGCCCAATGTATGGGGCCCAAGTGCAGCCACTTCAGAAATTGCTGTTTCTATCAGGCCCGTGATTCCATGGATAAGGCAGACTGTATCGTGAGTAATCACGATTTGGTGTTGTCTGATTTGGCGCTGGGGGGTGGCATAATCCTTCCTGAGCCTGAAAAATGTATCTATATCTTCGATGAGGCTCACCATCTTCCACATAAGAGCAATAATCATTTCTCAGCATTTACTCGCCTCAAGGCTACTAGCAGTTGGTTGGAGCGTACTGAAACTATAACCCTTCGCCTACAGAAGGACGATTTTATCGATGGAACGACGCAAAAATCCTTGCACAAATTACTCCTGAACATACGAGAGCAGCTTGATCACGCCTGGTTAGTGTTGGTGCAAATCCTTGAGTCTCTGAATCAAGCCGACAGCTATGACAACCGTATCCAACATGCTTTCGAGTTGGGGGTTGTGCCAGAACAGGTGCAATCTCTTGCTGCAAATTTAGCAAACCTATTTGCTCGCCTAGCCGCCGCGTTTCAGAGTACAGCCGATGATCTTAAAGAAGCTATGGAGGATGGGGGTGATGTAAAACGAAGACAGCTCGCTGAGCAGTGGTTTCCTCTCATAGGTTCGCAACAGAAACGCGCGGAATCGAACTTGGGACTCTGGTTGAGTTATGCCGCCGTGGATCCGCAGGGGAAGGCGCCATTGGCGAGATGGCTTAGTTACACGGCGAACGAGAATTTCACCGACATCGGCTTGTCATCCAGTCCAGTTTTAGCTGCCGATAATCTTCAGCAGAGACTTTGGGACAACTGTGCCGGGGCGGTACTAACTTCCGCTACGCTTTCCTCTCTCGGCAATTTCGACATGCTGAAGATGCGCGCTGGTCTGCCGGAACATACACATTATTTAAGTATTCTCAGCCCTTTCGACTTTGCGAATTCTGCAAGTTTGGTCATTCCTAAGATGCACTGCGATCCGTCTGACTCGGAAAAACACACCGATTTCATCGTCAAAGCGATTCCACGGCTGGTGGATGAAACGGGGGCGTCGCTGATGTTATTTTCCAGTCGCAGGCAAATGCAAGATGTTATGCAATTGCTGCCCCCGGCTTGGCGCGACTTAGTCTTGTGTCAGGATGATTTTCAGAAGTCCCAACTTGTGAAATATCATCGACAACGAATAGATAAAGGAGAAGGGAGTATTATTTTCGGCCTTGCTAGTTTTGCCGAGGGGGTCGATCTGCCAGGCAAATATTGCACCCATGTGCTTATTGCCAAGATCCCATTTGCGGTGCCGAATGATCCCATCGAACTGACTCTTTCGGAGTGGATAGAACAGCAGGGATTAAATTCTTTTATGACCTTAGCTGTGCCCGACGCAGCCTTCCGCCTCGTACAGGCAAGCGGAAGATTACTCCGTAGTGAGTCAGATAGTGGAACAATAACTTTGTTCGATGAACGCATAGTGAGTCGGCGCTACGGGAAGACAATATTGGAATCTATGCCGCCCTACAGGCGTGAGATATTTACCGAAGAGGCGGGGTAGCAGTTGGGTGTTGACGGCAGGCTTTTGTAACGGCTAAGTCTTACGTTTAGTCTTGGGGTGGTTGATAAGATAGCCCGCGACGCCGCCTATAAGTACGCCGGATATAGTGGCTACAAGGACGCTATCCATGATCGCGCCTAGCCCAAAGCCCAAAATCAATCCGCTGCTCATGCTGAGCGCATAGGTGCCTTGCATTGAGTTCTTCTTCGCTTTCTTCTTCGACATGTCAGCTCCACAATAGCTGGGGTTGTCTGCCTAGTTTGCCTGACGCACGGAGTAAATCAAGGTGCTGAGGCTAGAGAATTGATCCGGATCAATTGCCGTACTGCCTATAGTGTCCATCACCGACTGACCTTCGATGACTTGTCCTATTACGGTGTATTTTCCCGTAAGTTGGGGGGCATCGGCAAGGCTGATAAAGAACTCGGGTCCATTGCTGTCGGGGCCCGAGTTGGCGAGCGCTACTGTGCCCCTGAGGATAGCTCGGCTGGGTAGTGATGAGTCATAGCGGTAGCCCTGACTCTCGTATACAGATTTCACCGTTAGGTCTTGTAGCTCTTCCAGTGTCTGATATTGCCTGGATAATGCCGTGTCAACGTCTGCGATATTTCTTCGGGAGTACAGTGGTTCCAGAATTTCGGAATGAAAATCCTGTTTCGACTCGATATTGAGTTGGTCAGCGAAGCTGCCGTCGGGATTGATGGCCTGAATCTGATCCAAGCCCAGGGCATCTGCGTTTATTTCATCTGGTAGAAGCTCTACCTGCAGCCCTAGGGGATTCTTCGCCTGGCTGCCCGCCTGAATGACGAAGCCGGGCACGACGCGATGAAAGCGCATGCCGTTGTAGTAGTAACGCGCTTGAACTGGCTGGCCTGTGTCCGGATTGGTAAAGTCTTTCTCGCCTTGTGCAAGGGCGATGAAATTTTGCACATTGTTAGGTGCTTCATTAGGGAACAGTTCTATATAAATCTCGCCCCGAGAGGTGCTGATGAGCACCAGTGGGTTCTGCGGATCTTCCATGGCGAGTAACGCCGAGGAAGTATCGGCGAGCGCGGTGTTTAGCAAGCCGGATAGCAGGGCGATTAGGGGAAGCAGGCTGTGTCTGTAGGGCTGATGCATGAATAGACTTACTGTAACAAGTGATGATCGGCTGGAAGATTTTTCGAGATCCAAATTGCCAACTTGTGGCGCATGTTTACTGCGTTCTCATCTTTCGTCGCCAGAGCCTGTATCACCCCATCCTTGACCAGTAATAGATAAATCGCGCGCACTTTTATATCGACGTGATCGGTATTTTCAAACTTTCCCGCGCCCCGGGCCTCGAAGTAGCGTGTGCCAACTCGAATGGCCTCTTTTAAAAGTTCGCCTTCGTTCTTAATTTTTTTCATGTTTGCCTGCACTATTTGACGCGAGGATTGTAGGGTGAAAGCGACTCCCCATGCAATACAAGGTGCAGGGGGCGTGCCTACAGTATTCGATGCAGCAGTAGTGACTTCCGCCTAACTGTCTTGGTAACGAGCAAGCTCCTCGGGTGTGTCTATATCTTGTAGCACGCCAGGGTCATCAACTGACAGTTCACAAACAGCATTTCGGTGCAGTGTGGTGAGCTTTCGCCCCCCAGCATCTCCCTCGAGCCTCCCTAGCTCATCAAAGTAGGCGCTGCCGAAGGCGACTGGATTGCCCATTTTTGAGTCTAGCACCGGTATGACGATGCTGTCCTCATCGATTTGCTCGGCTATCTGTCTATAGGTTGAAGTTTCGATGAAGGGCATGTCCCCAAGGCAGACCAGGCATGCGCGCCAATCGCCTATGTGCTGGGCAGCGAAAGCGAGTGTCGCTCCCATGCCTTGCTCTGCATCTTCAAAGGCCAGAAATGAGGTTCCGGGTGCTAGGGGCAATAGCTGCGGAATCAGCTCCGGACGCGTGATTACTAAACGCTGGGGAAAGACTTCAGCGATTCGCTCTAGTGTCTGTTGCACCACGGTTTTCCCATTGTGCAATTGGGCGAGCAATTTGCTGTCGCCGAAGCGCTTGCTATATCCTGCAGCCAAGACGATGGCGCCGATAGGTTTTGTCATGTCGCGTCTGTCAGCATATCTGCCTTTGCCAAGAAAGGAAGATTAATGCAGAACCTTTGTGGACTTGCGGGTGGGTTCAACCTCTTGTTGAGATATCTCCACAACGAAACTCTCACGCTTTTTGCCATGAGATTGTTGGGTAGTAGCCGCATCTTTCTCTGCGGCAGGGGCGCCGCCGCTTGCTTGAGCTTCAGAGTCGGAGCGCGCGGATGATAGAGAGTCCGCAGCTTCTTGCGCCTCTAATTGAGCCTTTATCTGATCGCTCAGATGACGGCGCAGTCTATTGACCACGCTAGTCATTACTTCGATGGTCTGACTCAGCTGATCCAGGGTGACGAGTGTGCGCTCTGGGTCGTCGTCAGCGTACTTCTTATCCTTCATTCATTTGCTCCAGTTGGCGCCAAGCTCTTCGAGGCGTTACTTAACCTTGATGCGAGAGTTTAATCCCAGGTCAGGGCGCCGCCCGTTTGATATTCGATAACTCGCGTCTCGAAAAAATTCTTCTCCTTGCGCAGGTCCATAATTTCAGACATCCAAGGGAATGGGTTCTGAACACCTTCGAATTGCTCTGGCAAACCGATTTGGATAAGCCGTCGATTCGCTATGAATTGTAGATACTCTTCCATCATAGCCGCGTTCATGCCGAGCACACCGCGTGGCATAGTATCCCGAGCGTATTCGATCTCCAGATGCGTGGCTTGAAGAATCATCTGAGTAGCTTTTTCTTTCATCTCATCGGTCCACAGATTTGGATTTTCTAGCTTGATTTGATTGATCATGTCGATACCAAAATTCAAATGCATGGACTCGTCGCGAAGAATATATTGAAACTGTTCAGAGGTGCCGGTCATTTTATTGCGTCTACCCATGGATAAGATTTGAGTAAAGCCACAGTAGAAAAATATTCCTTCTAGACAGCAGTAAAACGCGATCAAGTTCATAAGAAGTGCTTGATCGTTTTCAGTTGTGCCGGTGTTGAAATTGGGGTCACTCAATTCCTGTGTGTACTTAAGCCCCCAAGAGGCCTTCTTAGCTACAGAAGGTACTTCGTGATACATATTGAAAATCTCGCCCTCATCCATGGAGAGTGATTCGATACAATACTGGTAGGCGTGAGTATGAATCGCTTCCTCGAATGCCTGGCGTAAGATGTATTGTCGACATTCAGGATTAGTGATCAATCTGTAAACAGCCAAGACAAGATTGTTGGCAACGAGTGAGTCTGCAGTAGAGAAGAAACCAAGGTTCCGTTTGACGATAAGCCGCTCGTCATCGGTTAAGCCATTGGGGTCTTTCCACAGACCGATGTCCGCCGTCATATTAACCTCTTGAGGCATCCAGTGGTTGGCACAGCCATCGAGGTACTTCTGCCAGGCCCAATCGTACTTGAAGGGAACTAACTGGTTTAAGTCGGCGCGACAATTAATCATACGCTTATCGTCAACAGCTACTCGATTAGCAGAACCTTCCAGTTCTTCGAGTCCGGCATCGACATCTAGCTCTTCCAAACCTTCGATAGCCTGTTGCAAAATGTCAGAATTTTGCTTTTCTTCCGAGACCTCAAGATTTGATTTAAAGTTAGCGACTTGCTCGCGTGCGCTAGCGACAGGAGCGGGGGGCTCAACAACGGCAGCAACCGCTTCAGTAGTGGCAGGTTCTTGGTTGTTGGCTTTAACTAATGGTATAGCCTCATCTTCCCGTTCGAATTCATCCCATGACAGCATAGTTATTCCTCAATCTCATTTCTTGCTTAATCTATTAATATTGGTTGTTAGTTCTATTCATTCACACCAGCGAGTCAGCAGCTGAAATGCCTGGCATAGGTCGTTACCCTAATGGCGGTTTGACCTATGCGTGCAGGTGCTACTGGCAGGCTTCGCAATCTGGATCATCCAGAGAACAAGCCTGTGGTACTGGCGCTGCTTCGCCGCTAGACACCTTATTAAGACTATTGTCGGCCACTGTAGATTTCTCAGTGGTTGTCGCTGCAAGAGCGCGCAAGTAATAAGTAGTCTTCAAGCCTCTGAGCCAAGCCATACGGTAAGTGACATCTAGCTTCTTGCCGCTAGCGCCAGCTACATACAGGTTGAGTGACTGAGCCTGGTCTATCCATTTCTGGCGTCGGCTCGCCGCATCAACCAGCCAGCGTGGCTCAACTTCGAAAGCGGTGGCATAGATGTGCTTGATTTCATCAGGAACTCTGTCGATCTTTTGCACACTGCCTTCGTAATATTTAAGATCGTTTACCATCACGCTGTCCCAAAGATTTGCTTTCTTCAGGTCGCGTACGAGGAATGGGTTCACTACGGTGAATTCGCCAGACAGATTCGACTTAACATATAAGTTTTGATAGGTCGGCTCGATGGACTGGGACACGCCGCTGATGTTTGCGATCGTGGCCGTAGGTGCAATCGCTAGAACGTTCGAGTTGCGCATACCGGTCTGCTGGATGCGTGCTCTGAGGCTTTCCCAATCGAGACGCTGATCCATATTCACTTCTAGGTATTTTTCGCCACGTTCTTCTTGTAGAAGCTTCAGGGAATCGATAGGAAATTTGCCCTGATCCCAAAGCGAGCCCTCATAAGATTCGTAACGGCCTCGTTCTTCGGCTAGATCGCTAGACGCCTGAATGGCATGGTAGCTAATCATTTCCATGGATATGTCAGCGAACTCCACTGCCTGTTCTGAAGAGTAAGGAATGCGCTGCATATAAAGGGCATCCTGAAAGCCCATGATGCCCATACCGATTGGTCTATGCTTAAGGTTTGAATTCTTCGCCTGGGGTACAGAGTAGTAGTTGATGTCGATTACATTATCGAGCATTCGAACCGCTGTCTTAATAGTAGACTTTAATTTCTCTTGATTCAGGCCTGACTCGGTGACGTGGTTCAGCATATTCACGGAGCCCAGGTTGCAGACAGCAATCTCGTCTTTGTTTGTGTTCAGAGTGATCTCTGTGCACAGGTTCGAAGAGTGGATTGCACCTATGTGCTGCTGCGGTGAGCGCACATTACAAGTGTCTTTAAAGGTAATCCAGGGATGTCCGGTTTCGAACAGCATGGAAATCATCTTGCGCCATAGATCGCTTGCTTTGATAGTCTTGTAGACTTCGATCTCGCCAGCCATCGCCTTACGCTCATATTCTTCATAAGCGGCTTCGAAAGCCCTGCCGCTAAGGTCGTGTAATTCAGGCACATTGTTAGGAGAGAATAGCGTCCAATCCTGGTCGTTGAACACACGCTTCATGAATAGATCGGGAATCCAATTGGCTGTATTCATATCGTGCGCTCGGCGTCTTTCATCGCCGGTGTTCTTGCGCAGTTCCAGGAATTCCTCGATGTCCAGGTGCCAAGTCTCTAAATAGGCACACACGGCCCCTTTGCGCTTGCCGCCTTGATTCACGGCTACTGCTGTGTCGTTGACTACCTTAAGAAAAGGGACGATTCCTTGCGACTTGCCGTTGGTACCCTTGATGTGAGCGCCTAGTGCACGTACCGGAGTCCAGTCGTTGCCGAGACCGCCAGCCCATTTGGACAGCATGGCATTATCTCTGATGGCTGAGTAAATACCGTGTAGATCATCTGGTACTGTAGTCAGAAAGCAAGACGATAACTGCGGGCGTAGTGTGCCTGAGTTAAAAAGTTGTGGCGTCGAAACCATATAATCGAAGCTAGAGAGCAGATTATAGAATTCGATTGCGCGCTCTTCACGGTTCTCTTCGTTGCTGGCGAGCCCCATTGCTACTCGCATAAAGAACACCTGAGGTAGTTCGAAGCGTATGTCATTGCTGTGAATGAAGTAGCGGTCGTAGAGTGTCTGCAGGCCAAGATAGGTAAATTGTTGATCACGATCCGCCTGAAGAGCTTCGCCAAGAATGCCTAAGTCGTATTCCAGCAGGTGAGGTGAGATCAGGCCGAGTTCGACGCCTTTCTCTATATAGGGCTTAAGTGTTGCCGCATAGCGATAGTGCATCTCTGACTGGGTCGCGGCTTCTGCAATGCCTAGAAAGCCAAGCGCCTCTGCACGGATGGTGTCCATAAGCAGTCTGGCGGTAACGTAAGAATAATTTGGATCTTTCTCCACCATGGTGCGAGCGGTCATCACCAAGGAAGTGCGCACGTCTCCCATCTTTACGCCGGGATATAGATTCTTTAGTGTTTCTTGGTAGATGTCGTCAGCGGAAACGTCTTCCAGGCCTTCGCAGGCTTCCCGGATGACTACCTGCAGGCGTTGCGTGTCGAGGGGGCCTTGGTCGCCATTATCCAGAGTCACATTGATGGCGTTCAGGTCGGGCTTTTGCTCTTCGATCTTCTGCTCTCGGATTCGCGCATGATCTGCACGGTAAATAACATAGCTTCTTGCGATCTTGTGTTCGCCTGTACGCATCAACGCCAGTTCTACTTGATCTTGAATGTCTTCTATATGAATCGTGCCGCCAGAGGGCATGCGACGGCGAAAGATATCGGTAATTTGGCGCCCTAGCTGCTGCACCGATTCATGGATGCGTGACGATGCAGCTGCATTTCCGCCTTCAACCGCCAAGTAAGCCTTGGTGATGGCGACGGAAATCTTGGATTCGTCATAGCTCACTACGGCGCCGTTACGTTTGATTACACGCAATTGTCCGGGCGCAGTTGCTGAAATAGTTGCTGATTCGTTGCTAGCGGGGGTGGCGGGGGAGGCAGGGTCTACTGCTGTCTGTACATCTGTCTGCATTATGTGCTCCGAATTTGTGGCTACTGCTTAGTATTCTTAATGGACTGTCTTGTTATTAGTGGCTCAAACTAGCTCAGTGCTCTGGGCAACTACTCGCTAAAGGCAACTATCCGTCGGTCTAAATCTCGCTACTGCTATTTTTGCAGCTTACGAGACACCGTCTGGCCAGATTTGGCAGCGAAATCGGTATAAACTGATCTCGTGGCCGAAAATCGGTAAGCCGTATACTATATATTGTGTTTCTGCGGCAAGACTTTAACTGTTTTTTTGATTTTTATTGGGAACCCAAAAAACAAGTCCAAAATAAGGGCCAAAATGTCCTTATTGATCAAGCGCTTTCTTATTATTGAACGGTGTGGCATTCGTAACCACCCGGCTTTGCAATAATTTTTATTAGTATCTCTGAGAGATGCAAGCCCTTGACTTACGCTTAACTAATACAATATATAGACAAGCTATAAATCGAAGGCACAAGATAATGCGCTTGGCGTGGGAATGCAAGGGATTTCTCTGTGAGTAATATGTGGGTAAATTGTGAGTAGGCTGTTGTTGTAACTGGGAAAAGTCAGAGTTGAGCCAGAGTGGCTCACAGCTTCGCAGAGTGTTGCAAAATTGGGCAGACGATGAGCCAAAAGTCGTGCAAAATCAGGTGATTGTCACATTATAGTGCACCACTACATATAGTGGTGCGTGATTTCCTCCAAAACCGCCAAATTAGGGGGTGAGCAGGAACTCGATTAGTGCTTTTTGCGAGTGCATGCGGTTCTCGGCCTCATCCCACACAACACTATCGGCGGCATCCAGAACCGAGGCGCTTACTTCTTCGCCTCTGTGTGCTGGTAGGCAGTGCATAAACAGGGCATCTGATTGCGCCAGAGACATCAGCTCCTCATTTACCTGATAGCCTGCGAAGCTGGTAATACGCTGATTCTGTTCCTCTTCCTGGCCCATGGAGGCCCATACGTCGGTAACCACCAGATCTGCATCTTGTACGGCCGACTTGGGATTTCGACTGAGTTGGACGCGGCTTTTATGCGTGTTGAGCAGATCGGCGTTAGGCTCGAATCCTTCTGGAGCGGCAATCTTTAGCTGGAAATCGAATTTATCCGCCGCATTAATGTAGGAGTGGCACATATTGTTGCCATCGCCGACCCAGGCTACGGTTTTGCCACTGATACTGCCTCGGTGCTCGACGAAGGTCTGTACATCGGCGAGCAATTGGCAGGGGTGGAAATCATCGGTAAGTGCGTTGATGACGGGTACAGACGAATAGGCGGCAAATCGCTGCAGTTTTTCATGCGCAAAAGTCCGTATTGCCACGCAATCAACCATGCCGGCTAAAACACGGGCACTATCTTCTATTGGTTCGCCTCTGCCAAGCTGAGAGTCGGCATTCGCAAGAAACACGGTGGAACCGTCTAGTTGGTTCATGGCGACTTCGAATGCGAGCCTAGTTCGGGTAGAGGATTTCTCAAAAATTAGCCCCAGAGTCTTACGCGGCTGCGCAACGGCCAGCCCCGGGTTCTTCTTCAATTCTTCAGCTCTTCGAATAATATGATTCAATTCGTTGCTACTGAGGTCCTGAAGGGTAAGAAAATGTTTTACACTCATTATCGCAATCTGCTCTTTGTTCAATGGAAAGGCTGAGCTATGCCGACTCTATAGAGTCAGGACAAGGCGCTAGGCTAAAATTAATACCGCATGTAGTTTGGACATAAACCTGAGTTAAATGCAGAAATAAAAAAGGCAGCTCCCGCCGCCTCGTCAATGTGCTCATTTTAACCACAACTGTAGAGCGGAGCAATCGCCGCAAGATAAGGAGTCGAAAAGCTCGGAATGAACGCTATTGAGCTCAAACTGTTTTCCAGCCGCGTCTCGGCCATATGCGATGAGATGGGTACCGTACTGCGGCGCACGGCGTTCTCGCCTAATATTAAGGACCGCCTCGACTTCTCCTGCGCCTTGTTCTCAAGCGATGGCAAGCTCTTCGCTCAGGCTGCCCACATACCGGTGCACCTGGGGAGTATGGCTTTCGCCATGGGTTCGATAACCGAAAACCGAGTTTGGCAGGAAGGCGACATGCTGGTTTTGAATGACCCCTATCTGGGAGGCACTCATCTGCCAGATGTCACTCTCGTGGCACCCGTGTTCACCGATCAGGGGACGCGCTTGATTGGGTTTGTTGCAAATAGGGCGCACCACGCAAATATTGGCTGCGACACGCCAGGCTCAATGCCGATATCTTCGCGTCTGGATGAAGAGGGGCTAATCATTCCGCCGACTCTGTTGTACGAAGCCGGGCAAGTGCAGAAACAGGCACTTTCCTTGCTGGGGTTGGAAGAAGAAAAGCTGAGCGGGGATTTTGCAGCACAAGCCGGTGCCAACACCTTGGGTGTGCGTAGGCTGCAAACCCTAGTACAGGCGACAGGCCTTGAGCGCTATGCACGAGGCATGAAGGAGCTTAATGACTACGCGGATCGCATCACGGCTGACAGCATAAGGGGTTTGGAAGAAGGGGAATATTGCTTCGAAGATTTTCTCGATGATGATGGCTGCGGGCAAGAGAATGTGAGGCTGGCGCTTACGCTGCGTATCAAGGCTGACTCTCTTGAATTGGATTTTAGCGAGAGCTCAGAGCAGGTAAGCGGCAATCTTAACTGCCCGGAGTCGGTAGTGGCCGCTGCCGCATTCTACTGCATACGCTGCCTATTGCCTGGAGACCCTCCAGCCTGTGAAGGTTTGTTCAGGCGCATTCATCTGCAGACTAAATTAGGCTCGATAGTGAATGCTATGCGACCGGCGGCTGTCGCGGCGGGCAATGTTGAAACTTCCAGCCGTCTGGTCGATCTCGTCTTTGGCGCGTTGGCTCAGGCACTTCCGCTAAGGATATCGGCGGCCAGTCAGGGCACGATGAATAACGTCGCTATGGGCCGTATCGACAATGAGTCCGGTGAGCGCTGGGATTATTATGAGACTCTGGCGGGAGGAATTGGTGCTGGGCCACACACGCAAGGCCGGGATGCCGTGCATAGCCATATGACAAATACGCTGAACACCCCGGTTGAAAGTCTGGAAATGCACTATCCCTTGCGTGTCCACCGCTATGCGATTCGAAGAGGCAGTGGCGGCAAGGGTAAGCACTCAGGCGGCGCAGGGATTGTGCGTGAATATGAATTCCTGGAGCAGGCACAATTGAGTCTGCTTAGTGAGCGGCGCCTGCGTTTGCCCTGGGGCCTGCAGGGCGGCGGGCCGGGCAAAAGCGGCAGGAACTCATTGAATGGTGTGGCTCTGCCCGGCAAATGTTCTGTGTCGGTAGAAAAGGGAGACAGACTGTTAATAGAAACCCCAGGCGGCGGCGCGTGGGGGGAGTGTTAGCGACTTGAATTTTCCTGATTGATCGCCATTCATTACATGACTGGACGGGGTAAGCCCCTGTCGATATTTCGGTATGGATGTAGGTGGCGTTGCTGACAAATCACTAGTGGCGTTGTAAACTCCGGCGCTCGCCATAAGACATATCAAACCCGGTCGCTATGGCAACCAAATCCATTAGGCTAGCGAGGCAGTATAAATGAGCATTGAAGAAACCATTAAAGAGCAAATCGATTCAAATAGCATTTTGCTCTATATGAAGGGAAATCCGGAGCAACCGCAGTGTGGCTTTTCTGCACAGGCAACGCAGATGCTAATGTCCTGCGGCAAGCGATTTGCCTACGTCGATATTCTGGCGAATCCTGATGTACGTTCCACGCTGCCCTCAATATCTAATTGGCCAACGTTCCCGCAACTATTCGTGAAGGGCGAACTTGTTGGCGGCTGCGATATCATTACGGAAATGCATGAGAAAGGTGAGCTTCAGGCCCTGGTCGATACTGTAGAGGTCGAAGCGTAGTAGCGATGTCTACGTTGGCGCGTTGGCTTTATGCTTGAAAGTTCTCGCAGGATTAGGGCTCAAAGCCTTAACTGTTTCGAGTTCCACCAAGAGGCCAGCCGCCAAGCGCCTGCCAAGTATTTACGATCTTACAGTATAACTCTGCAGTTTTTTGGGCATCATACCGGGCCGAGTGTGCCTCGTCGTTATTGAAGTCTATCTCCGCCGTCTCGCAGGCTCTTGCTAACACCGTTTGGCCGTAAGCCAAACCGCTTAATGTGGCGGTATCGAAGCAGGAGAACGGATGAAATGGATTTCTTTTTAGGTTGTGCCTCTCGCTAGAAGCATTGATGAACCCTAGGTCGAAATGTGCATTGTGTCCGACTAAGATCGCTCGCTTACAATGGTTCGCTTTAATTGCATCACGAACCATGCCGAACATTGTCTGCATAACCTCTCTCTCTGGCCGCGCCACGCGCAGTGGGTGAAAGGGATCGATGCCAGTAAACTTCAGCGCAGCCTCTTCGAGTTTTAGCCCTTCGAAAGGGATGATGCGATGAAAATAGGTCTGTTCGATTCCCAGAATACCATTGTCATCCATGCCCAGTATCACTGCGGATATTTCTAACATGGCATCGGTCTGGGAATTAAATCCTCCGGTCTCGATATCGACAACCACAGGGAGGAAGGTGCGAAACCGGTTCGCGAGCAAATAGTTGGATTCTTCTTGAGAGTCGAAATCGCTCATTAAGTAGTCTCTTCGATAGACCAGGAGACGGTTTCGCCTGCTCGCATGGGAATCACAGTGCTGTCGCCAAAGATATATTCGGCGGGCACACTGAGGGGGTTCTTGCTAAGAGTTATCTTTGCAGAATTACGTGGAATTTTGTAAAAGTCTGCGCCAAAAAAACTGGCAAAGCCTTCAAGTTTGTCGAGCGCGTTCGCAGCCTCGAAAATCTCTGCATAGAACTCAAGCGCCGCATGGGCAGAATAGATGCCCGCGCAACCGCAGGAGGTTTCCTTGGTTTCGATGGCGTGAGGTGCCGAATCCGTGCCGAGGAAAAACTTAGGGCTTCCGCTAGTCGCCGCTTCGATTAGCGCGCTGCGATGGCTACTTCTTTTCAGAATAGGCAAGCAGTAATAATGTGGTTTGACCCCGCCGGCTAATAGATCGTTACGGTCCAGCAATAAATGATGTGGGGTGAGAGTGGCGGCGATGTTGTCGCCCTGGCTATTGACGAAATCCACGGCCTCTTTCGTGGTAATGTGCTCGAGCACGATCTTCAGCTTGGGAAATTTCTGCGTTAGCGGGCTTAGAACGTTGTCTATAAAGACACGTTCTCTATCGAAGATATCGATATGATCGTCTGTTACCTCACCATGAATAAGAAGAGGGAGCCCAAGTTCAGCCATCTTCTCGATAGCCGGGTAGACGCATTCGAGTTCCGCTACACCACTTTCTGAATTTGTCGTTGCCCCTGCAGGGTAGAACTTGATAGCGTGCACGCACTGCTCGTCATAGGCACGCTGCACTTCTTCTGCGTCTAGTTTGTCTGTTAAATAGAGGGTCATCAGTGGCTCGAAACTGCGGCCTTTGGGTATATGAGAGATGATCCTCTGCCTATAGGCCAGAGCTTGCTCGACAGTAGTCACCGGGGGTTTCAGGTTTGGCATGACTATGGCTCTGGCAAAGGTGCGAGAGCTATGGGGGACAGTGGTAGAGAGTGTTTCACCGTCTCGCAGATGCAAGTGCCAGTCATCGGGCTGGGTAAGTCTGAGAGTTTTGGAGCTCATTGCAGTGCTTCTATTGATTCCGAGGTCTGGTGGCTGCGCTATTGTAACGGAATAAGGCTTCCAGCTGAATTGCCCATTTGTATTGATTTAGCGCGCTCTGCCACAAAAAATTCGATTGCCACCATGGGTAGTGATCAGAAGCGTCGGTTGGTGCTAGAATACGCGTCCTTTTTCGTGCCAAGGCTTGTAAACTCTGCGTTTGGCACATTTACACACTTTTCGACTTTTTGAGCGGTTTTTCAATGCTCTATCAGTTGAGTGATAGCAGTTAGTTGATAGCAGTTGAGTTGCTCTGGGTTTAACCAGAGTATGGTTGGCTTAGGAGCTGGGTTATGTCAGATATAAACAAGGTGGTTTTAGCTTACTCGGGGGGGCTCGATACCTCGGTTATAGCGAAATGGTTAACGCAAACTTACGGATGTGAGGTCGTAACCTTTACTGCCGATATCGGTCAGGGAGAAGAGGTAGAGCCGGCGAGAACGAAAGCTGAGGCGATGGGTATCAAAGAGATTTACATCGAAGATCTGCGCGAGGAATTCGTACGTGACTACGTTAATCCGATGTTTCGTGCCAACGCCATTTACGAGGGTGAATACCTGTTAGGGACATCTATTGCGCGGCCACTGATAGCGAAACGTCTCGTGGAGATTGCAGCGGAAACGGGTGCGGATGCGATCTCTCATGGCGCTACGGGCAAGGGTAATGACCAGGTCAGGTTTGAACTAGGTGCCTATGCCTTGAGCCCCGGCATCAAAGTTATAGCGCCATGGCGCGACTGGGATCTCAACTCTAGAGATAAATTATTGGCGTATTGTGCTGCGAATGACATTCCAGTGGAGAAGAAGCGCGGCACCAAGTCTCCGTACTCTATGGATGCGAATCTATTGCATATCTCCTATGAGGGTGATGTGTTGGAAGACCCGGGCGCGGAGCCCGAAGACGCTATGTGGCTCTGGTCTGTGTCACCCGAGAAAGCACCGGACGTAGCTACTTATATTGAACTGGAATATGAGCGCGGTGACATTGTTGCTATCGATGGTGAAAAGATGTCGCCTGCCAAGGTTCTGGAGCAGCTTAACCGTGTAGCTGGAGCGAACGGAATCGGTAGGGCAGATATCGTAGAAAATCGCTATGTTGGCATGAAGTCGCGCGGCTGCTATGAGACACCTGGGGGTACTGTCATGCTCAAGGCACATAGAGCTATTGAGTCATTGACACTGGATCGTGAACTGGCTCATCTGAAAGATGACTTAATGCCTCGCTATGCCACTCTGGTCTATAACGGTTATTGGTTTGCCCCGGAACGCTATGCGCTGCAGGCGATGATCGATGAGTCGCAGAAATTTGTTAACGGCAGGGTTCGTTTGAAACTTTACAAGGGCAATGTAATCGTAGTCGGCAGGGATTCTGAGAATTCACTGTTTGATGAGGATATCGCGACGTTCGAGGACGATGCCGGTGCTTATAATCAGGGTGATGCGGAAGGCTTTATTAAACTAAATGCACTGCGACTCAGAATAGCGGCACTGAAAGGGCGCCTGTAGCGGTTAAGGCTTTTTTTTACTCATAGACCTTCTTGCGAAATTCGCAAAGGTCTTCAATTACGCAGGCTCCGCAACGGGGCTTGCGCGCCAGGCAGATATATCTGCCCTGCAGAATCAGCCAGTGATGAGCGTCGAGTAGAAATTCCTCGGGGACGAGCTTTATAAGACGGCGTTCTACTTCCAATACGTTCTTTCCAGGGGCGATGCCGGTGCGATTCGATACCCTGAATATATGCGTATCCACTGCCATGGCTATTTGACGGAAAGCGGTATTCAAAACTACGTTAGCGGTCTTCCTTCCTACGCCGGGCAAGGCTTCGAGAAGCTCGCGCTGATCCGGCACTACAGAATCATGCTGCTCGATTAGCATTTCGCAGGTCTTGATGACGTTCACTGCTTTGGTGTTAAACAGGCCTATTGTCTTAATGAACTTCTTTAATCCGGGCACACCCAGCGCAAATATTTGTTCGGGTGTGTTCGCAACTGCGTAGAGTTTTTCGGTAGCCTTGTTGACGCTTACGTCGGTCGCCTGGGCGGAGAGAATTACCGATATGAGCAGTTCGAAGGTGCTGTTGTATTTCAATTCCGTTCTTGGCTTCGGGTTTTCATTTCTGAGACGCGTAAATATCTGCGTTCTTTTTTCTTTATTCATTCTGTGTGCTTTTCCGGGTTTTGCTCAGTCTTTCGCATCGTTTCTAATCAGGCGACCGGTAACTCTAGCGCGTTTCGCCGGTAATACAGCATCTCGCTCATCGGCAGTCTTGTCGCCTGTTGAATTACGAATTTTGTTAGTCAACGCAATTAATAGGCCCAGTGCTATAAAAGCGCCTGCCTGTGTGATGGCGAATCGAAAGTAGTTAGCGTCAGATTGGCCCCTGCCAACAAGGGAGAGCTCGCCATTCGCTGGGAGTAATAGATGCCAATTCGCAAGAACTGTCCCGTTTATAAGCAGTTCTCTACAGCCGGAAAAAAGGAGCAATGCAGTCAGAAAGCCTAGGCCGGTTTTTAAGCCATCGAGCAGTGCTTCGGTCCACTTGGACTTAGATGATACTAATTCCATTCGAATCAAGATAGATATGTTGCAGCATATTAGCGGAATATAGATACCCAAGTTTACGAACAGCGGGTAGAAATACAGCGCGGCAATAGTTTCCGTCAGTGTAGTGAAGCTGGCCAGAATTAGCATGAACCAAACTAGTCGCCATTTGTGGGAGAACTGGCTCGCCAGCAATGAGGTGGTGACGCAAGACAAGATGCATACGAGCAGGGTTGCGATGCCTAGGCCTATCCCATAGACCAGGCTGCTGGAAGCGGCGAGCACGGGGCTTAGCCCAAGCAGTTGCACGAGCACGGGATTGTTTGACCACACCAGCCCCGGTTTTCCTGCCTGTAGTTCAAGTTTGCTCATGGCTTTGTCGACTCGTGGTTGGTTTCTGTTAGCTTGGTGGCACGTAATAAGCCCTGTCCAAAGATTCGTGGCCTACAGAATTGATCCAGAGCTGGAGCGCAGAAGTTGCCGAACAGTACGGCGAACGCTATCGAGTCGAGATAGCTGCCCCACACCCTGATTGAGTAAATGGACAGGCCAATGATTATGCCGTAGACGACCTTG
This sequence comes from uncultured Pseudomonadales bacterium, assembly GCA_905478195.1. Taxonomy (GTDB): domain Bacteria; phylum Pseudomonadota; class Gammaproteobacteria; order Pseudomonadales; family Pseudohongiellaceae; genus UBA9145. The sequence continues at coordinate 51,487 of CAJQHM010000010.1, forward strand.
CCTGGTCGTGTGGTAGCGGCACTTACAGGATCCGTGGCAATGAAAAATGCGCCGATCATGGTGGCACTGCCGAATAGATGAAGATAGGGCGTGCCATAGATCGACGCGCTGCCGGGTGCATAGAACAGCGCGGAGACAATGAGGACCGTAGCGATGATGGTCAACGGAATATGCCAGCTTATTATTCTTTTATAGAGCAACAACAGCCCGCCGAACAGGTAGCCGATGTTGATGACTTCCCAGGCTGTTTCGGATTCGCGGGAGAATAGGGATGCCCCGGAGTCCCGCGCCGCGAGCAGGGCGCTCTGTCCGGCCATCTTGAATTCGATTAGAGGAGTTGCCATGGCTAGACCATCGGTAAATGCCTTTATATCGAAATCGCTAGACGCAGCGAATGGAAAGCTGAGTAATAGCGCCTGTTTAAAACCACGCCAGCTTAGCGGGCTTAGAATTTCTTGTTCGGCACTGGCTATAGGTATACCCAGGTTGTCGACAGAGAGGACTCCCTCTACGACCTCGTTGGGGAGGTGCCAGCTAGTCATCTGAAGAGGGAAAGCCAGGAGCAGCATCGCGTAGCCGCACATCGCCGGATTAAATGGATTCTGCCCCAGACCTCCGTACAGGTGTTTGGCAACGACGATCGCAAAAATTATACCTAGCGCAACCAGCCACCATGGTGCACCGGGTGGGATTCCTATGGCAAATAATGCAGCACAGACGAGAGCGCTTCGGTCAGCCAGGTGCAGCGCGATTTTCTTGCCTCGCAGGCCTAGCATTGCGGTCTCTGCCGCCAGAGCAAAGAAACCGGCAATTAGGATGTTAAGCAGAATCCCATAGCCAAAGAACCAAAGTGAGGCGCAGATGCCCGGCAGCAGGGCGAGCAATAGCGTTTGCATAAGTTGCGCAATATTCTTGCCGCTATGTTGAAAAGGGGCTTTAGTATCCATGCTGCTCATCTATTTAGATTTGTCCTGCACTGAGGCGGCTTTCTTGCTCTCATCTCTGCGTGCCTTGACCCGTGCCACGGCTGCCGCGATTTCTCTACTGGCTTTCTCTTTCGAGAAAAATTCCTGCTCGTTGCCATTGTTGCTCGCAGACACTTCTGACTCTGCTGCCGGCTTCTTTGCTGGCACGGCTTTTGTTCTTGTTGGAGCCTGGTCTTTCTCTTTTTTTATTCGAGACTGGTGGTATTGAAAGCGTTGCTGCCAAACCTTGCTGCGCTCATGGTTAGTTAGGCGGGTTTCTATTGCTGCCTTGCTGTCCTTATATATACTAACTAATGGTATATGGCTTGGGCACACGTAGTCACAGGCGCCGCATTCGATGCAATCCATAAGGCCATGTTCCAGTAACTGGCTGTTGTTTGCGGTCTTGCTGAAAGCTAACAGTTGCTGTGGAAGCAATCGCACAGGGCAAGCATCTGCGCAGAAGCCGCAGCGTATGCACGCCTGTATCTCGGTGGGAGGTGCGAGCTCGTCAGAGCCTGCAGCGATTAGGCAGTTTGTGGTCTTGCTCACAGCGGCATTGTCGCTGGGCAGTTGCAGGCCCATGAGTGATCCGCCCAATAGTGTCTTATGTCTGAGGCTTTTATCGATTCCACAGATTTCGAACAGAAACTCAACAGAACAGCCGATCAGAGCCTCGAAGTTTTTCGGAGTCTTCAAGGCCTGGCCGCTCAGTGTAGTGATTCGGCTGATACAGGGTCTTCCCAGGACAAGAGCTTGAAAAACGGCATAGCTAGTGCCGACATTATGTACTAGCACTCCATGCTGCGCAGGATGTTGGCCGGACGGTATTTCAATGCCCGATACAGATTGGATGAGTTGCTTCTCGGAGCCCGCCGGGTACTTACTCGGTACGAGTAGGAGTTCACAATTACCGGTGATGTTAGTCTGAGCTTCTATAGCCTGTTCAAGAGCCTGTATCGCATTTGGCTTGCTTGATTCAATAGCGATTATGCAGCGGCGGGCAGAGCTCGCTCGTTGCAGGATCTCGGCGCCGGTGACGACTCCCTCTGCACGCTCCCTGATCAGCGCCTCATCAGCGCTTATATAAGGCTCACACTCGGCGGCATTGATGATGAGTAGATCGAGAGCTTGATGCGCTGCCGAGTCAATTTTGTCCGCCGCAGGAAATCCCGCTCCGCCCATTCCTACTATTCCGGCACGACGAATTGCCGTGACTAGCTCCTCGCTAGCGAGCTGTCTGTAGTCAACAGCAGGCTCGAGCGGAAGCGACGTATCGAGACCGTCTGTTTTGAGGACTATGCAAACTTGTTTCTGCTGGGAGTGATCGGCAACATAAGCTTCTTCAATCGCGCTGACTATTCCCGACGTGGGGGCGTGGACGGGAATAGAGGTGCGCCCTTGTGCGCTCAGCTGAAGCTGTGCCAGCTTCTGATACTTGTGTACATGATCCCCCGCCGCTATGTCTAAGGCAATTGTTCCACTTTCGGTCGCTCCAACAGGTATCTTTAATTGTGGCGGTATAGGCATAGGCATGATGCGCGAGCGCAGGCTGTGCTCTTTGTATGATGGGGGCTTGATGCCGCCGGCAGTGCGTCTGCTGCTCAGTGATGTCCCGACTCCTAGCATCGATTGAATTCTCTGCAATGGGCTCATGGTCTTGCACCTTGGATGTCGTGAATCTTTGAGAATATAACGGGTGCATCTTCGCAGTGCTTAAGCATGTCGATGCAGTCAACAGGGCAGGGTTCTACGCAGAGGTCGCAGCCGGTGCATTCGGCTTCGATTACCGTGTGCATTAACTTAGGCCCACCAAGGATCGCGTCAACGGGGCAGGCTTGTATGCACTTAGTGCAGCCTATGCATTCGTCCTCTCGAATCACGGCGACACTGAACTCTTTAAACTGGCCGTGGGATGGATCGAGTTCCAGTACAGGTTCATTGAGTAGCTCGGCGAGCTCCAGAATCGTTTCGTGACCGCCGGGTGGGCACCTGTTACTCGCCTCACCCTCGCTTATTGCCCGAGCATAGGGGAGGCAGCCGGGGTGGCCGCACTGACCACATTGAGTTTGCGGCAGGATGCGATTGATCTGCTTAACCAGGGATTTTTGTGCGGTCAGCTGATAACACAGGTACTTGTAGATTTTGAGCAGCAGTAAAGAAGTCGCAAGAATCAGACCGCCGCTAAGGGAGAGTTGCACCAGCCAAAATGTGTTGAGGGGAAGCATCGATTTAGGTCAGTCCTGCAAACCCGAGCAGGCTGATTGTAACCAGTCCAGCGGTGATTAGGGCAATAGCACTGCCTCGAAATGGAGCGGGGACATCGGCCGACTCTAGGCGCAGGCGTACGGCGGCGAATCCCACTATCATCAAGGAATAACCTAATGCAGCGCCAAAGTTCTGCGCGATATTCTCGCTAAAATCTAGAATGCTATTGCTACTGAGCAGGGTGGCGCCAAGTACCGCACTATTTCCGCCAGTCAGGAAGAGCAGCAGGCCCTGCTGCCTTGCAGTGATAGGAAGTCTGGCTGAAATTATTCTTAGCAGTGTGGTCGTGAGCAGTGCGCTAGAGCCTACAAAGATTACTAGCCGTAGAAACTCGATATGCAAAGGAATTAATACGAAGCGATAGAAGAAAAGGTTTGTTATCGAGGCGGCGAACAATACGACGAAATTAAACAGGGCGAATTCTATGGCCTGGGGTAATCGTTTTGTGGAGTAAAAAAGTGAGGAAACGCCTAAAAGCTGAATCAATATCAGGTTGTTGACCAGTGCGGCGGCAATGATAATGCTGAGATAGTTAGTCACGAAGCGATGCTTCTCCAACGGTTGCTATAAGGCACTCTTGCGCAGCTTCGGAGCTCAGATAGTTAGCAAGATAGTCACGAATTCTATCATGACGGCAGCAGCAGAGCAGCTGCGTCAAAGAGAGGATTCGCGCCTCTGCGTTTCTCGCTGAAGGATTTTATTCGTCGAATAAATCAGCTGAATGTGCGGCGGGTATTTGATAGCGCGCGAGGATGGCCGCCTCGCTTGCAGCAGCCTGCTCATGGTTAATTACCAGTTGATAGCCATTTTTGTTTTCCATCACTACATTGTCGTTCTCGTTATCTCTGATCAAGTTAGCGAAATGATCAAAGTCTCTAACCGGCTCCCCGTTAACGTATTCCACAATCCAGTTGCGCCAATCGTGGTAGCCGAGATTAACGTCGGCGGCCATGACCTGAAGCGCGACGACTAACTGTCGACGCTCGGGAGAGCTCCATTCGTTGCGCGCCTGGAGAAGACTCACCGGTGCGGTGCGACTCCAGTCGTTGCCCCAGCGTTTGATAAGATTCATGTTGAGGGGGACGAACAAGATGCCTCCGTAGATATAATATTCAGGAATCTTATCGAACTGTTCTCCGGTGACTAGGCTGTAGCTATCGAGAGCTTCACGCGCATCGAGCATGGTGGTCTGAACCTGGCCGTGACGAGCATAGGTTATGGCAACAGATTCACCGACATGGTGCAAGTCAATGGCGTGTTTGTAGTCGGTGAGTATATCGTCTGACAGACGGATACTGCCGTCCTCTGCAATATCGAAGTCATCGATCTGTAGAATGACGTCATTCTCTTCCAATATACCTTGTGCCGGCGCGTCGTCGAAGACCTTGATAACCAGTACACCGTTCTGATCATCACTCAAGCCATAGGCTTTCTTGGCGGCAGGGCTGTCGAGGGTCTGCGTGCGGAAGCCCAGATCGGGAAAGCCGTCATAGACACCATCTTCGCTATCGGCGAGTACGTGGCGGATCATGCTGGGAGGTACAAAGTAGCCAAGATTTTCAGCCCGCCCACCGCTGTTTGCCTGCATGACAACGCCAACTATTTGTTGGTCGACTATGACGGGGCCGCCGCTATTACCGGGGTTAATCGCGGCATCAATCTGGCCAGCGAGGAGATAGCCGCCGGCGTGGGCATAGACTTGCTGTTCTACCCGGGAAAGTATGCCTTTGGTTATGCTCAGCGACTTGCCGCCTATTGGATAGCCGTACACAGACACTTCCTGCAGGGGCGCGGGTAAATCACCGATGCTAAGTGCCTTCAGGTCGCTAAAGAAGCCAGGTTCGTCAACGGTGATAAGAGCTAAATCGGCCTCATGGGATATAAAGGTAACTCGTGCAAGATAGCGGCGGGGATCATTGTGCTTCTGCGCCTGCACGTAACTGGCGTTTGCCACTACGTGTGCATTAGTCAGTATCTGATTTCCCGATATGACAGAGCCAGAACCGCTGCTCTGTCTTGGTGTAAGCAATCGCCAGGGAGTGAAGTAGTCAGGAGCGGATTGCGTGGTGTAGATCTTAATTACGGAGTCTTCGATCGCTCTGATATCACTGTTCTGTGCCTGGGCGATACTAGCACCGGTGAAAATAAACAGGGACAGGGACAGTAATATCATGCGCGATGGTTTGCCGAGAAGACTGTTAGGGAAACGCATAGCAATAACCTCTGGTTCGGAATTAGGGCCGCCACTGGGGCGAGAAGCAGCAGGGCGGCAAGCAATCAAGTGATGAAGCTTAATATGTTAGCGATGACAGTGCCAGTAGCCTGATTTCGGCTAGACACTGCTAAGACCTGAGCGCTAGGAGAGCCCGTGCAGGCAAGACCAGATCAGATCAGGTAATGCGCATTCCCGGCTGTGCGCCAGTATGGGGTTCCAGCAACCAGATTTCCTTGCCACCTGGGCCCGCCGCGAGAATCATGCCTTCGGACAGGCCAAATTTCATCTTGCGCGGCTTGAGGTTAGCTACGACAACGGTCAGCATGCCGACCAGTTTCGCAGGCTCGTAGGCTGACTTGATGCCGGAAAATACGGTTCTGCTAATTTCTTGTCCGAGTTTGTCTGGACCCAAATTAAGGACTAATTTAAGTAATTTGTCCGCGCCCTCGACATGTTCGGCGCTAGTAATTTCCGCGATGCGCAGATCAACTTTTGCAAAATCATCAAAGTCGATCTCGCCTTCGAAACCGGTGGTGTTCTCAGCTGCCGGCGCGGGGCTCGCTGCTTTGACTTGTGCGAGTTCTTCAAATTCTTTCTGTGTAGCATCTACCATGGCCTGCACCTTGTCTGTTTCAACTCGTGTCATCAGAGGTTTGAATTTGTTGATCTTGTGTCCGACCAGCAGCCGGTCGAGGTCATCCCAACGCAGAGGGTCGATTGCGAGGAATTGCTCGGCGCTTGTGGCCATGGCTGGCAATACCGGTTTTAGGTAGCACATGAGTAGGCGAAAGGCATTGATACCACTGCTGCAAATCGCTTGGAGCTCGGGAGACTGTTTGTCAGCCTTTGCAATTACCCACGGTTCTTTGTCGTTAATATATTGATTTGCCTTGTCCGCGAGGGCCATGATGAGGCGAATCGCCTTGCTGTATTCTCGAGACTCATAGAGGTCGCCTATCTCGTCTTTGAAGGATTGGATCTCAGCGAGTAATTCGGGATTGTCCGGCTGTTCTGCCAGATAGCCATCGAAGCCCTTGCCAATAAATCCGGCGCAGCGGCTGGCGATGTTGACTACTTTACCGACGAGATCAGAATTTACTCGCTGTGCAAAGTCTTCCAGGTTCAAATCCAGATCGTCAATGCCGTTGGAAAGTTTCGCGGCGAGGAAGTAGCGCAGGTATTCCGGGTTCAGATGATCGAGATAGGTGCGCGCGTTGATGAATGTGCCGCGGGACTTGGACATCTTTGTGCCATCCACGGTTAGAAAGCCATGCACATGCACAGCAGTCGGGGTGCGATAACCAGCGCTGGTAAGCATCGCAGGCCAGAACAGTGTGTGAAAGTTTATAATATCTTTGCCAATAAAGTGATACAGCTCGGTGTCCCTGTCTTTCTGCCAGTAGTCATCGAACTCATAGTCGCTGCGATCACAAAGATTTTGAAAGCTAGCCATGTAGCCAATGGGTGCGTCCAGCCATACGTAGAAATACTTTCCCGGTGCACCCGGGATTTCGAAACCGAAATAGGGTGCGTCGCGGCTGATATCCCACTCTTGTAATTCCGTATCCAGCCATTCACGAAGTTTGTTCGCAACAGCGTCTTGCAGGGTGCCGCTGCGAGTCCAATCGGAGAGCATGTCTCGAAACTCTGGCAGTGCAAAGAAGAAGTGTTCGGACTCTTTCTCTATCGGTGTTGCGCCAGAGATTGAGGAGCGGGGGTCGATCAGTTCGGCGGGGCTATAGGTAGAGCCGCAGGCTTCGCAGTTATCTCCGTATTGATTCACTGTCTTACACTTGGGGCAGGTACCGGTGATGTACCTATCAGCGAGGAACAGCTTTTTCTCGGGATCGAACAGCTGCGTAATATTCCTTCTATTTATATGTCCATTCTTATCCAGAACTGTATAGATGTGCTCTGACAGTAATTTGTTTTCGGTCGAGTGAGTAGAATGGAAATTGTCAAAATGAATGAGGAAGTCAGCAAAATCTTTCTGATGCTCGCGGCTTATGTTGTCAATCAACTGCTCCGGGGATATGCCTTGCTGTTCGGCGCTCAACATGATCGCAGTGCCGTGAGCATCATCTGCACAGACGTAGACGCAGTCGTTGCCTCTGAGATTCTGTAGGCGAACCCAAATATCGGTTTGAATAGCTTCCATGAGGTGACCAAGATGAATGCCTCCATTTGCATAGGGCAAAGCACTCGTAACCAATATTTTTCGTTGACTCACGTTAACTACCTGCTGGTTTCTATCGTTCTCGATTTATATTCATTGATAGGGTAGTGGCGATTCTGACACCAGTTCCTACCTTACTCTATCTGCTAGTCTTCTGCGTTCCTATTAGACTTCGATCATTTCGAAGTCTTCTTTACCCACGCCGCACTCGGGACACATCCAGTCGTCGGGTATATCATCCCAACTGGTGCCTGCGGGAATGCCATCTTCAGGTAAGCCTAGAGCCTCCTCATAAATGAAACTACATACCAAACACTGCCATTTTCTCACCGATGTTCCTCCTGGGTAGTGGATCTAGTTTTTGCTCTCAGGCCTAGAATTATTCATTTTACTGTCAGCTGTTGAATAGGCTGTAGGCGCTCTTCACAGAGTCGATCCTGCGGCCGTGGATCGATTGACGAGAGTCATGTCGATAGGCGCCGCATAATACTGCAAACGTTCATTTTTTTCAGCCTGTTTTTGTGCTTGGGGAGAAGCTTGTACACAGTAATTGCAGTGAGGTGAACACTAAATAAGAGATGATTCTAGGCTGAATAGGCTCTATCATTCGCGTTCTCTTAATCTTATGGGTACGAAGTTAATCATGAGTGAGAATTCGAAGCCACGCGTAAAAATAATTCTGGATATACACTATGAGCATTAAGTCCGACCGCTGGATCAGGGAAATGTCGACCGAGCTGGGAATGATTGAGCCTTTCGTTGCCGATCAGGTTCGTTATATAGATGGAGAAAAAGTCATTTCATTCGGCACATCGAGTTATGGTTATGACGTGCGCTGTGCGAGTGAGTTCAAAATATTCACTAATGTGCACACGACCAGTGTGGTAGATCCGAAGAACTTCGATGAGAGCAGTTTCGTGTCCATTGATGAGCCTTATTGCGTTATTCCGCCCAACTCCTTCGCGCTAGCGCGCACTATCGAATATTTTCGAATCCCCAAAGATGTGCTGACAGTTTGCCTGGGTAAGTCTACCTACGCGCGCTGCGGTATTATTGTTAATGTGACCCCTCTGGAGCCAGAGTGGGAAGGGCATGTCACGCTTGAATTCTCCAATACAACGCCATTGCCGGCCAAGATTTACGCGAATGAAGGCGTAGCGCAGATGCTGTTCTATCAATCGGACGAGCAATGTGAAATGACTTACAAGCAGCGCGGTGGAAAGTATATGGGCCAGACTGGGGTGACCCCGCCAAAGGCCTAATTGCCGCTAGCGACGCCGACTCTAGAAGCCGCCGTAGATCCCGCAGGTAATACCCGCAAAGGCAAGCTGCGCCAAATTTCCCGCCTCGGCACGATGTTTTTCTGGCACATTTCTACTCTCGCGCCTTAATGAGTCAAATTTCTGGCGCTTTAAGCCTTTGTAGCGCAATAGCTGCTTTTTGCTGTTTAGCCCCGCAAGCCTCGTAATACCTACCCCAGCAAAAAAAAATAACAAAATTCAACACCTTGGAACAAATATTGCTCTATTTAGTATAGCGGTCCGTCTTTGATCAGTATGGACAGCGGTGCTTATGCAGAAAAGTTTGCTTTGGGAAAGCTTTGCATAGGTGGTTTTGGAGGCAAGGAGAAAATCTGACCGACGGTGTCCTGTAATTCGTTGCACCTTATTTATCTAATTGAGTAGATCGTCAGAATTGATATTTAGTTTAGAAAGTAAAATTAAATGGAATTGCAGAAGTAAAATAAAAAAATGGGATGGTAGTCATGACTTCGGCAACTGAAGCTAAAGTTTACGAACAGGTTTTACCTAATGGTGAAGCGACAGATGAGAATTTAACGGCGGTTGTAGAGCGTTACGCGCCGCTGGTAAAGCGCATCGCGCATCATCTGTTGCTAAGAATGCCAGCTAGCGTTCAGATCGACGATTTGATTCAGTCGGGCATGATTGGCCTTCTCGAGGCGGCGAAGAAATACGATGTCTCTAAAGGCGCCAGCTTCGAAACCTATGCTGGCATTAGAATTCGTGGCTCAATGTTAGATGAGGTGAGAAAGGGAGACTGGGCCCCCAGGTCTGTGCATCGTAAATCGCGTAAAGTCGCCGAGGCAATAAAGGCAATCGAAGCCAGAACGGGCAAAGATGCGAAGGATCAAGATATCGCCACTGAGCTTGAAATCGACCTGAATGCCTATTACGCGATCTTACAAGATGCCAGTGGTAGCCGATTGTTCAGTTTCGATGACATCATGGAGGGTGATGATTCCGCCATCGAGTTAGCAGCCGGAGAACTCCCGGGCCCCTGCGACGGCTTACAACGCTCTACTTTCAAGGCGCACCTGTCCAGAGCCATAGATGGTCTGCCAGACAGAGAAAAGCTGGTGCTAGCTCTGTATTATGACGAAGAGCTCAATCTGAAAGAGATCGGTGAAGTCATTGGCGTTAGTGAGTCTCGAGTAAGTCAGATTCACAGTCAGGCGGCTATGCGCCTGAGGTCACGACTCTCCGATTGGCGCTAGACTCAGTCGTTACAAATCGGCATTCCTAATTCTGCGTCACTACTACTGTATAAGGGCAGAAATGGCCCATCTTCTCCGTTATAATCCCCGACCCACATAGCGGGAACACTCGAGTTCATGTCATCTGTAGCTTCGAACAACTCTTTAGACGCCAGTAGCGACGGGATTATGCTCTCCGCGCGCCAGCTTTTTTGCGAGCGTGATGATCGTGTTTTGTTCCAGAATCTGGATTTCGACCTAGCCGAAGGTCAGGTACTGCAAGTTCAGGGCAGCAACGGCAGCGGTAAAACTACGCTGCTGCGTATACTCTGCGGGCTGAACGACAGCTATGCCGGCTCGATTAGGTGGTACGGCCAGGAAATCGAAGAGCAGGCGGCTGCATTTTTCGCCTCATTGCTCTATATAGGCCATAGGGTGGGTGTCAGCAAGGTGCTTACTCCCATTGAGAATCTTCGCTGGAGTTGCAGCCTCAAGCAGGCGGTGAATGACGATCAGATCATGAGCGCTCTCAAGGAAGTGGGTCTGCGTGGTTTCGAAGAATCGCCCTGTTACACCTTGTCCGCAGGGCAGCAACAAAGAGTATCGCTTGCGCGCTTGCTTATCAGCCCAGCGAAATTATGGGTATTAGATGAGCCGTTCACCACTCTCGATACGAAAGGGGTAGCTCAACTGGAGAGTATTTTGCAGGATCAGGCGCAGGCGGGGGGGGCGGTTATGGTCACAACACACCATCAACTGACGATTCCAGAGCTAAGCCTGTTGAGTCTGGGTTGAGATGGAAGCTATGAGCGAAAAGCAGACAACGACTTCGGCCGCCTTTCTCGCCACCCTAAAGCGTGACTTGCTGATTGCCTTTAAGAAGAAGAACGACATAGTCAATCCGTTCATGTTCTTTATCATCGTCGTCTCCCTTTTCCCTATAGGCATTAGTCCGGAAAGCGACAGGCTAACTGAGATTGCGGCAGGCGTGATCTGGATATCGGTGCTTCTGGCATCTATGCTCTCGATGGATAATCTATACCGGGCAGACTTTGAGGATGGCTCCCTGGAGCAGCTGTTGCTCAGTCCGCATCCACTATTCTTTCTGGTATTGGCGAAGAATATTAGTCACTGGCTTGTCAGCGGCCTGCCGGTGGTGTTGGTCTCTCCGCTGTTGGCCTATATGTTAGCGCTGCCGGAAGAGGCCTACCTGATTCTGGTGCTGAGCTTGCTATTGGGCACGCCAATAATGAGTCTTATTGGCTCAATTGCCGTCGCCTTAACTGTGGGGCTTGGCAGTAGGGGGCTAATACTTGCGGTTATCACCCTGCCCATGAGCGTGCCCGTTTTGATCTTCGGCACTCTGGCAGTTCAATCGACTTTGAACAGTCAGTCACCGCTGGGTTACCTGAGTCTCATGCTAGTCATGCTCTCTGTTTCGGTCAGTCTGGCCCCATTAGCGTCGGCTGCAGCGCTAAAGATCAGTGTGAATTAGCCCAAAGCAGCGAAGATTGGTCCAATAACGGTATTACCGCGTAATTACAATGAGTTACAATACGTAACACGGTGGGTTTGAGGCGGCGTGATATATTTGCCTTGCTGTTTGATCTGCTAAGAGATAAGAGGATAGTTGTTCGTCATGTGGTTATGGTTTTCCAAACTCGGTTCCCCTAAATGGTTCTATGAACTAAGCGGGAAATGGCTGCCCTGGTTGATAGCTGCTATGGTGGTTTTCATGACAGTCGGCCTGGTTTGGGGGCTGCTGTTTCTGCCGCCCGACTATCAACAGGGTTTTACCTCAAGAATTTTAATCGTACACGTTGCTGTGGCGGGAACGTCTCTGGCTTTTTTTCCGCTGTTGTTGGTCTCCGGCACTATTACGCTGGTCTGGCGCATGAAGTTAGCGGATATGGTAGCGAAGAACGCAGCCATATTGGGCGCCTGGTTTTCATTCATTACCCTGGCAACTGGATCTCTGTGGGGTAGCGTAATGTGGGGAACCTGGTGGGAATGGACCGACAGCAGGTTGGTATCTATGCTGTTTCAGCTGTTTCTTTTGCTGGGCGTAATTTCTCTTCGCTCGGCGCTAGAGGATTCGGAGACAGCGGCCAAGGCTTGTGCGCTACTGTCTATAGTGGGATGTATCAATGTAGTGATAATCAAATATTCCGTAGAGTGGTGGAATACGCTGCATCAGGTTTCCAGTCCGGTTTCCATGGATACCCAGAGTCCGAACGGTCCAGAGTTTTGGATAGCGACACTGATAATGATTGTTGCGGTCTATCTGTTTCTGTCTGTCAGTCTGATTTTATCTACGCGCAATGAAATTCTCGAAAGAGAGCGCAAGTCACAGTGGGTCCAAGACCTTGTGTCAAAGAGTTAGCCTTTAGGTCTGCTTAGGTTTATTAGGATAGTCAATGTTAGATGCAATACAATTTTCAAGCTTCGCCGAATTTATCGACATGGGTGGTTATGGATTTAATGTGTGGTCGGTGTATGGACTCTTCGCAATCTTTGTTGCTGTTAACCTGGTACTGCCACTGCGCAAGAAACAAAAGATACTTCGTCAGTTGAAGCGGCGCATGATGTTGGAAGAAGAAATTAAGAGTGAAGATAGTTAGAGTAGTTAGTCGACCTTACTAGAGTAGTTATCGTTTTGGAGTAGTAGATGAAACCTCATAGACGCAAGAAGCTCGGAATCATTATTTTTATAGCCGCCGGTCTAAGCGTTGCTGTTGGCTTTACCGCCTTCGCACTTAAGCAAAATATCAATATGTTCTATACGCCAACTCAGGTTGCCGAAGGTGAGGTAGGCTCGGGGCAGCACTTCAGAATAGGTGGCATGGTAAAGACGGGAACGGTACTCGGCGCGACCGATAGCCTGAAAGTCAATTTCGTGACCACTGATTTCATAAGTGATGTGCCCATTCAATATGAGGGCATACTGCCTGATCTGTTCCGCGAGGGGCAGGGCATTGTAGCCGAAGGCGAGATGGATGCTAACGGTGTTTTTCAGGCTTCGAGGGTGCTGGCCAAGCACGATGAAAACTTCATGTCGCCAGAAGTGAAGGCTGCTCTCGACGCTTCCGGGGCCTCTGCAGAAAACCATTCTCCTGTGGCAACTAACTAAGGCAAGCAATTAGATGATTCCTGAGATTGGTCAATTTTCTCTGATACTGGCGCTATGTCTTAGCGTTATCCTCGCTTCGCTACCAATTATTGGAGCCTATCAAAATAATTTTCTGTGGATGAGTATGGCGAGGCCACTTTCCGCTGGCGTGTTCGTGTTTCTGGGTGTCAGTATCGCCATTCTGGCGTATGCCTTCGTCACCGATGATTTTTCAGTGAAATTTGTTGCTGAGCATTCGAACTCCTTGCTACCTGATCGTTATAAGTTAACTGCGGTCTGGGGCGGGCATGAGGGCTCATTTCTGCTTTGGACATTTATGCTTTCGGGCTGGATGCTAAGCGTCGCTATTTTTACCAAGAGCATGCCGCTGGAATTTGTGGCCCGAGTTCTAGGCGTGCTCGGCGTGCTAATCACCGGTTATATTTTATTCATGCTGGCGACTTCGAACCCCTTCGCTCGAATCGTTCCGTTGCCTCCGGTTGATGGCGCAGATCTAAATTCCGCTCTGCAAGATTTCGGTTTCATTATTCATCCCCCGACACTGTATATGGGTTACGTGGGCTTTTCGGTGGTATTCGCCTTCGCGATGGCGGCGCTGCTAAGTGGGAAGATGGATGCGGCATGGGCACGCTGGTGCCGACCCTGGGCAAACGTATCTTGGGCAATACTGACACTGGGTATCGCGCTAGGCAGTTGGTGGGCCTATTATGAATTAGGTTGGGGAGGCTGGTGGGCTTGGGACCCTGTTGAAAATCCACCGCTAATTACCTGGCTGTTCGGCACCGCGCTGATTCATTCTCTTGCGGCCACTGAAAAACGCGGCGTGTTTAAATCCTGGACGGTATTGTTAGCTATTTTGGCATTCGCTGGCAGTTTGCTCGGAACCTTTATTACACGATCCGGCTTGCTAACCTCGGTGCATGCATTCGCCAGTGATCCGACTAGGGGGTTCTTCATCCTCGCAATTCTTGGCATTACCGTTGGTGGTGCTCTTCTTCTCTTTGCCTTTCGGGCGCCGCTTATGAAGAGTGAGTTTGGCTTCGATCTTGTCTCGCGGGAAATACTGCTGTTATCCAATAATATTATCTTGGTAGTATCGGCGGCCTCCGTATTTCTGGGCACGATGTTTCCAATGGTTTATCAGGGGCTGACAGGCGACCTGATTTCGATAGGTCCTCCCTATTTCAACGCGATCTTCATCCCGCTGATGGCTTTACTCACAGTATTACTGGCTATTGGCCCCTATTGTCGCTGGAAGCGCACATCGGTCGCTTTTTTAGTAGAGCAGATGGGTAAAGTGGCCTTGGCCTCTCTTGCGCTGGGAGTGGTGGTTCCGCTAATCGTCACCTTTGAATTCTCCCTGGTAGCGACAATTGCGGTAGCGCTAGCCTCGTGGATAGTCTTAGCGATGCTGCAGGATATTCGAAACAAGACCGCTAACAAGGCGAGCCGATTAAAGGGGCTTAGGTCTCTCTCGTTTAGCTACTACGGTATGCAGACCGCGCACCTTGGTATGGCGGTGATGCTGATCGGCGTGGCGTTGACCAGTGCCTTTAGCACCGAGCGAAGTGTGTTGCTTGCGCCAGGGCAGGATGTGGGGCTAGGCAATTATGTTTTTCGATTTGAGGGCGCAGCTCCTATCAATGGGCCAAACTATGTGGGTGAAGAGGCAAGCTTCACGGTGTTGAAGGGAGGCGAGGCAATAACGACTCTGCATCCTGAGAGAAGAGTCTATCTCGCTACGGGAACCCCATCGACAGAAATGGCAATAGACGCTGGACTGTTTCGAGACCTGTTTATTACTCTGGGCGAACAGAAAGAAGGTGAGTCATGGTCGATGACTATCTACGTTAAGCCCTTTGTTCGCTGGATTTGGCTAGGTGCAATCTTTATGACTCTGGGCGGCATTCTTGCGGCGGCAGATAAGCGTTATCGGCGTCTGCGCAGACGGCATACTGAGCCAAGTCGGGAGCAGAGTAAGTCGAAGCCACTGGGAGGCGAGCTGCAAGCAAGCTCCTGATAAAATGCGATGAATAAGTTGAAATTCTATCTACCGGTGCTCGGTTTTGTTGTTGTGGCCATAGCCCTGTGGCGCGGTCTCTATCTTGACCCAAAGACATTGCCCTCTATGTTAATCGATAAGCCGATGCCGTCTTTCGAGCTCACCTCGGTGGATGGTAAGCAGGTGAGTAACGCGGATCTACCCTCTCAAATATTTCTGCTCAATGTCTGGGGGTCGTATTGCCTGCCTTGTCTGATAGAACACCCAACTCTAATGAGGCTGACGGAAGAAGGCGACATTCCAGTGGTTGGGGTGAACTATCGTGATCAGCAGGATTTAGCGGTCGATTGGTTGGAAGAGAATGGGAATCCTTTTTCTTTTAGCATCTTGGATGAGAGCGGCCGGTTTGGTATAGATCTGGGCGTTTACGGTGCGCCGGAAACCTATCTGGTAGATGAGAACGGCGTGATTCGATTTCGGCACGTAAGCGTCCTCGATGAAGCTGTATGGCAAGAGCAATTTCTTCCTGCTATCGCTGAACTGCGCGCCGAAGGAAGCTAGGCAGATGGCAAGCTCGCTAATCTCATCGAAGTCAAAAATACGACTGTTAGCAGTGAGCTTGCTCTTTGCGCTTTGTGCACTATCCCTGCCTAGCTCATCCTACTCCCAAGTGGATACTTTCGAATTCGATACCGACGAGCAGCAACAACGCTTTCGCTCGCTCTCGGATGAGCTTAGGTGTCCGATGTGTCAAAATTCTAGCCTCTCGGGTTCGACAGGTGGCGTGGCCGAAGATCTGCGCAGAGAAATTCATCGCATGATTATGGAAGGCATGAGCGACGCCGAGATAACTCAATTTATGTTCGAGCGTTATGGCGACTTTATTCTCTTTCGTCCGAGGTTGACGGCGGGAACAATATTGCTTTGGTTTGGGCCTTTACTCTTTTTGCTGATAGGCGCTGTAGTCGCATTCGGTATCTGGCGCAGAGCGCGGAAGATTAGCGATGATGATGCTGAGCTAGATAAGTCACAGCAAGAACGCCTACAAAAATTGTTAGGCGATAAATCATAATTCGAATTCAATTCTACTTGGAATAGCCCCTTGTTCTGGATATCTACCGTAATACTTTTCGTAATCGCCGTCGGCTTTGTTCTATTGCCACTGTGGCTGCGAAACCGTGCAGAATCGTTTACCGCGGATGCTTCGCGTAAGAACGAGAATATCGCACTATTTCATGAGCGCAGCGACGATCTCGAGAATGAATTGGCGTCGGGGAATTTAGTTCAATCTGAATTTGATGTGCTTATTCTTGAATTACAGCAAAGCTTGTTATCAGATGTTACCGAAGAAGAGATTACAAGCGAAAAGAAGCCCAAGGCCAGGAAAGCTGGTAGAGCCAAGTCTAGCGCCTATAACCTAGTCATTCCCTTGGTTCTTTGTCTCTTGATGCCCGCTGCAGCCTATACCTTGTATGGCGAGTGGGGGTACAAGCGCGACGTGGAATTGATGGGCCTATTTCAGCGCACTGTGAATAATCGCGATAACCCGCAAGAGTCGCAGGATCTTATTGTGAGCCTGGGTGAGGTGGTTCAGGCTGATGACGACCGACCATGGGCCTGGTATTTCCTGGCTGAAAATTTCGCCAGCATCGGTATGTTTACAGAGGCAGAAATTGCTTACACCCAATCTGCCGGGCGCATGGACGAAACACCAGAGAAGGCATTGGTGCTCGGTAGAGTAGCAATGGCAAAATATATTCTTGCTGACTTTAACTTTACCGAGGGTGTACTCGAGGTCATAGAACAGGCTCGCGCGATTAATCCCAATGAGATGTCGATACTGCAACTTATCGCCGCCGATGCCGAGGAGCGTGAGGACTTTGAGACAGCTATCGAGTATTGGCGATTGATTATTCAGAATAACCCGAACAGTGAGCAGGCACAGGTTCTTCGTCGTAGCATTGCTGTTGCACAACAACGGCTAGCGGGGCAGGGACAAGATGGGGCTGTTGGTCCTACCATAGAGATTAATCTTTCGCTCGCACAAGGCCTGAATCTAGATGAGAATCTGCGAGTTTTTGTTGCGGTACGCAATGCGGCACAAGAGGGCTTGCCTCCCTTGGCAGCTATCGATCTTACGGTTGCCGATTTGCCAGCGAATATACAATTAGATAATACCTATGCGGTGGGGCCATTCAATATTTCATCTGCAGATATGGTTTTTGTTTCAGCCTCTGTCTCGTTTTCTGGCTCGGCGACACCGAACTCAGGAGACTATCGCTCGCAGTCAGACAATTTCGCGCATAATGGCCAGCGAGCTGTTATTAGCCTGGAAATAGCCGATCGAATTCCGTAATCGATTGCTGAGAGGCGTGTCAGTTAGGCAGAGTAAGAATGTATTGGGCTGAATTTTTAACTATTGCCGTTGCGCATCTCTTTGCCGTCGCCTCTCCCGGCCCCGATTTTGCCGTAGTTTTACGTCAGAGTGTTCTCGGTGGTTCTCGCACTGGTATATGGACGAGTCTTGGCGTGGGCAGTGCTATCCTGTTGCACGTGGCTTACTGCCTGCTAGGCGTCGCGCTGTTGCTGGCCCAATCACCGTCACTGTTCAATACAATGAAGCTCATCGCGGCTGCCTATCTATTCTTCTTGGGAGTCCAGTCGATACGCGCCTCACTTGGCTTGCCGCAGACAGGAGCCAGCTCTCCTGAGACGGTAATTTTATCTCCGCGTCGAGCCTTTGCGCTGGGGTTTTTAACCAACGGACTAAATCCTAAAGCCACACTGTTCTTTCTCGCACTGTTTACAGTGGTAATCGATCCGAATACACCGCTAACTATTCAACTTTTCTACGGCTTTTATCTCGCCCTCGCGACGTTTATTTGGTTTGCCGCGCTTTCTATTGTCCTTGGCAGGCTCCAAATTCGGGAGTTTGTGCTGCGCTCGGGGGTATGGTTGGAGCGAGGTATGGGCGCGATCTTGATATTCCTCGCTCTACAGATAGCGTTCAATGCCAGCTGACCCTGTATCGGAGCGGCAGGACCGGGTCTTTACCCCATTCGAATCCCCAGAGTGATCAGTGCAATTCGCCCATATTCTGCGGTATAGTTGCGCTCGGAGAATTCATATGACAGAAAACAAGCAGGTGACAGAGCTAGTCGATAAGTTTGGTAGACGGGTGGATTATATCCGTCTGTCTGTTACCGATCGTTGTGACTTTCGCTGTGTCTATTGTATGACCGAGGACATGACTTTCCTTCCTCGGGATCAGATTCTTTCATTGGAAGAATTGTACCGTGTGGCCAAGGCTTTTACGGAGTTAGGCGTAAAGAAGATCAGGCTCACGGGCGGCGAGCCAATGGTGCGCACAGACGTGATGTCGCTAATCGAAAAACTCGGTGCGCTTCCTGGTCTTGAAGAATTGCTCTTAACCACCAATGGTGCTCAACTTGAAAAGTATGCTTTGCCGCTTAAGGCTGCAGGTGTGAATAGAGTTAATATCAGTATCGATAGTTTGGATGCCGATCGTTTTAAGCGCATATCGAGGGTTGGGAAACTGGACAAGGTGTTAGCCGGAATCGATGCGGCTAAGGCTGCCGGCTTCGAGCGAATACGACTGAACTCAGTCGTCATGAAAGGCTATAACGAAGATGAAGTTTTGGATTTGGCTGACTACGCCATCGAACGCGATATTGACATCGCTTTTATCGAAGAGATGCCGCTGGGCGAAGCCTCAGATCATGCGCGAGAAGATACTACCTGTAGTAACGCCTGGGTAAGAGAAAAAATCGCTGAGAAATATCTGCTCGTAGATAGTGCAGAAACTACCGCGGGCCCTTCACGTTATGCAAAAATTGCCGATCGTAAGAGTCGTATAGGTTTTATTTCGCCGGTTACACACAACTTCTGTGAGGATTGTAATCGCGTGAGGGTAACGGTTGAAGGGCGATTATTGCTGTGTCTAGGTAATGAGCATTCGGTGGATCTGCGAGTCTTATTGCGTGATCCAGGCAATGACGATACCGTGCTCAAGCAGGCCCTGATTGATTCTATGGAGATAAAGCCAGAGCGTCATTTTTTCTACGATAAAGATCACGCCCAGCCGGTTCGTCTCATGAACATGACCGGGGGCTAAGCCTGGATCGTTGTGTCTTTCGTGCTGCTAACGTCAGAAATGTAAGTAAACAATTTTAGAGTGCTCTAAATGTCTTCCCTAATGCCATTAAACATTGCTGTTGTGACGGTCTCTGATACACGCACAGCCGAAACAGATAAATCCGGAGCCGTATTAGTCGAGAGGCTAGAGGGCGCCGGGCATCAACTTTATGCCAAAACTATCATCAAAGATGATATCTCTTCGCTTCGAGCAGAGGTATCTGCGCTGATTGCTGACACGAAAGTCCAGGCTATCTTGTTAACCGGTGGTACCGGCTTTACAGCCAGAGATAACACTGTAGCGGCAATCAGTCCTTTATTAGATTCGCCAATTGAGGGCTTCGGAGAGCTGTTTAGGCAGCTATCCTACGAGGAGATAGGTAGTTCCACTATACAGTCGCGTGCCTTCGCGGGGATGGTTAATGGAGCGATAGTATTTTGTGTGCCCGGATCGCCGGGAGCCTGCGCGACGGCTTGGGACAAGATCATCTCGGAGCAACTGGATAGCCGTCACAAGCCTTGTAACTTCACTGATAAGCTACGCAAGGTGTAGGTAGTAGGCTCTAGCCTCTGGTTTTAATAAGGGGTGGGCCGTAGGCAGGGGTTTTGGCAGGCCACTTAAAAAAACACCAGCCTAAATCTGTTATTTAGACTGGTGTTCAGTTAGTGCGTAAATCAACTAAAGGGCTCTGCATAAAGCCTCCTATTCGACATAGTTTATACGGCTGTGTATACGATCGCGGCTGGCACTGCTAATGCAGCTATTACCAGTAGTAAACTGATAACTGTCGCTTCGATAACGGGCCGTACTCGTGTGAGTGCCTTGCTCATTACTGTCTCCTAAGTTTTGCGGGTTAGTCAGAGTTGATGGGTTACCCTCTCAACAACGGGGCGTATAGTAACACATAATGAGATTTTGAGTAACGTTTAGCCAAAATTATATCTATAACGTAGGATATAGTAACAAAGTTAATTATTTTATGTAAAAACTATATATATCAGTTAGATAAGTGATTTATTTGGCTCGTATCTGCTTGAATGGCGCGTATTTATTTCGAGTCATTGGTAATAAAAATCTTCTAACTAACTGAAATGTGATGCTAATCACATATGTAACTTTGGGTAACAAATTGAGTCGATGTGGCAGATAAGCTGCTCGGCTGTGGGGTAGCAACTCGCTGACACAGGCTTGGTCGTACCTGCCGGCTTGTCTTACACTAACTCACCGTCACCCGCTCAATCAAAAATAGGGAATAGTAATGCGCATCATGACATTCAACTGCAACGGAATAAGGGCAGCAGCGAGAAAGGGGTTCTTCGACTGGCTACCGGAGGCGGATGCCGATGTGGTTTGCCTGCAGGAAACCAAGGCGCAAATAGATCAGCTCAGCGACCCCGTCTTCCACCCCGAGGGCTATCACTGTCATTACTATGATGCCGTGAAGAAAGGCTATTCGGGTACGGCGCTGTTCTCACGTGAGAAACCCAAAAAGATCAAGAGGGGGCTGGGTTTCGAACTAGCCGATACGGAAGGGCGCTATATAGAGGCAGATTTCGATGGTTTAAGTGTCGCTTCACTGTATCTGCCCTCCGGTTCAAGCAGTGACGAGCGGCAGGCGAGAAAAGTCAGCTTTATGGGCGACTACATGAAGCACATGAAAAAACTGAGGAAGAATAAGCGCGAGATTGTGGTCTGTGCAGATTGGAATATCTGCCACAAGGAAATCGATCTGAAAAATTGGCGAGCAAACAGAAAAAATTCCGGTTTTCTGCCCGAGGAACGGGAGTGGCTGGATGTCCTTTACGACAAGGTAGGCTATGTAGATGCGTTCCGCGTTGTAAATGAAGAGGTCGATCAGTATTCTTGGTGGTCAAATCGCGGGCAGGCCAGGGCTAATAACGTTGGGTGGCGACTGGATTATCAGGTGGTTACTGAGGATATCGCCAAACAGGTTAGGTCCGCCGAGATTTACACAGCGCAAAACTTTTCAGATCACGCGCCAGTTATTCTGGAATACGCTATATAGATTGCTCAGAATCATGAGTCCTCACTGATGGTCCACTTGGATGGAGAAGAAGGATGAAGTTCAAAACACGCTGCGTGAAGCGCCTTGGATGTAACCGGCACTTATTACTGGCACTTGTACTTTCGGTTGTTAGCATTAACGCGGTTGCGCAACCGCTGCGGGCCGTTATCGATACATCGAAAGGTGAGATCGTAGTGCAATTTAATGAAAGGGCGGCGCCGACTACCGTTGCCAATTTTGCTAATTTAGCGATGCGTGGTTTCTACGATGGTTTGACGTTTCATCGGATGGAGAGAAACTTCATGGTTCAGGGCGGCGACCCAAAAGGTGATGGTACTGGTGGGCCCGGTTATAAGTTTGCCGGGGAGATAATACTGCACCACAATCAGCCGGGAATTATTTCAATGGCGAACTCTGGGCCAGGTAGCGATGGCAGCCAATTTTTTTTGACGCATCTTGCAACACCGCATCTGAATGGCAAGCACTCTGTGTTCGGAAAGGTAGTGAGCGGTATGCCGGTCGTGAATCAATTACGGCGCAGAGACATCATAAACAGTATAACGATCGAGGGTGATGTCAGTGGCTTGTTCGAGCGCAGGCGCGCGCGTCTGGATGAATGGAACGCGATTCTTGATGCTGAATTCCCTGATCTAAAACCGGCGATGTGAGTCTGTAGAAGGCGAAGATTGATCGGTAGTTTACCTTTAGCGACTAGATGTGCGGCTAGAAAACGCGCTTAAAAGGTTTTACGGTAACACGCTCATAGACACCGGCTTCCATGTAAGGGTCTGCATCGGCCCAGGCCTGCGCCTGTTCCAGGCTGTCAAATTCCGCAACGATAAGGCTACCAATAAACCCAGCCTCTCCAGGTTCTGTTGAGTCTATTGCGGGGTGAGGGCCGGCTAATAATAGACGGCCCTGATCTGCGAGATTCTCGAGTCGCGCTAAGTGCGCGGGTCGTGATGCTTTGCGTTTAGCCGAGCTGTTGGCTATATCTTCACTTATGATCGCATAGTGCATCTTTTTCCCCTAGGTGGATTCTTCTTTAGTTTTATCATTCTCGACTTCGTCTTCTACCTCGATGTATTTCGCCAGTATGGGCATCTGCGCAAATACAAACCCAAAAGTAAGAATCAGGTTTCCGAAAACTTTGAATTTTATCCAGAGGTCTTCGCTGAGAGTAAACGCTACGATTAAGTTGATAGCTCCCAGAACAATAAAGTAAAAGATCCACATCGTATTTAGTTTGTGCCAGACTTCTTTCGGTGCGCTTATCGCATGCCCCATCATATGTTCTATGGCAGGCTTGTCCCCGAAGAAGCGTGAAGCGAGGAATACGGTGGCAAATATCCAATTCACTATTGGCGCCTTCCATTTTAGAAAGTCAGTGTTTCTGAAGATGATCGTCGGTATGCAAAAAAGCACCACCGCGACCAGCGTGATCCACTGAAACTTGTCTAATCTTTTCTGGTAGACGAATAGAGAGCCGTATACCAATATGGAAGCGGCGAGCAGGAACTCGGCGGCAGAGAATACCCCGCCGATGCTGTGATCAAAGCCGGCAATATTGATTGCGCGCTCGTCCATCGCCCATACGCTAAAGAACACGAGTAGTGGGATGTAGTCTATAAATTGCTTCATTCGGGAGTGTCTCGGAAATGCTGAACGCCGTCATGGTAATCGATTTGCAGAAAGGTGTCTGCTTTTGTAAGTCAATGTAATAGAATCACGTGTTTTTTAGGATCTGGGCTGGCTCGTCGAGAGAGTCGCTGGGCATATGAATACATGAGCGAATTCTTGCAGGTACATCCTTCTAATCCGGAAGATAGGATCATCAAGCAGGTGGTGAATGTGCTGCTTGCCGGTGGTGTTATTGTCTACCCTACAGATTCAACCTATGCGCTGGGCTGTCACTTAGGTGATAAAAATGCGCTCGATCGTATCCGCCGCATTCGTCAACTAGGGAGCAAGCACAATTTCACCCTGGTCTGTAAGGATCTATCATCCATTTCTAGTTATGCTCAGGTACACAATAGTGCGTATCGAATACTAAAAGCCTACACGCCTGGGCCTTATACTTTTATTTTAAAGGCAACGCCGGAAGTTCCGCGTAGGCTACAGCACCCCAAACGGAAAACTATCGGTCTGCGGGTGCCGGATAATGCAGTGGCGCAGGCTATCTTGGAGAAGCTGGGCGAGCCAATTATGAGCACCAGTCTCATTCTCCCGGACGAGGAGGAGATGTTGCTGGACCCGTATGAGATGCGATCTAAAATAGGCAAGCTCGTCGATCTGATCGTAGATGGCGGGTCTTGCGGAATCGAGCCGACCACAATGATCGATTTAGTGGATGGTGTGCCCGAGGTGGTTCGCGAAGGTAAGGGCGATTCAGAACCTTTTCTTTAGCCGCCGTTTTGCGGGTTATAATCCCTCATAAATAGAAGAACATTAGATAAGTTAAGGAGAGCAAGTTGTCCAAGGTGGATTCACAACAGCGAGTATTATCAGGCATGCGGCCCACTGGGCGCCTACATCTGGGGCATTTGCACGGAGTGCTCAATAACTGGGTAAAGCTACAGCACGAGTATGAGTGTTTCTTCTTCGTTGCAGACTGGCACGCGCTGACCACTCATTACGATGATTCGGTTAGCCTAGAGCAGAATGTCATCGACATGGTTATTGACTGGCTGGCGGTGGGCGTCAATCCAGGGTCTGCCGCGCTGTTTGTTCAGTCTCGTGTGCCGGAGCACGCTGAATTGCACCTGCTGCTGTCGATGATCACGCCGCTGGGGTGGTTGGAGCGCGTGCCTAGTTACAAGGATCAACAGGACAAGCTGCAAGAGAGGGATCTGGCGACCTATGGTTTTCTCGGTTATCCATTGCTGCAGGCTGCTGATATTCTGATGTACAGAGCGGGGTATGTACCGGTAGGAGCCGATCAGGTAGCCCATGTTGAGCTCACGCGGGAAACAGCCAGAAGATTTAATCACATATACGGTCGTGAGCCGGGCTTCGAAGAGAACGCTCTGGCCGCTATTAAGAAAATGGGTAAGAAGGCTGCAAAGCAATACAGTAATCTGCGCACGGCCTATCAAGAACAGGGCGATCACGAGGCCTTAGAAAAGGCCCAAGCCTTATTGAAGGAACAGCAAAATATATCTATCGGCGATTCAGAACGCTTATTCGGCTATCTGGAAGGTGGTGGCAAGATGATTTTGGCCGAGCCGCAGGCCCTATTGACCAAGTCGGCAAAAATGCCAGGGCTGGACGGACAGAAGATGTCCAAGTCTTATGACAATACGATCGCGCTGCGCGAGCCTCTGGAGCTAATTGAGAAGAAAATTTCAACTATGCCGACGGACCCGGCCAGGGTTCGGCTAACCGACCCGGGCGATCCAGAGAAATGTCCAGTATGGCAATTACACCAGACCTATTCTAAGCAAGATACCAAAGACTGGGTTGTGGAGGGTTGCACCACTGCGGGAATCGGTTGTCTCGAATGCAAGAAGCCCGTTAGCGATGCCATAATTGCCGAGTTGGAGCCTATACAGAAAGAGGCGGCGCAATACGAAAGAGACCCGGATATCGTCAGGTCTATCATCGCCGAAGGCTGTGAGACGGCCAGAGAAGCGGCTAAGGAAACCCTGCAGGATGTGCGTGAGGCAATGGGCCTGGGCAAATGGTAATTGAATAACAAACTAGCTACCTCAGGGGTGAGCAATTCCTCCCTACTTGAGGTAAAATTCGGGTCATTATAAGAACTCAAAGTAGACTCGCAGATTGACCATTATCGGCACCGAATCAGACCCGGAAAACACTGAGCTACAGGGGATTCCCGCAATCCCCGAGGTGCATGACCCTAACGCTCCGCCGCAGCAGGAGCTGCCTTTCGCCATCATAGCGGGCGAGGCAATGACGGAAGTTCCGAAAGACCTCTATATACCACCCGACGCGCTCGAAATATTTTTGGAGGCTTTCGAAGGCCCTCTCGATCTATTGCTATATCTTATTCGGCGACAGAACATCGATATTCTCCAGATCAATGTTGCGGACATCACCGATCAATATATGAACTATGTCGATCTGATGGAGTCCTGGCAGTTTGAGTTGGCTGCTGAATACCTGGTCATGGCGGCGATGCTTGCCGAAATTAAGTCGAAGATTCTGTTGCCCAGGCAGGTAGAGGAAGAAGCAGAGGAAGACGATCCGCGCATGCAGCTCATTCGTCGTCTGCAAGAATATGAGCGTTTCAAGCAAGCCGCTCAAGATGTTGACGAGTTGCCGCGTATGGATAGAGATATTCATCGCGCAGCAGCGGCCCTGCCTGAGATTGAACGGGTCACGGCGGAGCCCAACATTGATCTCAAGGAAGTCTTGATCGCGCTGTCTAGCGTATTGAAGCGAGCGGATAATTTCGGGCACCATCATGTGCAATTAGAGACGCTTTCGACGCGTGAGAAGATGTCTGAGATCTTGGTGCGTATATCGAATCAAAAGTTCGTACCTTTGGTCTCGTTGTTGATTCGCGAGGAGGGCAGATTGGGAGTGGTTGTGACCTTTCTGGCCATAATGGAGCTAATGAAAGATTCGTTGATCGAGATAGTCCAGTCGGAAGCGTTCGGACCTATTCATTTGAAATCTAGAAGCTAAAAGAAGTGCAGGTAATAGCGCAGCATGAGTGAAGTTGATAACAAAGTAAAAATGATCGTAGAAGGGCTGCTGCTTGCTGCTGGTCGGCCATTGACGCTTGACAATATAATCCAGGTATTCAGCAAGGATGAGCAGCCAGATCGCAAGGAGCTGATTGCGGTTATGGAGAGCATCGCCGAAGAGTGCGATGGCCGCGGTTTCGAACTAAAGGAAGTGGCTTCCGGATACAGATTTCAGGTAAAGCAGGAGCTCAGTGAATGGGTCGCAAAACTCTGGGAGGAGCGACCTCCACGTTACACAAGAGCCTTGCTAGAGACCTTGGCGCTGGTTGCCTACCGCCAGCCTATTACCCGAGGTGATATCGAAGAGATTCGTGGTGTTGGCGTTAGCTCGAATATTATCCGTACGCTGCTCGATCGAGAGTGGATACGGGTTGTTGGGCATAGGGATGTACCGGGCCGTCCTGCGATGTTTGCGACAACAAAGCAGTTCCTGGACTATTTCAATCTCAAGAGCCTGCAAGATTTGCCCCCACTCTCTGAGATTAGAGACTTGGCAGAAGATGAGCCTGAGTTCGATCTCGAAGACGATCTGGCTGGTCAGAGAATTCTCGAACTTCCCGAAGAGCTTGTCGATGAGAACAGTATTGAATTAAGTGAACCCGATAAGGCTGAGCTGATCGCCGAAGAGGAGGCTGTGGCCTTGGCGGCGAAGCCCCTGGATGAGATTCTCGAGTTGCCACCGGAGTTGCAATACCCGGTTGTCGAAGAAGAGGACGAGGAAGACCTAGAGCCCGATGCCGAGGAAACAGAATTTGCAGAAGAATTTGGACTCAAGGAATTGGACGAGGCTCTAGATTCGATAGAGGCCGTTGAAATCACATTTACCGAATCCGAATCTGATGAGGATTCGCAAACTGATTCGGCGGCTGATGAAGAAGACACCGCGCAGGCTGAATCCACTGAAATTGATTTTAGTGTGAACGAAGATGACTCTGAGACACAACATTGAGTAATATTTTCGCAGGCTTGAAAAACCGCTATATCCACAATACAAACTGACTACAACATGACTGAGAAGCTACAGAAAGTGCTGGCTCGTGCCGGATTCGGCTCGCGCCGCGAAATCGAAACCTGGATCGCGAAGGGGCGAATTAAGGTCAATGGAAAGGTTGCCGTTGTCGGTGATCGTGTGGGTGACGACGACAAGGTCGTTGTTGATGGCAAGAAGCTAGCGCCGCAGAAAAGCATTCGTGAAGAGCGTAGGGTAATTCTTTACAACAAGCCCGAGGATGAAGTGTCTACTCGTGACGATCCCGAGGGTCGCCGTACCGTATTCGATAGTCTTCCACCATTAAAGCACGGTCGTTGGGTTTCGGTGGGGCGTCTCGATCTTAACACCAGTGGTCTGATGCTCTTCACCACCGATGGAGAGCTTGCGAATAAGTTAATGCATCCGAGTTCTCAGATCGAACGTGAATATGCGGTGCGAGTGTTGGGTGATGTGACCCCCGAAATGGTGGCAGAGATGCACAAGGGCGTAATTATCGAAGATAAGCTGTGCCGCTTCACCGACATACAACACTACGGCGGTGAGGGTGTAAATCAGTGGTACCACGTAGTATTGATGGAAGGTCGAAATCGCGAAGTTCGCAAGCTCTGGGAATCACAGGGCGTGAAGGTCAGTCGCTTAAAAAGGGTGCGCTTCGGCCCGTTGTTTATTCCTAGTTCGGTTAGCAGGGGAAGATACAACGAGCTGGGCAAAACCGAAATCGAGAAGCTCTTGAAGTTGGTAAATAAAGAGGACGAGCGGTAAGGGCGCAAGAAGCCAGATTAGAGCGCCTTGAAGTCTCTTACATTCAGCGCCTGCCCATGGATACTTTGGGCTTCCTTACTCATCAGATACAAATAGACAGGCATCAGCGATTCTGCGGTTGGCAGTGTCTCTGGATTCTCGGCAGGAAAGGCGTCGCGACGCATATTAGTGCGAGTCCCGCCCGGGTTGAGGCTGTTAACTCGTATTGCTGTGGTATTTTCTACTTCATCCGCCAGAGTCTGCATTAATCCCTCCAAGGCAAACTTCGAAACCGCATAGGCTCCCCAGAACGAGCGACCGATGCGACCCACGCTCGATGAAATGAATAGCATTCGTGCATCTGCAGACTTAGTCAGTGCGGGCAGAAGAGCTTGTGTAAGCTGGAAGACTGCGTTGACATTAACTTGCATCACATCGGCCCATTCCTGCGCAGGATAAAACTCAATCGGTGTGCGAGCGCCCAATAAGGCCGCGTTGTGGATAAGCCCATCGAGACATTCGAATTGCTCATTCAAGGAGTCGGCAAGAAGCTTGAAGTCTTCCAGAGATGCCGTTTTAAAATCGATAGGGTGAATAATCACTTTGCCAGGATGTGATTGCTCAATCTCATCGTAAACCTGTTCTAGTTTTTTTTGGTCCCTGCCTAATAAGATAACGGTGGCACCATAGTCAGCATAGGTTCTTGCACAGGTTTTGCCGATGCCATCGCTGGCTCCGGTGATAAGAAATGTTTTACTCTCTAGGAAGTTTTTTTCTGCGTTGTAGGTAAATGTCATATTCTAGGCAAATTTAAGTAAGTTCAGGAGTGATGTGGTTTGTTCCGGGGATCGCAGAATAAAGTCTGCATACCATTCTTCAACCTTCGTATCGGCTGCCAGATAGCCGTATGCAGCGGCTATGGCAATTACGTCGGCATTCTTCGCGGCCTGTATATCTCTTATGTGATCTCCGAGATAGACCGTTCTCTCCGGTCCGCGGCCAAGTTTTGCAAGAGCTAGAAATATAGGCTCCGGATGAGGCTTGGTATCAGTTACATGGTCCGGGCAGACTAATACACTGCAACGCGTATCAAGTTGCAACTGTTCCAGTAGTCGCAGGCTGTATTTCTCCGGTTTGTTTGTAACGATTCCCCAGGGAATGTTTTGAGCTTCCAGTTGCAGCAGTAAACTGTCAAGACCGGGATAGAGTGTGGCTCTGGTAGAGTTGAGCTGCTCGTAGTAGAGTTCAAGAAGCCTTTGCAAAAGTGTCGCAAAATCTTGATGAGCCTCATCGATTGCAAAGGCATTCGTTACCAAAGCTCTTGCGCCGTTGGAAACGTTAAGATGAATCACTTTGTGTGATAGAGCCTCTCGATCATTTTCTGCGAGTAGTTTGTTAACTACTAGAGTGAAATCCGGTGCGGTATCTATTAGGGTGCCATCCAGGTCGAATAGGACACAGTCTATAGAGGTTTCTAATTTTTCTGTCATTAGGCTGTCTCGGGGCGGGTATAACAAGCGATATAGTTTACGTCGACATTTTTTTTTAAACTGTATTTTCGTGTGAGCGGATTGTAAGCCATGCCGATTTGGTCCTGAAGGTCCAGTTTGCTTTCTCTGCTCCAGGCAGCCAATTCCGAAGGCTTGATAAACCTGGCGTAATCATGGGTGCCTCGGGGCAATAAATTTAATACATACTCTGCGCCTACTATGGCGAATAGGTAAGACTTTGGGTTTCGGTTGATAGTAGAGAAAAAGACGGTGCCACCGGGCTTAACCAGATCGTGGCAGGCCTGGATGACTAAGGACGGGTTGGGCACATGCTCCAGCATTTCCAGGCAGGTGACGATGTCGAACTGCTGACCATGACTTTGCGCAAACTGTTCGGCAGAAGATTTCTGGTAGTCAATTTCAAGCTTGCTCTCTAATTGATGCAATTTTGCTACGGAAAGAGACGCGTCTGCCATGTCGATTGCAGTTACGGTGGCGCCGTAGTGGGCCATCGCCTCGGCTAAGATGCCGCCGCCACAGCCTATATCCAAAACTTTCTTGCCAGCCGGGTTTACCCTGCGGCTGATATAGCTCATGCGCAGAGGGTTTATCTCATGTAATGGCTTGAATTCACTATCCGGATCCCACCAGCGAGCTGCAAGGGCTTCAAATTTTCGGATTTCCAGTTCGTCTACATTGTCCATAATTGTAAAAAGCCTTTTGCTTGCTATTGATCAGCGTCTGCCAGTATTGCTTGCCATTTTGCACTATCAGACTTTATCGCTTCGCTGTCCAGCTTGGTAAAATTCCCTTCATTAAGCAGTAATTTCCCGGCACACCAAACGTGTGAAACCTGTGATGCCTGAGTTGAGTAGACCAGGTGTGAAACTGGGTTGTACAGTGGGATGCTGTTCAGAGAGTCGAGATTGATGGCGGTAATATCTGCGTACTTGCCAGCTTCCAGGCTGCCGATCACATTCTCCAGTCCCAATGCCTTGGCTCCGTTAATTGTGGCCATCTCCAGCGCCTGGTGAGCGGGGAGTGCGCTGGCATCTTCGGCTACGGCCTTCGCGAGCAATGCCGCAGTTCTCATTTCCGAAAACATATCTAGATCGTTATTGCTGGCACAGCCATCAGTGCCCAGGGCGATATTAATCCCTGCTTTGTTTAATTTGGACACTTCACAGAAGCCGCTCGCCAGCTTTAAATTTGACTCTGGACAGTGAACGATATGACACCCGGCCTCGGCCAGCGAGTCTACATCCTCATCGGAAAGTGACGTAGCGTGGACGCACACTAGTCTTGGGCTTAATAGACCGAGTTGCCGCAGTCGCTCTATTGGCCGGCGTCCGTCAGTGGCTAGCGCGTCGGCGACCTCCTTGGTGGTTTCGTGGACATGCATATGGATAGGCAGGTCCATCTCCTCGGCAAGTATCGATAGCTTCTGCAACGGCGCGTCTGACACGGTGTAGGGCGCATGGGGTCCAAATGCGGTATGAATAAGTTCACTATGACGGTAATCGTCATGCAGCTGGGTTGCCTTGGAAATGTATTCGTCAGCATCCTGTGCCCAGACAGTAGGGAAGTCTAAGACCGGACTGGCTAGCTGGACTCGAATATTGGCCTGAAGTGCGGCCTTCGCTACCTGGTCTGGGTAGAAGTACATATCGGCGAAGCAGGTAGTGCCAGAGCGAACCATCTCTGCTATTGCTAAATTGGCGCCCGCAAGAACAAAGCCCTCGGAAACATGCTGCGCTTCTAGCGGCCATATCGACTGCTCCAGCCACTGTTCCAGAGGAACGTCATCGGCAATGCCTCTCAGCAGCGCCATAGCGCTGTGACCATGTGTGTTGATGAGGCCTGGTATTACTACATGCGTGGGTAGTAGCAATACTTCGCTGGCATCGACGACAGCATCGGCGTCGACCTGACTGTAAATGCCGATAATCTTATTGCCAGAAATGGCGAGACAGTGGTCCTCGAGAACCTCTCCTTCGGGTTGCACAGGAATGATCCATTTTGCCGAAATTAATAGATCGGCTTCAATGCGCGTTTTTGCGTTCAAAATTGCCTCGTTCTGTCCTGCCCAGGAGTCGCTATTGTAGTGAAAATCAGGGTTCGGATTATACCTAGAAAAAATAGAAATAGCGCGTTGCAAAAAAGGCTGCATTTTGGCTTGGAAATTATTGAAAAAACAGGCTTTTTACTGGCAATTAAAAGCCTTTTTGTCTGTCATAAAAGTAGCGAACAGTGGTATAATTTTTGGGTTTTATGACTGCTCAAAACAAGGTCGTAAAAACTGCAAATTAGTTATCAAAAAAGCGGTAAACCGGCCGCTAAAAAGGGTAAGGGAAAACAATAAAAAACAGCGTTTTCATGCAAGATACCGAGCCCCAAATTTCACTAGTTATCCCACTATTTAGGAAGTAGTAAATCTATGACCGAGTTTGCTAAACAGGTCCTGCCTGTCGCGTTAGAAAGTGAAATGCGGGAATCCTACCTCGCCTATGCAATGAGCGTTATTGTGGGCCGGGCATTGCCTGACGTAAGGGATGGCTTGAAGCCTGTCCATCGCCGAGTGCTTTTTGCGATGAACGTTTTGTCCAACGATTACAACAAACCCTATAAGAAATCTGCGCGTATCGTGGGTGATGTTATTGGTAAATACCATCCCCATGGCGACACCGCTGTCTATGACACGATAGTTCGTATGGCCCAGGACTTCTCACTCAGGTACCCCCTGGTAGACGGGCAGGGCAACTTTGGCTCGATAGATGGCGATTCTGCGGCTGCGATGCGTTACACCGAAATTCGTATGGAGAAGATCGCTCATGATCTTCTGGCTGATTTAGACAAGGAAACGGTCGGCTTTTCGCCAAACTATGACGGCACCGAGCACATTCCGGATGTTATGCCGACGCGCATTCCAAATCTGCTGGTTAATGGCTCTTCTGGCATCGCAGTGGGTATGGCGACGAATATCCCGCCACACAATCTGAATGAAGTGATTGGGGCTGCGATAGCACTGCTAGACAACCCTGACATGGACATAGACGGTCTTATGGAGCATATCCAGGGTCCGGATTTTCCAACGGCGGCAATCATCAATGGTAAGGCCGGCATCGTTCAGGCTTATAAGACTGGTCGTGGCCGCATCTATATGCGGGCCAAGGCAGAGGTCATTGAGAACGAGAAATCGGGCAAGCAGACGATTATTGTCAGCGAAATTCCCTATCAGTTAAACAAGTCCAAGCTCATTGAGAAGATCGCCGAGCTGGTGAAAGAAAAGAAGATTGAGGGTATTACCGAACTGCGCGATGAGTCGGATAAAGACGGGTTGCGCATTGTTATAGAGTTGCGCAAGGGCGAGATGGGCGATGTTGTGCTCAATAATCTTTATGCCCAAACGCAGATGCAGTCAGTGTTTGGCATCAATATGGTTGCCTTGGTAGAAGGCCAGCCGCGACTACTCAATCTAAAGGAAATGCTGGATGCCTTTATTCGGCATAGGCGCGAGGTCGTATCCAGGCGAACCAGTTATTTACTGCGTAAGGCTAGAGACCGGGGTCATATTTTAGAGGGTCTTGCTGTCGCTCTTGCCAACATAGACGAGGTAATCGCGCTGATTAAGGGTTCGCCGGCTTCTGCAGAGGCGAAGGAAAAGTTGTTGGCGCGATCATGGCTGTCAGACAGTGTGTTAGAGATGTTGGGCGAGGTTGGTGCCGATGCCTGCAGGCCAGAGGGGCTGGATGAACAATACGGGTTAAAGGATAAAGAGTATTTTCTAAGCCCCGAACAGGCACAGGCCATTCTCGATTTAAGGCTGCACAGACTGACCGGACTGGAGCACGAGAAGTTAATCAACGATTACACAGAGCTGCTCAAACAGATTGCCGATTATCTTGATATTTTGGAGAATGAGCCCCGTCTTCTTAGCGTAGTGCGTGACGAGATGGAGCAGGTGTTAAAAGAATATGGTGATGAGCGCCGAACAGAAATAGTAGGGTCGCAACTCGACCTTACTATGGAAGACCTGATATCCGAAGAGGACCGCGTAGTCACCATATCCAAGACTGGCTATGCCAAGTCGCAGCCGCTGACTGACTATTCTGCCCAGAAGCGAGGCGGTACCGGCAGAGCTGCAGCCTCGGTTAAGGATGAAGATATAGTCGAGCACCTTCTGATTGCCAATACTCACGATACTTTGCTGTGCTTTAGCAGCCATGGAAAAGTATATTGGTTGAAGGTATTCATGATTCCTGTTGCCAGCAGAACAGCCAGAGGAAAGCCAATTGTGAATATCCTGCCTCTCGAAGAAGGAGAGCGCATAACCAATATGCTGCCGGTACAAGACTATTCTGAAGATCATTTTGTGTTCATGGCGACCTCCAATGGCACGGTTAAGAAAACAGAGCTTACAAATTTTGCGCGTCAACGCAGTGTCGGCCTCAGGGCTATTGAGTTGGATGAGGGCGATGAACTGGTTGGTACAGCCATCACCGA
The DNA here is from genome assembly GCA_905478195.1 of uncultured Pseudomonadales bacterium. Taxonomy (GTDB): domain Bacteria; phylum Pseudomonadota; class Gammaproteobacteria; order Pseudomonadales; family Pseudohongiellaceae; genus UBA9145. The sequence continues at coordinate 85,356 of CAJQHM010000010.1, forward strand.
TGGATCAAAAGATGTGATGCTAATCAGCAGCAGTGGCAAGACGATTCGCTTTAATGAGAGCGATGTGCGTGCCATGGGTAGGACCGCTAGAGGTGTCAGAGGCATCAAGATGGCGGATGAGTTCAAGATGATTGCGCTGATCATTCCAGACCCGGGAAAACAAATATTAACTGTCTGCGAGCAGGGTTATGGTAAACGTACCCTGGTAGAGGATTTTCCTGTCTACGGTCGCGGAGGTCAGGGTGTTATCGGTATTCAGACCAGTGAGCGCAATGGGCCTGTAGTCGGAGCGGCGCAGGTTACTGAGGCCGACGAGATCATGCTGATATCCGATAAGGGTACGATGGTTAGGACTCGGGTCACTGAGGTTTCGGTTCAAGGAAGGAACACTCAAGGCGTACGTTTGATTCGTCTTAAAGACGGTGAGAAATTAGTCGGCCTGGAACAGGTCGATGAGCCGGACGAAGTTGAAGTGATCGATGAGCAGTTGCATGAAGAGTCAGGCTCAGTAGCGGCAGATCCTGAGGCAGGTGCAATTATCGAGTCCGACGATAGCGTTGAGCCAGATACCGACGAGACTGAATAATAAACGCGCATACCCCAGTCAATCTGCCCATGACGAACTCATGGACAGAGCGTAATCTCAATCCTATAGTGTTCAAGACACCTTATTGTTAAAGACTTATGAGTCATAACACAGACACAAGTGCGCTGGGAAAGGTCGCTTATTTAGGCCCCGAGGGCACTTATTCGCAATTAGCGGCGATGGAATTTTTCGGCGCTGGTGTTGAACTGGTCGATTGTGCAAGCATAGATGATGTCTTCATCGCCGTAGAGGAAGGCAGAGTTAGTTATGGCATCGTGCCGGTGGAGAATTCAACCGAGGGCGCTATCAATAACACGCAAGATTGTCTGGTTGATAGTACAGCGAGGATAATAGGAGAGCAGGTTGTTTCGATTGAGCATAGCCTGCTAGCGCAAGAGGCCTCCTCGAAAGCAGATATCAAAAAGATTGCCTCTCACAAGCAGTCACTCGCTCAGTGCCGCACTTATCTCACGAAAAACTTTCCAATTGCGCAGCAAGTTGAGTGCTCGAGTAATGCGGAGGCGGCGATACTGGCGCAGGCGGATGGGGCTACTGCAGCAATAGCTAGCGAGCTGGCAGGGCAGATCTATAGTCTGCGCAGCTTGGAAAGTCGCATTCAGGACAAGTCGAACAATCGGACCCGGTTTTTAGTGCTGGCATTAGAGGAAACCGAAGCTAGTGGCTATGACAAGACGAGTATTTTGGTTTATACCGAAAACAAGCCTGGAGCTCTGTTTCGTGTCCTGAAGCCTTTCGAAAAGCTTGGCTTAAGTCTTACGCGGATAGAGACGCGTCCGTCTAAAAAAGAGGCCTGGGAATACGTGTTCTTTATAGATTTCGAGGGGCATGTTGATGACGAGGCGACGAAAAGCCTGTTTTCTGCGCTTAAGCTAAGTCGAGTGGAAGTAAAAGTCCTCGGCTCGTACCCCCTTTGTAAATAGCTCACTACCGTCCTGTTCACACCAAAAAATGAATAACTCAGTAGACAAAAAAGTCTTAATCATCGGCCTCGGCATGATCGGAGGTTCTATCGCGCGCGGTTTAAAGAAAGCGCAGCCCGAGAGAAAAATTCTTGCCAGCGACAGCAAATTATCTGCCATGGAGCAGGCGCAGGCTGATGGCATAGTTTCCGAATACGGAGACTTGGCGACACTATGTCCGCTTGCGGACATCATAATTCTGGCAGTGCCGCCACTAAGCGTTGCAGACACTCTTTCTGAAGTATGTATGCTTATGAAGCCCACTGCTATCATTACGGATGCTGCCAGTGTCAAGTCGCACATTTTTAGTAATGAACAGAGATTCACAGAAACAGACATGGCAAACTTCGTGCCCGCACATCCCATCGCTGGCTCGGAGCGCAGCGGCTATTCTGCTGCAGTCGATGACCTTTTTGAGGGGAGAAATGTAATTTTGACCCCTCATTCTGGAAATTCTGCAGTCACCGTTGGGGCCGTAAATTTACTGTGGCGGGAGTTGGGGGCAAATGTTCTCGGAATGACCAGCGTGCGCCACGATGAAGTGCTCGCAGCAACAAGCCACCTTCCGCATCTGCTTGCCTATGCCATTGTCGATGTCCTGCTCAGGCAGGAACAGAGTGAGGATATATTTCGCTATGCCGCGGGAGGCTTTGCCGATTTTAGTAGGCTGGCTTCGAGCGATGCTAAGATGTGGTCGGATATATTCGTGGCAAATTCAAGCTCAGTGGAAAAGGTTCTCGATGACTATATACGGAGCCTGTTAGAATTTAGGGAAGTAATTCGAGAGCGTGATCGCGAGTCTCTAAAGGAATCCTTCCAACGCGCTAAGCAAACTAGAGAAAATTTTATCAGTCAACATTTTCAGCCTAAGAAACAAGTAGAAATGACAAGTAATCAACGAAACTTTACGGTCCAACCCGGCGGTAGTGTGGCGGGGTCTATTCGAGTCGCCGGTGATAAGTCTATTTCCCATCGCGCGATTATATTAGCGTCAATTGCCAATGGTATAACGCGAGTAAGCGGATTTCTCGAGGGAGAGGATGCGCTCAACACGGTAGCCGCGTTTCGCGAGATGGGAGTCACCATCGTTGGTCCTGAGAATGGCGAGCTCACCATCTATGGAGTAGGTAAGTTAGGCTTGCAGGCGCCACGAAAGCCGCTCTACATGGGTAATTCAGGTACGGCTATGCGTTTGCTTGCTGGTCTGTTAGCCGCTCAAAACTTTGACAGTGTGGTAACTGGTGATGAATCTCTTAACCTGCGGCCAATGAATCGTATTGCCCAGCCACTGCGTGAAATGGGGGCGAGCATTGAAACAGGAGACGGCGGAACACCGCCGCTGGCGATAACGGGCTCCGCGCTCAATGGAATTAGCTATGTAATGCCAATGGCCAGCGCGCAGGTTAAGTCTTGTCTCTTATTAGCCGGCTTGTACGCCGAGGGTGAAACCAAGATTAGTGAGCCCGCTCCATGCAGAGACCATACAGAACGTATGCTGCAGGGCTTCGGTTATGCCGTTGATGTTGATTCTGCGCAAAACAGCAGTTCACTGGCCGGTGGCGGAGAGCTCGCAGCGAGTGAAATTGATGTCCCGGCCGACATTTCTTCGGCGGCATTCTTCCTGGTAGCTGCGGCTATTACTCCTGGCTCAGATCTTGTCCTGCGGCATGTTGGTGTTAACCCAACCCGTATCGGTGTCTTAAACATTTTACGAGATATGGGGGCCAATATTGAGGCCAGCAACGAAAGGTTGGTCGGCGGAGAGCCGGTTGCCGACCTGCGCGTGCGCTACCAAGCGCTGAGGGGCATAACTATTGCTGAGGATCAAATACCTCTAGCGATAGACGAATTTCCCGTTTTGTTCATAGCTGCCGCCTGCGCCGAGGGGGAAACTCTGCTACGCGGCGCTGAAGAGCTGCGGGTTAAGGAAAGCGACCGTATCGATGCCATGGCGCAGGGTTTAGAGCAGCTAGGCGTTAAATTCGAGACATTTGATGACGGTATCAAGATCCTAGGCGGCAGATTAGGTGGCGGTAGCGTTGATAGTTTCGGAGATCATAGAATCGCCATGGCTTTCGCTGTCGCAGGGCTTAGAGCCGAATCACCAATCACAATTGCCAATTGTGCCAATGTGGCTACGTCATTTCCCAACTTCGTAGAATTGGCGAGAGAAGTTGGCATGTCGCTTACAGAAGCGGGGTAGCGCAAACATTTCAATGAGTAAATCTCCAGTTATTGCAATCGATGGCCCCTCCGGCTCGGGCAAGGGAACAATCGCCGCTAGAGTCGCTGAGAAGTTGGGCTATTCACTGTTAGACAGTGGTGCGCTATACAGAGTGTTGGGCATAGCCTGTCATCTCCACGATATCGACCTCGCAGACACCACCGCCGTCGCCAATCTGGCAAAAAATCTGGATATTGAGTTCGGCCGCAGCGGCGAGGGCAGTGTGTGGCTGGAGGGCAAAGATGTAAGCCTCGTTATCCGTACTGATCTTGGAAGCGATATGGCCTCCAGAGTTGCTGCTATTGGCTCGGCCAGAAAGGCGCTATTCGAACGCCAGCTGGCCTTTAGAAAACCTCCGGGTCTGGTCGCAGACGGCAGGGACATGGGTACCACGGTATTCCCCGATGCCCAACTCAAAATATTCCTCACAGCAAGCGCAGAAGAGCGCGCCGAGAGGCGATATAAGCAGTTGATAGGTAAGGGTATTGATGCTATTCTGCCCGCCCTTTTGCGAGACCTAAAAGAGCGGGACAGACGCGACAGTGAACGCCCCATCTCTCCACTTAAACCCGCTGAAGATGCAATCGTCATAGATACAACGGATTTGACGATCGAGCAGGTAGTTAGCCAAGTTCTGGAATACTACGTCTCGGCATAGCGGAAACGCGCATTAGGAAAAACGTTGGAAACTGTTTCTTGGCTGTTCCTCCAGAATTGGCAGCCGTGAGATTGAACTTAATAACCCCGCGGAACTGGTATGCGGCTAGTTATCTATCACCTTAATTGTGGTTTATAACTAATTGAAAAATTGGAATAAATAATGAGCGAAAATTTTGCAGAGCTTTTTGAGCAAAGCTTAACTGAAATAGATATGACCCCGGGTGCCATCGTTACAGGTACCGTGATAGAAATCGATTCGGACTGGGTAACAGTCCATGCAGGCCTCAAATCTGAAGGCGTTATAGCCCGCGAAGAATTCCTCGATGAGCAAGGCAATTTCTCCCTAGAAGTTGGCAACGAAGTCAAAGTCGCCCTTGAGACTGTCGAAGACGGTTTTGGTGCCACCAAGCTTTCGAGAGAAAAAGCCAAGCGTGCCGAGTCATGGATGGAGCTAGAAGCTGCCCATGAGAAGAACGACATCGTTACCGGTATTATTAACGGTAAGGTGAAAGGCGGATTTACCGTTGATTTGAACAATATCAGAGCTTTCTTGCCAGGATCCTTGGTCGATGTACGACCAGTAAGAGACACCCTGCATCTGGAAGGCCAGCTGTTGGAATTCAGGCTGATCAAGCTAGATCGCAAGCGCAACAACGTGGTTGTTTCCCGCCGTGCGGTACTTGAGTCAGTTAGCACTGAAGAAAGAGATGCTCTGCTAGAGAAGCTACAGGAAGGTATGTCTGTTAAGGGTATCGTTAAGAACCTGACTGACTACGGCGCCTTCGTAGATCTAGGCGGTGTAGATGGTCTTCTGCATATCACCGATATGTCCTGGAAGCGCATTAAGCATCCAAACGAGATTGTGAACGTTGGTGATGAGATCGACGTTAAAGTATTGAAGTACGATCGTGACCGTAACCGTGTATCTCTCGGGCTTAAGCAATTGGGTGAAGACCCGTGGGTTGCTATCAAGGCACGTTACCCAGAGAACACTCAGGTTAAGGCTGTCGTTACTAATCTTACTGATTACGGTTGTTTTGCCGAGTTGGAAGAGGGCGTCGAAGGCCTGGTTCACGTATCTGAAATGGACTGGACTAACAAGAATATCCACCCATCTAAGGTGGTTAATCTTGGCGATGAAGTTGATGTTATGGTCCTCGATATTGACGAGGAACGCCGTCGCATCTCACTAGGCATCAAGCAATGTTTCCAAAACCCTTGGGACGGCTTTGCTGAGAACTTTAAGAAGGGCGACAAGATATCCGGTAGCATTAAGTCTATCACCGACTTTGGCATCTTTATCGGTCTCGACGGAAACATCGACGGCCTGGTGCATCTTTCAGACATTTCTTGGGACGAGGCCGGCGAAGAAGCTGTGCGTGAATACAAGAAGGGTGATGAGATTGAAACCGTTATCCTGTCTATTGATCCAGAGAGAGAGCGTATCTCCCTGGGTGTTAAGCAACTAGAAGATGACCCTTTCATGAACTACGCAAGTGAGTTTGAGAAAGGCAGCATCGTCAAGGGCACGATTACAGCGCTAGACGCTAAGTCTGCCACTGTGACACTGCAAGAGGGCGTTGAAGGCGTTTTACGCGCTTCAGAAATCAGCCGCGACAAGGTTGAAGATGCTCGCAATGTGTTAACAGAAGGTGCAGAGATCGAAGTCAAGATCGTCAGCATCGATCGCAAGAATCGAGTGCTTAGCCTCTCGGTTAAGGCGATTGAAATTGATGACGAGAAGAGCGCCATTAAAGATCACAAGACGACTGATGCCGCGGATGTTTCGCCAGGTACTATCGGTGATCTGATTAAGGCCGAGATGGATAAAAGCTAGAAGCTATAAGGTTCTCCTATGTCGCAGCCGCAATCATCTGGGCTTCGAAATAGGAGAACATTCTAGATTTATCAATACTTTGCGCTATTTCCTGATTCAAACTGGCTACAAGTTTGTGTTAGGCTGCGTAAAAGAAAGCAACATCTCGTAGATACTGATTGTGTCGCACTAGGACAAGGGGCAATTATGACTAAATCCGAACTCATCGACCGCATTGCTGGAAAGCAGACCCAGCTCTCCTCGAAAGACGTTGAGCTCGCGGTAAAAGCGGTTATCGAAAACATGTCTCAGGTCTTGTCTGAAGGCGAAAGAATAGAAATTCGTGGCTTCGGCAGCTTCTCACTACACTATCGAGTTCCACGCATAGGGCGCAATCCTAAGACAGGAACGCCGGTGGCCCTGAGCGGCAAGTACGTTCCACACTTCAAGCCGGGTAAGGAATTGCGCGATCGGGTTAATACGAGCATGCTGGTAGAACAGCACAGCTAAGATTACGCAGCGGCTTTTGCAAATTCTACGGCATGGCCATTCAGGTTATGCCGTTTTTGTTTGTAACTGGTTATTTTTCGATCTTTAGATATTAAGCAATAAGCTTGGATAATATTTTCGATGCGCCAGCTGACACAGCTACTCTCAGGATTCTTCCTACTCTTGGTTTTCGCAGCTAGTGTTACGTTTTCCTATTACAACTCTACTGAAGTCGTCATCGGAATAGGTTCCTGGCAGCTACGGCCGTTGCCTGTTTCTGTCTGGATAATTGGCGCATTCGTGACTGGTGGATTTCTGGGTCTACTTTTAGGCCTGGGTCTATTCAGAAATCTAAGGTCCCGGGTTGAAATACGACGTCTTAACAAAGCGTTAAGAGAAGCAGAAAAGGAAGTGTCTAACCTTCGCTCTCTATCGCTTCGCGATATAAAGAAATAGTAGTCATGGATAGCATTGCTTTCTATATGCTCTTACTGGTCGCTGTCACTGCCGGCTGGTTGCTGGGCAGGTTCAGTGCTGCAAAATCTTCCCGTGAGAAACCACCGAGTTTGGATTTGTTTCAGAACTACTTCGTGGGATTGAATTACCTATTGAATGATGAGCCCGATGAGGCAATAGATACATTCATAAAGGCCCTGGAGATAAACAGTGAAACGATAGAAACCCATCTCGCTCTCGGTGCGCTGCTGCGGCGACGTGGCAAGGTAGATAAAGCCATCAATGTGCATCAGGCTCTGCTCGCCAGGCCCAATCTAGAGCCAAACTTCACGAACTTAGTAAGATTGCAGTTGGCGTTGGATTATATTGCTGCGGGTCTCCTGGATAGAGCCGAGCGCCTGCTAAAAGAAGTGCTAGAGGACGGCGGCGAAGCAAAATGGGACGCACTTGCCCAGTTGATTACTATCTACCAGACAGAGAAGGAATGGGAAAAAGCCATTGCCAGTTCTACCGAATTACTTAAGAGGCCGCGTTATAAGAAAGACGCCGAACTATTGGGGAGCGCGGCCCATTTTTGCTGTGAGCTAGCCGAGCAGTATTTACAGAATAACCAGGATTTACAGGCGAGAGCAGAGATAAAGCGTGCTTTTACTTTCGAACGTAAAAGCGTTAGAGCGATGCTACTGCTAGCGGACATCGAACAGCTTGAGGGAAATTATAAGGCAGCCATCAAGGAATTGCTGCGCATTAGGGGGGCAAAGCCCGAATTTGTTCCGCAGCTCCTTGAGCGCCTGAAGAATTGCTACATGCACTTTGGGTCTGAAGACGAACTGGAAAAATTATTGAAGGCAATGGTTGCAGACGATTCGAGTACTGAGGCGGCACTCATGCTAGCGAAAATAATTAGTGAAAAATCTAAAAATAGCGATGCCATAGAACTGCTAAAAAAGCATCTCGAGCAATTTCCTTCGTTAAATGCGCTGATCGAACTGCTCAATCTGCAGTTGGACAGCGTAGATGAGGAAGTTGCCACTGGTCTTAAATCATTGTTAAATCTGGCTGAGGCGCAGGCGCAAAAAAGTTCAGAGTATCAGTGTCATCACTGCGGTTTCGAGACAAAAAGTTTTTTTTGGATGTGTCCAAGCTGTAAGAAATGGGACGAGATTCACCCTCTGAGCGTATTGCCAAACAGGCAGACAAGCATTACCAATCAATAGAAAGCAGGGATGGAGTGTCAGTGGAAAAAAGAGTAATTGTAGCTCTGGACTTTAATTCGTCGGATGCGGCCTTGCATCTTGTTGATAGTCTGGATGCCAGTCTGTGTCGCCTAAAGATCGGCAAGGAGTTGTTTACTGCCTGCGGGCCCGAATTGCTGAAGCAGATACAAGATCGGGGCTTCGAAATCTTTCTGGATCTAAAGTTTCATGACATCCCGAATACGGTGGCGAAGGCGGCTAAGGTCGTGGGGGATATGGGTGTCTGGATGTTTAACGTTCATGCGTCTGGCGGCCATGCCATGATGGAGGCTGCGCGGGAGGCTCTGCTGGAATTCGAACAAGGGCGCCCGAAGCTTATCGCGGTAACCGTACTAACTAGCCTCGCGCAAGAAGACCTCAATCAAATAGGGTTCGAACGTACTCCCGAGGAGCAGGTGAGCAAGCTGGCTTTCCTAACTCGTGATGCAGGTCTCGATGGCGTGGTGTGTTCTGCGGCAGAGACGGGCTTGCTAAGGGCTCAGCTACCTAAAGATTTCTGTTTAGTTACACCAGGTATCCGTCGAGCGGAAGACGCCGCCGGAGACCAGAAACGTGTTCTGGGCCCTGCCGACGCCGTCCGCAGTGGCAGTAATTTCCTCGTAGTTGGCCGGCCAATCACCCAGGCGGACTCTCCAAACGAAGCGCTTAAGGAGTTTAATTCCGCCATAGCTGGCGTTAGCTAATTTCTTTACTAAGCTATTGTGAACAGCTCGATGCTGTTTACACCTACATTTGTTAAATATAGCGATAAGGAAATTACTATGAGTAGATTTGCGATTTCTAGACTGGCGATTGCCGCTTTACTGCTGGCGTTCTCAACCGTTGGCTTGGCAGTTGAAGCACAGCCTGACACCACCCAGCAGATTCAAATGCTAGACATTAATAGTGCGGATGCTACGGCGATTGCCGCGGCGCTGGATGGCATTGGTTTGACCAAGGCGCAGGAAATTGTAGCTTACAGGGAAATGTTTGGCAGCTCCCACTCGGTGGAAGAGCTGGCAGAAGTGAAAGGCATTGGTGCTGCCACGGTTGAGAAGAACAGGCAGCGCATAATAGTAGTGAATAAGTAGCGATATTCGCTCGATAAGGCACTTTCACTATGTTTTGAAAGTGCCTGATTTTATTACTGAAAATTTTTATAAGCCCGCTATAATAAGTTCCCTGGACAGTCTGCGAAAGAGCTTGAATTAGATGTCACTCCTGCTATTGATTAGCCTCTTGTTTGTTGGCTCCGCACTCCTAACCGGGCTGTTTCGCCTGGTGGCGCAGCGGGTTCGGCTTATTGATGTTCCCGTCTCCCGAAGCGCGCATTCCAACCCCGTTCCTGTGGGGGGAGGGCTGTCGATAGTTGTCTTGGTTCTCCTTTTTGCCGGCTATGGATATTCTGCCGGGATTATTCCAGGGAACGAGTTCGCTGCCCTAATGGCCGGCCTGCTAATTGCCTGCATAGGCATTGTGGATGATGTGAAGCAGCTAGATGTGCGCTGGCGTATTCCTGCGCAATTCCTCGCCTCTATCTATGTGGTCTATTGCCTGGGTGATGTTCCCGCCATCGATTTCGGCCTATTCCTGTTTCCCGAATCTTTACTGCTAAACGTACTTGGCGTATTTGCGCTCGTTTGGCTGCTAAATTTATTCAATTTTATGGATGGGATAGACGGTATAGCGGCGACAGAACTTATCGCCGTAAACCTACTGTCGATAGTGATTGTTATAAATACCGATGAGCTTATAACACTGCTTTCGGCGAGTTTGGCCGCAGCCGCAGGAGGGTTTTTGCTCTGGAACTGGTCCCCGGCTAAGATATTTATGGGTGATGTGGGTAGCAGCTTTATTGGCTTCAGCCTGGGGGTCATGGCGTTGCTATCTATGCACCATGGCAGCATGACGGTATGGACCTGGGTGTTACTGGTAGGGGTGTTCATAGTGGATGCCACCCTGACTCTGTTCAATCGGTTCAGGCGGAAACAACGCTGGTTAGAGGGGCACGCATCACATGCCTATCAAAATGCAGCCAGGCACTACAAGAGTCACGCGAAAGTGACGATAACGGTATTATTGATTAACCTCTTTTGGCTGGGGCCCTTGGCGTGGCTGTCTATGCAATACCCCGAAATGGGGCTGGTCATCGCAATCCTTGGCCTGCTACCTTTGGTATTACTAGCCAGGCGCTTCGGTGCAGGGGTCGAGCAATTTACGCTTTAGCTAAGAAGCGAATTTACTACTAAATTTAGTTAGAGATCTGAAAGGAATAGTATGGACTTGAAGACCATCCCACTATCGCGATCGGTTAAGCAGATACTAATGATGCTTGCCGATGCGTTCATGATTGTGACGGCTTTGGCGCTCTCTTACGCCTTGCTTGATAAAGATTTCTTCGGTCAGGAGCAGCGCTTCTACTTCTATCTCTCTCTGGCTACGACGGTTAGCATTCTGGTGTTTATTCGCATAGGGCTGTACAGGGCTCTTGTGCTCTACATGGGGCTGCAGAGTGGTTTTCTCATATTGCAGGGCGTTACTGTAGCTAGCAGTCTGTTCGCGGCCTCTTATTTCTTTGTAAAAACACCGGAATCTTCCGACTTATCGATCCTACCAATTTTCTGGATGATTGCGCTTTTGTTGATTGGGGGCGTGCGCTTCCTTGCCAAGGTTCTGTTGCAAAGCCTGATTCAGAACTTTCGGCCCAAAGAGCCGGTGATCATCTACGGCGCCGGTAGTTCCGGTATGCAGCTGCTGGTAGCGCTGCAGAATGGAGATCAGTATCTGCCAGTCGCCTTTGTGGATGATAGTCATAATATGCTTGGCAATACGGTCCATGGCATTCGCGTTTACAGTCCTAACTCCCTGTATGAATTGATAGAGAGTTATTCAGTGCGACAGATATTTTTAGCGATACCTTCTGCGACTCATGGGGAGCGGAAGGAGATTTTGAACCGCCTTGAACATTTGCCGGTTCATGTGAAGACAGTGCCGGACCTGTTCGATATGGTGTCCGGTAAGGTGGGCGTCGATGAGATTCGAGAGATAGATATAGAAGATCTCCTCGGTCGCGATATCGTACCGCCTAACCCGGAACTATTAGGTGCCTGTATTACAGGGCAATCGGTTATGGTGACGGGGGCGGGGGGCTCTATAGGCTCAGAGCTATGTCGGCAAATAATAGAGATCAATCCCTACAGGTTGGTCTTGCTGGATTCCTTCGAGTTTGGGCTCTATAAACTGGAGGCAGAGCTTGTTAAGAAACTGCAGAGTGTTGAAGGCGGCGATAGGATTGAAATTGTCGCATTGCTAGGATCAATCGGTAACAGATTGCAGATGGAGAATGCAATCGAGACATTCGAAGTAGACACCCTCTATCATGCGGCGGCATATAAACAAGTTCCAATGGTCGAAAAGAATGTTGTTGAGGGAGTGCAAAATAATATATTTGGCACCCTGGTTTCAGCGCAAGCAGCGGAGAAGTTTAAGGTTAAAAACTTTGTGCTCATTTCTACGGACAAGGCCGTGCGGCCGACCAATGTCATGGGCGCGACAAAGAGATTCGCTGAACAAGTTTTGCAGGCGTTGGCGGCTCGCAAAAGCTTAACAAAATTTAGCATGGTGCGATTCGGAAATGTCTTGGGCTCTTCGGGCTCCGTGGTACCGCTTTTTCGACATCAGATAAGCATTGGTGGGCCAGTTACCGTGACGCATCCGGAGGTTACCCGCTATTTCATGACTGTGCAGGAAGCTGCACAGCTGGTTATTCAGGCGGGCTCGATGGCAAGCGGTGGCGACGTCTTTGTGCTCGACATGCACGAGCCGATCAAGATCATTGATTTGGCTAGGAAGATGGTGCATCTGATGGGTTATGAAGTTAAGGATGAAAACTCCTATAGAGGAGACATTGCAATCGAATATACGGGGTTGCGCCCAGGTGAAAAACTTTACGAGGAGTTGTTGATCGGTGAGTCGGTAACCGGCACCGAACACCCGAAAATACTGCGAGCGGAAGAAGAGACGCTGTCCTGGGGCGACTTAGAGAGCCTGCTCAACAAAATGGATCTTGCCTGTAAGCAGATTGACCTGAAGGAAATTCGCAAGTTATTGAAGGAAGCGGTTGCCGGCTTCGAGCCGAATGGGGAGGTTAACGATCGGCTATTGGCTGAAGATGCGACTAAGCTAGGCGCAGAGGGGGAGTCGTTAGCTCAAGAGACCAAGGTGACGAATTCAATGAAAGTAACGCCTCTGTTTAAGGACTAGTTAGGTCTAGTCTCAGGAATTAGCAAGTTCGACATTCCCCGCTCCTGAGACCGTCATAAAGTTCGAACTCGTCTAGCGCCTTTGTCAGACGAGAACGAGCTCGGACTCTATGAACACAATCGCGCTAGTCGAAGTCTTACTGGCGCTTCGCCGATGTGATTATAACTGGCTCTTTAGGGACGTTCTGATAGCCTCTGCTAGTCGCGGTCTCAACGGCTGCTATCTGATCGACAACATCCATTCCCTCTATAACTTCTCCAAATACGGCATAGCCGAAACCTCGTGGCGTCTCGTCGGTATGGTTGAGGAAGTCATTGTTCACCAGGTTAATGAAGAATTGGCTAGTAGCACTGTCAACGACGTTGGTTCGTGCCATTGCGAGAGTGCCCCGGTCGTTCGGCAGAGAGGCCGACGCCTCGTTCTTGATCTGCTCATAGGTGGTTTTTTGCACCATATCTGTATCAAAGCCGCCGCCCTGGATCATGAAGCCAGGAATTACCCGATGAAAGACTAGTCCATCGAAAAAGCTGTTATCTGTATAGCGCAGAAAATTCTCGACTGAGATTGGCGCCTTGTCTGCCCAAAGTTCGATTTTGATGGTGCCTTTGTTCGTCTCCATGACAACGATTGGGTTGTCCTGAGCCAGCGAAAGCGAGCCCATAAATAGGGGTATGACAAGAAATAGAGATAAAAGTGTTTTTCGCATAGTTTGCCTCCAATGTAGCGGGTATGCCTGAATTTCCAAGCCGCTAACTATACATTAATTGGTCTAGGCTTAACCACAGGTGAATCACGACAGCGGTATGGGCCTACGTGCTTCGCCTGACTTATCGTTGCTGCGTATCTGTTGGCGTTTGAATGGGATGAAGCTGGGACCATTGGGCCTATAGTGTGCGTTCTGCCTAAATGCCCTGTCATGAAGCGTGCTAAATAGGGCCCTGCAGAAAGAGAAAACCCGCATAGCTGTTGGGCTACGCGGGTTTTTGTTTGGCTGCCCAACCAAGACTCGAACTTGGAACCAAGTGATTAACAGTCACCTACTCTACCATTGAGCTATTGGGCATCATTTGCGGCTATAGGTCTGTTGCTCAGAGTATAGCTGCGAATCGCGCGTATACTAATGACAAAACCCGACTTGGTCAATACTCATGGTCTCCTAAGTCCTCATCTGTCTTAATCGGGTTGGCTGTTGTACCCTTAGGGGTTTACTTCGCGCCGGAAAATCTGTCATGCCAAGCCAGTTCATACTGCATTCTAATTTCAAGCCAGCAGGGCATCAGCCCGAAGCGATAAAAGGACTTGTAGAGGGATTAAACGACGGTTTGCATGCCCAGACCCTGCTCGGTGTGACGGGCTCCGGAAAGACCTTCACCATCGCCAATGTTATAGAGCAGATGCAGAGGCCTACTCTGATAATGGCGCCAAATAAAACTCTGGCCGCTCAGCTGTACGGTGAATTCAAAGAGTTTTTCCCAAAGAATGCGATTGAGTATTTCGTCTCTTATTACGACTACTACCAGCCCGAGGCCTATGTGCCTTCGTCCGATGTCTATATTGAGAAGGATGCATCGATCAATGACCATATAGAGCAGATGCGTCTTTCGGCAACCAAGGCCCTGCTGGAGAGGGACGATGTGATCGTGGTCGCTACGGTTTCTGCGATCTACGGCTTGGGTGATCCGAACTCCTACCTGAAGATGGTCGTGCATCTCGATAGGGGAGATAAGATCGATCAGCGCAATCTGATCCGGCGGCTAACCGATCTGCAATATACGCGTAATGACATGGAGTTACGGCGCGCGACATACCGGGTGCGCGGCGATGTAATCGATATCTATCCGGCAGAGTCCGAGCGGCATGCGATACGAATCGAGCTATACGACGATGAGATAGAGAAGCTGAGCTTCTTCGATCCACTCACAGGCAAGCTAATCAAAGAAGTTCCGCGCTTAACTGTTTTTCCGAAGTCTCACTATGTCACGCCTAGAGATACGCTATTAGGCACCCTGGACGACATCAAGGCGGAATTGAAGGAGCGGCTGGAACAGCTACGCAGCAATAACCGTCTCGTGGAGGCGCAGCGGCTGGAGCAGCGCACAAAATTTGATCTGGAAATGATTCAGGAGTTGGGCTATTGCACCGGTATCGAAAATTACTCGCGCTACCTGTCGGGCAGAGGGCCGGGAGAACCGCCTCCGACACTCTATGACTATCTGCCCAGTGACGCACTTGTCGTTGCTGATGAGTCCCATGCATCTATTCCCCAGCTTGGTGCGATGTACAAGGGGGACAGGTCCAGAAAGGAGACGCTGGTTGAATACGGCTTTAGGCTGCCCTCTGCAATGGATAATCGACCTCTTCGATTTGAAGAGTGGGAGCACCTGACTCCACAGATTATTTATGTGTCTGCGACCCCCGGGCCCTATGAGGCAGAACATGAGGGAAACAGGGTAGAGCAAGTGGTTCGTCCTACGGGCTTGATCGACCCAGAGTTGGAAGTGCGGCCAGCTATTACCCAGGTCGATGATCTGCTGTCCGAGGTGCGTCGCGTTACGGCCAAGCAGGAGCGAGTGCTGGTTACGGTTCTCACTAAACGGATGGCAGAAGACCTGACGGATTATCTTGCTGAACACGACGTGCGTGTCAGGTACCTGCACTCAGATATCGAGACCGTTGAACGGTCGGAGATTCTCCGGGATCTAAGGCTGGGTAATTTCGACGTATTGGTCGGGATTAATCTGCTGCGGGAAGGACTGGATATTCCAGAGGTTTCGCTGGTTGCTATCCTGGACGCTGACAAGGAAGGATTTCTGCGCTCAGAGCGTTCACTAATTCAAACCATAGGCAGGGCTGCCCGAAACCTAAATGGACAGGCTATTCTGTATGCAGACAGGATAACCGGGTCTATGGAGCGTGCAATCGGTGAGTCGAAGCGTCGTCGTGAAGTGCAGCTGGAATACAACACCACGCACAACATAACCCCAAGAGGGGTTAAGACAAAGGTATTGGATGTCATGGAAGGGGCCTATGTGAGCCCGACAAATCGTGTGCGGCAACGGGGCAAGGGCCCGGCGGAAAAAGGGGGTGCGTATTCTCGTGTCGATTTCAATGACCCGGTAGCGGTTACCAAGGAAATTGCTCTCCAGGAATCTAAAATGTATGAGTTCGCCAAGAATCTCGAATTCGAGGCGGCAGCCGATACCAGAGACAAGATTGCAGAGCTTAAGAATCAACTGTTAAAGCAATAACTTAAATGTGCTTTTTCACATAAACCCATCGACACCTAGCCCCGTGATTCCGTATAATCGCCAATCTTTTCTATCGAGTGAAATAGGCGCGTAGCTCAGCTGGTTAGAGCGCTGTCATGACATGGCAGATGTCGGCGGTTCGAATCCGCCCGTGCCTACCATTCCATAGAAGTTAGTCAGTAATAAGAAGTTAGTCAGAAAAATCAATCAGACGAAATATCATGGTGAATTGGAGACTTTTCTCTGATTCTGGTGGTTGGTTATTGGGAGCCCAAGAGACTCTTATACTTTAACAGAGCGTAGTGGAAGTAAGATGCCAAAAATTACCTTACCTGATGGCAGTGCACGGGAGTACGAGAACCCGGTTACTGTTATGGAAGTTGCCGAATCCATAGGCCCCGGACTTGCAAAAGCGACTCTGGCTGGCCGCGTGGATGGCGCACTCGTCGATTCCTCCACTGTACTATCCGCCGACGCGGACGTAGCTATCATCACGGAAAGGGATAGCGATGGCCTTGAAGTAATCCGCCACTCCTGCGCGCATCTAATGGCCCAGGCCGTGCAGCGTCTGTTTCCAAAGGCTCAAGTTACTATAGGGCCAGTCGTTGAAGATGGGTTCTTCTACGATTTCGCCTTCTCCCGCGCGTTTACTCCCGAAGATCTGCAGGCGATCGAGAAAGTTATGGGAGACATCGTTAAAGAAAACCTCACCGTCGAGCGTTCCATCATGAATCGCAGCGATGCTGTCACCATGTTCAAGGAGATGGGTGAAGAATACAAAGTCCAGATTATCGAATCCATTCCCGGTGACGAGGATCTCTCGTTCTACCGTCAGGGAGACTTCATCGACCTCTGCCGTGGCCCTCATGTGCCCAGCACCGGTGCCTTTAAGGCATTCAAGCTCACGTCAGTAGCCGGAGCCTATTGGCGCGGCGATGCCAGCAACGAGATGTTGCAGAGAATTCATGGCACGGCCTGGGGTTCGAAGAAAGACTTGAAGCTGTTCTTGCAACGCCTGGAAGAGGCCGAGAAGCGCGATCACCGCAAGTTGGGCAAACATCTGGATTTATTCCATTTTCAGGAAGAGGCGCCAGGCATGGCGTTTTGGCACCCCAAGGGTTGGTCGATCTATCAGACCGTTCAGCGTTACATGCGCAGCGTGCAGGATGAACACAATTACAAAGAAATCAATACACCTCAGCTAGTCGACTACTCCCTGTGGGAAAAGTCGGGGCATGCCTCAAAGTTTTCTGACGAGATGTTTAGCGTCGAATCAGAGAATCGCATGTATGCGATCAAGCCGATGAACTGCCCCTGCCATATTCAGGTCTTTAATCAGGGCTTGAAGAGCTATCGGGACCTTCCGCTGCGACTGGCCGAGTTCGGTTCATGCCATCGCTATGAGCCTTCCGGCAGCATGCACGGACTCATGCGCGTGCGCAGCTTCGTGCAGGACGATGGACATATTTTCTGTACCGAGGAACAAATTCAGGCAGAAGTGGCGGATTTCATGGCTATGCTATTTGCCGTCTACAAAGATTTTGGCTTCGATGAGGTGATTCTGCGCTTGTCGACTCGCCCAGAGAAGCGGGTTGGCTCAGACGAAGTGTGGGATAAGTCAGAGCAGTCTCTCAAAGACGCACTGAATGCCACAGGTTTGCCCTGGGAGTTAGTGCCGGGTGAAGGCGCGTTCTATGGTCCCAAGATCGAATGCTCTCTGAAGGATTGCATGGGCAGAGTGCAGCAGTGTGGCACGATTCAGGTGGATTTCAGCACCCCGGGCCGACTCGGGGCGCATTATGTCGCCGAGGACAGCAGCAAGAAGGAGCCGGTTATGCTGCATAGGGCGGTGTTGGGTTCTTTCGAGCGGTTTCTGGGGATATTGATAGAGCATTATGCGGGCGCCATGCCAACCTGGTTGGCTCCCGAGCAGGTCGTGATTCTGAATATAACGGACAAGCAGGGCGATTATTGCCGAAATTTCGAAGAATCCTTGAAAAATAAAGGGTTTAGAGTGTCTACGGACTTGAGAAATGAGAAGATCGGCTTTAAAATCCGCGAGCACACTTTACAGAAGATTCCCTATCTCCTAATAGTCGGGGATAAAGAATTAGAGAGCGAGACTGTGGCAGTGCGCAAACGCGGAGGTGAAGACCTGGGAACGATGACATTTGATGACTTTTGTGCACTCTTAAGCCAGGATGTCGCCCGTTTTGGCCGAAGCGAGCAACTGGACAACAGTTAAATTAACTTAAATGAAATCGAATACGAGGAATAAGCGTTCGCGCATGTCATGAGGAGCAGTTCTAAAAAGCCAATCATCAATGAGTTTATCGAAGCCGATGAAGTACGCCTGGTCGGTGAGACCGGT
This sequence comes from uncultured Pseudomonadales bacterium, assembly GCA_905478195.1. Classification (GTDB taxonomy): domain Bacteria; phylum Pseudomonadota; class Gammaproteobacteria; order Pseudomonadales; family Pseudohongiellaceae; genus UBA9145. The sequence goes on from CAJQHM010000010.1 coordinate 103,684, forward strand.
GAACAACTCGGTATTAAGTCATTGGAAGAAGCGCGGGCGGCTGCGGCCGAAGCCAAACTTGATCTGGTGCTAATAGCGCCCGATGCAGAGCCAGTAGTCTGTAAGATCATGGATTATGGCAAACATATATTCGATCTCAAGAAGGAAAAGGCTGCTAATAAGAAGAAGCAGCGAAGAACTCAGGTTAAAGAAATTAAATTTCGACCAGGGACGGAAGTGGGGGATTATCAGGTAAAACTACGCAACCTGATACGTTTCCTTGAAGATGGGGACAAGGCCAAGGTATCGCTTAGATTCCGTGGCCGGGAAATGGCCCATCAACATCTTGGCATGGAGCTAGTCACCAGGATCCGTGAGGATCTTGTTGAATACGGCACTGTGGAGCAGGAGCCCAAGATGGAAGGCCGACAAATTGTCATGGTATTGGCACCGGTCAAAAAGCGCTAGCGAGAGTAAGGGTCAGCCTCCAATAATCTATTTTGGATCCGAGTGGTTCATTGGAGGCTGGCCTTTTTGATTGTTAGGTATTTTATTAAAAGCATCCAATAGTTACAGAAAACATTGGAGCAAATGCGGAGTTTTATGTAATGGCTGGAAAATTAAAAACCCATAGTGGTGCTGCGAAGCGTTTCAAGAAAACGGCTTCCGGTTTCAAGCGAAAGAGCGCCTATAAGAGTCATATCCTGACTAAGATGACGACCAAGCGAAAGCGTCAGTTGCGGGGAACGAGTGCTGTACATGCAGACAATGTTCCTGCAGTTAAACGAATGCTACGTGAAGTCTAATCGCTAAATAATCAGGAGAATCTAAAATGGCTCGAGTTAAACGCGGCGTCACAGCAAATCGACGTCACAAGAAAGTATTAAAGAAAGCAAAAGGCTATTACGGTGCAAGAAGCCGTATCTATCGAGTAGCTACCCAGGCAGTCACTAAGGCTGGTCAATACGCTTACCGCGACAGACGTGTAAAGAAGCGTGTATTTAGAGCGCTCTGGATTACGCGCATCAATGCTCAGGCACGCGAAAATGGTATGAGCTACAGCCAGCTTATTGCTGGACTGAAGAAAGCAAATATCGAAGTCGACAGGCGCGTATTGGCGGATCTGGCCGTACACGACAAGCCAGCATTTAATGCGGTTGTAGATCAGGCGAAAGCTAGCCTCGCAGCTTAATCCTTTTAGGGTCAGTTAGCTCATGGCAGATCCAAACTCCCTACTTGCAGAAGCCCTGCAAGCTATCGAAGGCTCTAGCGACGAAAAATCGCTGGAGTCTTTGCGTGTTCACTATTTAGGCAAGAAGGGAACGCTGACGGCGTTGTTAAAATCGCTTGGTCAGTTGCCCCCCGAGGAGCGTCCTGAGGCGGGCGAACGCATCAATATAGCCAAGCAGCAAGTTCAGCAGGCGATAGAGACCAGAAAAATGTCTCTGGTAGAAGAGAGCCTGAGTGCTCAGCTAAGTAGTGAGGCGATAGACGTGACCTTGCCGGGTAGACGTCAGAGTCAGGGTGGCCTTCACCCGATCACCATCACAATAGATCGCATTACCTCCATCTTCGAAACCAGTGGCTACGATGTAGCTGAGGGGCCGGAGATCGAGGACGACTACCATAACTTCGAAGCGTTAAATATTCCTAGTCATCATCCGGCTAGAGCGATGCATGATACCTTTTATGTGAGTCCTGGCACCGTTCTTCGCACCCATACGTCACCGGTACAGGTGCGTGTAATGGAGGGAGGCGAACCACCTTTCAGAATGATCTGCCCAGGCCGCGTCTATCGATGTGACTCAGATTTAACCCATACCCCCATGTTCCATCAGGTAGAAGGCCTATTGATCGACGAGGGTGTAAGTTTTGCAGATCTGAAGGGTACGGTAATCGATTTTCTTCACGCCTATTTTGAGCAGGACATGCCAGTTCGATTTCGGCCCTCCTATTTCCCCTTTACCGAGCCATCGGCCGAGGTGGATATGGGCTGCGTGAGCTGTGCAGGGACGGGCTGTAGAATCTGCGGTCACACTGGTTGGTTGGAAGTGATGGGCTGCGGCATGGTTCATCCCCGCGTGCTGGATATGTCTAAAATAGACTCTGCAAAATTTAATGGCTTCGCATTCGGCATGGGTGTAGAACGCCTGGCTATGCTGCGCTACGGTGTGGGCGATCTGCGTACCTATTTTGAGAACGACCTTAGATTTTTGCAGCAGTTCAATTAGTTTTTCTATTTAAATATGTTGATATAAATAATGATATTCAGCGAACAATGGCTTCGAGAGTGGGTAAGCCCCAATCTTGAAACTCAGGAACTTGTCGATGAGCTAACCATGGCCGGCCTCGAGGTCGATGGCTCTTCGCCGGTTGCGCGCGAGTTTCAGGGGATAGTTGTAGGCCTGGTTGAAACTGTGGAGCCTCATCCCGACGCCGATAAGCTGAGCCTGTGCTCTGTCTCAGACGGAGCGGAATCCTATCAGGTAGTTTGCGGTGCGCCGAATGTTCGCGCGGGTCTGAAGGCTCCCTTCGCAAAACTCAACGCCAAGATAATCGAATCTGCGGGTGCGAAACCCTTCAAGATAAAGAAGGCAAAGATTCGCGGTGTAGAATCGAACGGTATGCTTTGCTCTAGCGAAGAGCTAGGTTTAGAGGAAAAGTCTGATGGCTTGTTGGAGCTTCCGGAGCAAGCCGAAGTAGGAGTGGATGTCCGTGATTATTTGCAGCTCGATGATACGAGTATAGAGTTAGATCTGACACCCAATAGAGGCGACTGTCTGGGCATGATAGGTCTGGCAAGAGAAGTCGGCGTGATCGGGCGTCAAGATGTAAATCCGCTTGAATTTACACCCGCTACCGAAACTATCGAAGACAAATTGGAAATCAAGATCACAGCAAAAGATGCCTGCCCCAGATATCTTGGCCGCGTTATCCGCAATATCAATTTGAACTCCGAGTCACCGCTGTGGATGCGAGAGAAGCTGCGCCGCTGCGGGCTTCGTAGCATCGACCCGGTAGTAGACGTAACCAATTTCGTGCTGATGGAGCTAGGTCAACCCATGCACGCGTTCGACCTGGCCAAATTAGAAGGACATATCGATGTTCGACTGGCAACTAAGGGCGAGAAGCTGGAGCTTCTAGACGGAAAAGAAGTAGAGCTGATCCCCGATACTCTTCTTATCACCGATGCGAAAAAGCCGGTGGCTATGGCAGGCATCATGGGGGGGATGGCTACTTCGGTAAGCGATCAGACCCAGGACGTATTTCTCGAGTGCGCGTTCTTCGCGCCGCTGGCTATTGCGGGCAAGGCAAGAGCCTATGGTATGCATACAGATGCATCTCATCGCTACGAACGTGGAGTAGACTATCAACTCCAGCAAACAGCAATGGAGCGGGCGACGCAGTTGCTTCTCGAAATTTGTGGAGGCGAGGCAGGGTCCATAACAAGCGCTGTGGGTAATCTTCCTGAGCCGGTAGAGGTGGCTCTGAAGTACAGCTCCATCAAGAGCCTGCTCGGTATAGAGATGGAGCAGGTGGAGGTTAAGGACATTCTGAGCAGGCTGGGTTTCGATTTAGGCAGTGACGATGGCGAGGTGTTGGTGGTTTCAGTGCCTTCCTTCCGTTTCGATGTGACTATCGAGGCAGACCTGATAGAAGAACTCGCCAGGATATATGGCTATAACAAACTCCCGCAGACAGGAGGGCTTGGCAATCAATCTCTGGCGTCTAAGCCGGAGTCTCATATAGAACTAAGCCAAATCAGACAGCAGCTTGTTGCCCTAGGCTACCAAGAGGTCGTGACTTATAGCTTCATCGAGCCCTCTCTGGCCGATACCCTGTTTCCGGATCAACCCGGTGTGGTTCTACAGAACCCTATCTCGGCGGACATGGCCGTGATGCGCAGCAGCATACTTCCTGGTTTAATTAGCACGCTGAAATACAATGAGAATCGCCAGCAGGATCGCATTCGCATCTTCGAAAGCGGGCTTGTCTTCAGGCAGAAAGACAGTGATATAGAGCAGAAGCCAATGCTGGCCGGCCTTATATCTGGCAATAAAATGCCAATAAATTGGCTAAATAACAGCGAGATATCAGATTTTTATGATGTAAAGGGTGATGTAGAGACTTTACTATCTATGGGGTTGGAGTCAGACCGCTACGACTTTGCCCCCGCCGATTACGCCTGTTTTCACAGTGGCCAATGTGCGAGCCTGAGCAAGGATGGTGAGATCATCGGCCAGATAGGCGCTCTGCACCCGGCTATACTGAGAAAACTGGGGATCACATCTAATTGCTACCTATTCGAGCTGGAGCTGGCGCCACTGCAGCTGCGTAAGCTACCCACAGCCAGTGCGCTTTCCAAGTTTCCAGAAGTGAGTCGAGATTTGGCTATTCTGATCGATAGCGATTGTTCTTCTGGTGAAATATTGAGCAATGTTCGTAATAATGCGGGGGGGTATCTAACCGACCTTCGAATATTCGATGTTTATCAAGGGGATGGAGTCGCAAAAGGCAAAAAAAGTATCGCTTTAGGCTTGACGTGGCAGCATCCTTCGCGCACTCTTAGCGAAGATGACATAAATATGATAATTAGCAACTGCGTCAACGGGCTACAAGATAAATTTAATGCAAATTTGCGGAATTAGTTGGGGATTTTGATATGTCGGATGGAGCACTCACTAAAGCCGATATGGCCGAACGCCTTTTCGAAGAACTAGGGCTTAACAAGCGCGAAGCCAAGGAAGTCGTAGAGCAGTTTTTCGAAGAAATCCGTCTTTCACTAGAGCGCAACGAGCAGGTCAAATTGTCTGGATATGGCAATTTCGATTTAAGAGACAAGAAGCAGCGACCAGGCCGCAACCCCAAGACGGGTGAAGAGATACCGATCAAGGCGCGGCGGGTAGTTACATTTCGCCCAGGACAGAAACTTAAGGCAAGGGTAGAGGGTTATGCTGGAACCGAAGAATAACGACGAATTACCTCCAATACCCCCCAAACGCTACTTCACTATCGGTGAAGTCGGTGAATTATGCGCGGTGAAGCCTCATGTGCTGCGCTACTGGGAGGCTGAATTTCCTCAGCTAAAACCCGTTAAGCGTCGTGGTAACCGTCGTTATTACCAGCGTCAGGATGTCATTTTAATCAGGCAAATCAAGAGCTTACTGTACGAGCAAGGCTATACCATAGGCGGCGCCCGACAGAAGATGAGTGACAACCCAGAAGAATTAGCGAAATCCAA